>NZ_JBQLIS010000023.1:0-68183 GCF_052156435.1 Paenarthrobacter sp. NCHU4564
GCGCGCGCCCCCACCCCCCCGCCCGCCCCCGCCCCACCCCCCCCCCCCCCCGCGGCCCCCCCCCCCCCCGCCCGGGGGGGGGCGGCCGCCGTCGTTAATCGCCTGGGCGTGCTCGCTTAGGCGTTGTTCACGGCAGCTGGTTGGGCTGCGTTGTAGCCATAGGGGTTGTTCTTTTGCCAGCGCCAGTGGTCCTCGCACATCTGGTCCACGGTCTTGGTGGTGGACCAGCCGAGGTCGGCCAGGGCGGACGAGGCGTCAGCCCAGAAAGCCGGAAGGTCTCCCGCACGGCGGCCGGTGATCTCGTAGGGGATGGGCTGGCCCACGGCCTTTTCGAAGGACCGCAGGACTTCCAGCACGGACGAACCCTTGCCGGAACCGAGGTTCCAGCGCCGGACACCTGGGCGGGTGGCGATGAAGTTCAAGGCCGCGACGTGGCCTTCGGCAAGGTCCACCACGTGGATGTAATCGCGCTGCGCCGTACCGTCAGGGGTGTCATAATCGCCGCCGAAGACCATGAGCTTCTCGCGACGGCCAACAGCCACCTGGGCGATGAACGGAACCAGGTTGTTCGGGATGCCCTGGGGATCCTCGCCGATGCGGCCCGATGGGTGTGCGCCCACCGGGTTGAAGTAGCGCAGGAGTGCTATATGCCAGCGGTCGTCGGCGTTGCCAAGGTCGGAGAGGATGTCCTCGATCTGTTCCTTGGTGCGGCCATACGGGTTGTTGGCACCGATCTCCATCTTCTCGATGTAGGGGATCGGGTTGTGCTCGCCGTACACGGTGGCGGAGGAGCTGAAGACGATGGAGCGGACGTCGTGCTTGTCCATGGCCCGGAGCAGGTTCAGGGTACCCACGATGTTGTTGTAGTAGTACGCCAGCGGCTTCCGGACCGATTCGCCCACGGCCTTGAGCCCTGCAAAGTGGATGACGGCGTCGATCTGGTGCTGGTCGAACACTGCCTCGACGGCGGGCTCGTCCACCAGGTCCACATTGTGGAACGCCGCGGTCCGGCCGGTGAGTTCGGAGACCCTGCGCAGGGATTCCTCGCTCGAGTTCGCGAGGTTGTCGAGGACGACAACGTCGTGGCCGGCTTCCTGGAGGGACAGTACGGTGTGCGAGCCGATATAGCCGGTGCCACCCGTGACGAGAATTTTCATGGTCTCTACGCTATCCGAAAGTGGGGGCTCGCCGCTCAGTGTGAGCGGTATTGAAGCACGTTCGTGCTAGAAAATACTGGTGCCCAAAATTGTTGATGCCGAAGCCCGGCGCCAGGAAGTTGTCCACGCCGTGTTTCGCATCATTGCCAGCGACGGCCTGGAGCGGGCATCCCTCCGGGAAGTGGCCGACGAAGCCGGCCTGGCCGTGGGCTCGGTGCGGCACTACTTCTCCAGCAGCGACGAGCTCCTGGTCTTTTCCTTCGCAGCGGTCATCGACCGGATCGCCGCACGCCTCGAGGAGGCACTGCAGGCAGTGGTGCACCAGCGGCCCGGAAGCCCTGACCATGACGCGGCCGTCCTGAACATGCTGGGGCAGCTTCTTCCGTTGGACGAGGAACTCGCGGTTGATGCCTGTGTGTGGATGGCGTTCCGGAACGCTGCCCGCATCAAGCCGGTGCTGTCGGAGGAGTCCGAACGGAGCCACAGGACCGTTGCGGCCCTGGTGGGACGACTGGTGGTGGAGTTGAGTCCCGGTCAGGCGACCGACCAGCAGGTCCTGGTGACTGAAGCCGAACGGCTCCTGGCGACCCTGGACGGACTGTGCATGCATGCGTTGCTTCACCCTGAATGGATGACGGCGCAGATGTGCAGCGACGTCCTGACAGCCCATCTCAAAGCCTTCGAGGCCCTTCCGGCCTGACGTTCCGAAGAGTGCCCTGCGCCGTTAACGTCGCGACGCTTCCGGAATAGACTGGGAGATGTCGGGAACCTGCCAGGGGAGGACTTCGGATGCATAAGTCAGGCGGCCCGGGGTGGCGCATCACCATGGACACCTCCGGGCCGATGCTCATTGCGCTGTATCTGCGTGATGTTGCAGGACTCGACGGAGCCGGAAAACCCCAACTGTCCCATGCTTCGCCCAAGGTGCGGCATGCGGACCACAGCCACCTGACCTCCGATGTCGGGGGACTCAGTGCCTTGAAAACCGAGTGGGAGGCTTGGTGGGAAAAGCTGGTGAAGTCCTATCCGGACCCCGCGATCGATTTGTCGCCACCGAGTTTCAAGGCCTTCGGGAACTCCCCGGCCCTTCAGCGGGTGTTGCAGGCCCACTTCGGTGCTGCCCTGGGATGGGCTACGGACAGGATTGACGAATATGCCGACCTGGAAGCCGCGCGTGAAGCCAACGGGCTGACCAGCGTCCTCAACGAGATGGTGGAGGACCGGCTGATGGAAGTCGGGCGGGGCTCCCGCGATTTCGATCTCACCATCATCGAATTGCCCCTCAACGAACCGCGGGCCTGGTACCTGGATCCCAATACGATGATCATGAGCCACCGGCTGCTGTCCCAGCCGGACGTGTTCCGGAGCTACGTCCAGCCCGTGGTGGAACTCCTCGCCTGATTCCCGCTGCTCACGTGGCGGGGGCGGCCACCGTGATGGTGACCGCGTCGGCCGGTGCTGCCGACCCGGCCCATCCGTTGCGCTTCTCCCGGTTCCACGTTTGGCCCGCCACGTCCACTTGGGTGATGGCAAGGGCCTTGGCGTTGGCCACGGCCCAGTGGCCTATGGCCCACGCCTGGGTACCGCTGAGTTCCAGCCGCACCGAGCGGCCCTGGACGGTGGGAGCCTGGGTGCCGAACGCCGTCGTCAGTTCATCAACGACGGCGGCAGGGTCGCCTGCAGCGTCCGGCATGCGCAGTTCGCACGTCAGGGAAGCCTCAGAGTGTCCGGTGAGGGCGGAAGCGAACGCCCGGCCCATGTCCTCGTGCTGTGCATAGGCGCGGGGAAAGGCAGACCGTTGGACAGCCTGTGCAGCCTGGGTGATCTCCATGGTTTCGTAGCCCTGCACTTTGATCAGGCCGTCGTAGAAAGCGTTGCTTGCGTAGACGGGGTCCATGACCTGGGCTTCGGTGCCCCAGCCCTGCGAGGGCCGTTGCTGGAAGAGCCCACGGGAATCGGGTCCGGCCTGGTCCCCGTAGTTGATGTTCCGCAGGCGTGACTCCTGCATGGCGGTGGCCAGGGCGATGCTGGCTGCCCGGGGCGGCATTCCCCGACGCACGGAGATGGCTGAGATCAGGGAAGCGTTGGCGGCCTGGTCCGTGGCGAGTTCATGGCTGCCGGCGCCGGCAACAGCGACGCAGCGCTCCGGGACCAGGGTCTCGGAGCGCTGCAGTACGGCAACCACCGCATAGATGGCGCCGGCCACGAGGGCCAAGGCCAGTACCGCGACAACCGCGCGACGGAACCGGCGCATGGGTTTTCTCCAGCTAGTTGGCGTGCAGGGCCTCGTTGAGTTCAACGGTCTGGCCCTGGCGGGGCAGCACTTCCACGCCACCGGTGGTGGAGTTGCGGCGGAACAGGAGGTTCGGCACGCCCGAGAGTTCAACGGCCTTGACGATCCTGGTGGTGTCTTCGCCGTTCTCGTCCTTGGGGCCGGGAACGCGGACACGGGTTCCTGCCGTCACGTACAGGCCGGCCTCAACCACGGAGTCATCGCCGATGCTGATGCCAACGCCGGAGTTGGCGCCTAGCAGCACCCGCCGTCCCAGGGAGATCTTTTCCTTGCCGCCGCCGGACAGGGTGCCCATGATCGAAGCACCGCCACCAACGTCGGTGCCATCGCCTGCCACGACGCCGGCAGAGATGCGGCCTTCCACCATGGAGGTGCCGAGGGTGCCGGCGTTGAAGTTGACGAAGCCTTCGTGCATGACCGTGGTGCCCTCGGCGAGGTGGGCACCCAGGCGGACGCGGTCGGCGTCGGCAATCCGCACGCCGGTGGGGACCACGTAGTCCACCATGCGGGGGAACTTGTCCACTCCGTACACCACCACGTTGCCGCGCTTGCGCAGGCGTGCACGGGTGAGTTCGAAGCCCTCCACCGCGGCGGGGCCGAAGTTGGTCCACACGACGTTGGGGAGCTTGCCGAAGATGCCGTCCAGGTTGATGCTGTTCGGCGTGACCAGCCGGTGTGACAGGAGGTGCAGGCGCAGGTAGGCGTCGGCGGTGTCCGCCGGGGCAGCGTCGAGGTCGATCTGGGCGAAGACTACCTTCTGCTCGGTTCCGCGGTCCGCATCCTTGCCTTCTTCGGCGAGGGCCGTCAGCGCAGGGTCGGCGTTCTCAACGTCGCGGAGAGACCCGGCGGCGGCACCCAGCGACGGTGCGGGATACCAGACGTCAAGTACGGTTGCTTCCCCGGAGGCGGAGGTGGCGATGGTGGCGAGGCCGAATCCGTAGGCCGTTCGGTCGTTTACGGTGGCGTTTGCGGGCACAGCAGAGGAAGCAGTTTCAGTCATGCGCCCAGTGTATCCAGCGCCTGCTGCCCGGCTGAAACCCGTTCCATAACGTGGAGGTCGCATTCCCGGCGGACGTCCGGGCGCCGCGGCAGTTAAGGTGGAGGGGTGACCCTGAATCCAGCACCCCTGCTCCTTGACCTGCGCCAGGACGTCGCGCAGCTGACTGCCGCGCTCATTGACATCAACTCTGTGTCCGGCAAAGAGACCGTGCTCGCCGACGCCGTCGAAGCGGCACTGCGGGCCGTACCCCAGTACACGGTGGTCCGCGATGGCGACGCGATCATCGCACGGACGGAGCTTGGCCTGCCGGAGCGTGTCATCCTGGCCGGCCACCTGGATACCGTGCCCTTGCCCACCGTTGAAGGGTCGCTCGGGACTGTGCCGGCAACCTGGGAATCGGGCGTTCCCGGTGAGGGCGTCCTCTACGGGCGCGGGACCACGGACATGAAGGGCGGCGTCGCCGTGCAGCTGGCACTGGCGGCAACACTGTTCGACGGCGGAACCCCGCCGGACAAGGACGTCACCTTCGTCTTCTACGACCACGAGGAAGTGGAAGCGGTGAAGAGCGGGCTGGGCCGTCTGGTCCGCAACCACAGGGAACTCCTGGACGGCGACTTCGCCATCCTCCTCGAACCCACCCACGGCACAGTGGAAGGTGGCTGCAACGGCACCAGCCGGTTCGAGGCCACCACCATCGGGGAAACCGCCCACTCAGCCCGGGCATGGATGGGTGTCAACGCAATCCATGCCGCGGCGCCGATCCTTGCCCGGCTGGCTGCCTATGAGCCACAGACAGTAAACGTGGACGGCCTGGACTACCGCGAGAGCCTCAACGCCGTGAAGATCAAGGGCGGAACAGCGGGCAACGTCATACCGGACCGGTGCGTGGTGGAGATCAACTACCGGTTCGCCCCGGACAAGACACCCGACCAGGCAGAGGCACATGTCCGCGGTCTTCTTGAGGGTTTCGACGTAGTGCGCACCGACTCAGCAGCCGGCGCGCGTCCGGGACTGAACCACCCTGCTGCCGCGTCCTTCGTAGCCGCCGTGGGTGCCGAGCCCAAGCCCAAATACGGTTGGACCGACGTCGCGCGCTTCAGCGAACTGGGCATCCCGGCGGTGAACTTCGGACCCGGCGATCCTCTGCTGGCGCACAAGGACAATGAACACGTCGACGCCGATGCCATCCGTGAGTGCCTTCGTGCACTCCGGACGTGGCTGGGGCGGTAGGCCCTCCCCGAACACCAAGAAGGTCCGCAGCCGGTTGGCTGCGGACCTTCTTTATGGGTTTGTTGGTGCTGACTACTTCTTGTCAGGATTCTGGATGTTCTTGTTGTCGGCCCCGGCTGGAGCGTTCACGTCGAGATCAACCGTTTTGACGGCGGACGCCACACCGCCGGCGGCCTTCTTCGAGCCGCGGCGTTCGATCCAGATGGCAATCCGGGAAACGGACAGGTTGATCAGGATGTAGATCGCGGCACCGACGAAGAATGCCGGGAAGAGGAAATCCGGGCCCAGGAAGTCGGCCATGATCTGGATCTTCCGCAGGAGTTCCTCGTAGCCCACGATATAGCCGAGCGACGTGTCCTTGAGCAGCACCACCAGCTGTGCCACCAGGGATGGGAGCATTCGGCGGACAGCCTGCGGGAACTCGATGATCATGCGTGACTGGAAGCTCCGCAGGCCGATCGCAAGGCCGGCCTCGCGCTGGCCCTTGGGCAGGGACTGGATGCCTGCCCGGAGGATCTCGGCGAAGATGGCAGCGTTGTAGAGCACCAGGCCGGCCACGACGGCGGTGAACTGCCCGGTGGCGAAAACCAGCAGCACGAACAGCATCATGAGGACCACGGGCATGCCGCGGAGGAACTCAAGGACCACCTGCGTGGGCACCCGGATCCATGCGATGAGGGAAATCCGGAGGAGGCAGAGGGCGATACCGAGCGGGAAGGCGATGATCGCGGCAACCGCTGCTGCAGCCAGCGTGGACAGAATTCCCTGCCCGATCAGGCTCCACACGTCCGGTGCCATGGAACCGTAGAAGATCTCCCAGCGGTCGGCGTCGAAGATGCCCTGCTGGGCCAGCGTCAGCACCGCAATGGCCAGGACGGCCACGATGATGATGATGCCGGCGACGGAACCGAGGAGCGAGTACAGGCGGGCCTTGGGCCCGGGGACGTCGTACAGGACCGAAGTCATCGGGCAATCGCCACCTTTCGTTCGACAAAGTGCGCCAGCAGGCCCAAGGGCACCGTGATCAGCAGGTAGAAGAACGCAACGCCCAGCAGGACCCAGAGCACTTTGTCTCCGTAGTCGTTGGACAGCTGCCGGCCGTAGCCGAAGAGTTCGAGCACGAAGAATGCGCCTGCAACGGACGAGTTCTTGACCAGGGCGATCACGATGTTGATCAGCGGCGGTACAACCGTCCGGAGTGCCTGGGGAAGAACAATGAAGCCCAGGACCTGGGTGAAGGTCATGCCGATGCTTCGTGCGGCTTCCGCCTGGCCAACCGGGACGCTGTTGACGCCGGAGCGGACTGCCTCGGCGACAAACGCAGCGGTGTAGCTGCTCAGGGCGATGATCGCGGCGACTTCAAATTGGTCAAACTTCACGCCAAGCCGGGGAAGGACCACGGCGGAGAAGAAGAAGATGATGGTGAGGGGCGTGTTTCGGGCGACTTCCACATAAAACATGCTGAAGCCGCGGAGGGCAGCGACGGGAGACACCCGCATGGCCGCCAGGAGGGTCCCGAGGATCAGGGCAATGAGCCCCGAAATCAGGGAGAGGTACAGGGTACGGAGAAATCCGTCCCAATATTGGGGGAGGCTTTCAATGACGGCGTCCATGGCTTCCTTCGGCTGCAGCTAATCAAGGAACAGGGTCCTGGGTCCGGAAACTGCCGCCGACCGGTCTTCCCGGACGGCGGCAGCAACAGGATTGGCGACTAGTAACGGTCGATGGTGGGGAGCTCGGGAGCGGTCTTGATGACCTTTCCAGCAGTAGCTTCCCAGGCCTTCTTGTAGGTGTCGTCCTTGGCGAAAGCTTCCAGCTGGTCGTTGATCCAGTTACGGAAGACGGTGTCGTCCTTCTTGAGACCGATACCGTAGGGCTCCTTGGTGAAGGTTTCGTCCGAAGCGAGCTTGAAGGCGTCCGGTTCCTTGTCCACGTAACCGGCGAGGATCACGTTGTCAGTGGTCACGGCAACAACCTGCTTGTTGCGCAGCGGCTCCAGGCAAGCGGTGTAGTTGGCGGCGGGAACAAGCTCGGCGCCGTACTTCTCAACAATCGTCTTGGCCGGGGTGGAGCCGGTGACGGAGCAGACCTTCTTGCCCTGGACGTCCTCGGGCTTGGTGATGGAGTTGTCGTCCTTGTTCACCAGCAATGCCTGGCCGGCTTCGTAGTACGGTCCTGCGAAGGAGACTTTTTCCTTGCGGGCGTCGTTGATGGTGTACGTAGCGATCACGATGTCCACGCGGCTCTGCTCGATGAACGGTTCGCGGTTCTGTGAGACCGTCTCAACCCACTCGATCTTGTCCGCCGGGATACCCAGCTTGGCGGCGATGGCCTTGCCGATTTCAACGTCGAAACCGACCGGCTTGCCGTCCAGGCCCTTCTGGCCGAAGAGCGGCTGGTCGAACTTGGTGCCGATGGTGATCTTCTGGGCCTTGCTCAGCTTTTCCATGGTGGTGCCGGCTTCGAACGTCGGCGTCGCAACAGGGGGAGTGGTTGAGCTGCCTCCGCCACCGCAGGCGCTCAGGGAGAGAGCGAGGGCTGCGGTTGCGGCAACCAGGAGAGACTTCCTCCGGGTGATAAAAGCCTTCATGACATTCCTTTCATTGATGGGCCGCTTTACGGCCTGGGTGCGGTCCTTGCGGCCTGGGTGCCGGCCTGGGGGCCTGGATGTGGGCCTGGGAGGACTAGTGGGTCAGAAGCTTGGACAGGAAGTCCTTGGCACGGTTGCTCCGGGGGTTCGTGAAGAACTCCTCGGGAGCGGCATCTTCGACGATCTGGCCGTCGGCCATGAACACCACGCGGTCGGCTGCCTTGCGGGCAAAACCCATCTCGTGGGTGACCACGATCATGGTCATGCCTTCCTTGGCCAGTTGGATCATGACGTCCAGGACCTCATTGATCATTTCCGGGTCCAGTGCCGAGGTCGGCTCATCGAACAGCATGACCTTGGGCTTCATGGCCAGCGCCCGGGCGATCGCAACACGCTGCTGCTGTCCGCCCGAGAGCTGCGCGGGGAGCTTGGGAGCCTGGTGGCCAACGCCTACGCGTTCCAGGAGGGCCATGGCCTCGCGTTCAGCAGTTCCCTTGGCAACGCCTTTGACCTTGATCGGCCCCAGGGTGACGTTCTCCAGGATCGTCTTGTGGGCGAACAGGTTGAAGGACTGGAAGACCATCCCGACATCGGCGCGTAGGTGCGCGAGTTCCTTGCCTTCCTCGGGGAGCTTCTTCCCATCGATCGCGATCTCGCCGTCGTCGATCGTTTCAAGACGGTTGATCGCACGGCACAGGGTGGACTTGCCGGAACCCGAGGGTCCGATGACCACCACGACTTCGCCCTTCTTGACCTGAAGGTTGATGTCTTTGAGGACGTGCAATTGACCGTAGTGTTTGTTGACGCCATTCAGGGAGACGAGAGCATCGCCGGACACATGAGTAGTCATACGACGAATCTAGCGAACAAAGATGCAATTATGACCACGGTCACGGCAAGTTCTCCAAGATCGTGACTGAACAGAAACCTGCTTCCCGGACCCGTACCGCAACTGCAATGCAAGAACCGGGTCGCTGGGGCAGCGTACGCGCCCATGCACGCTAGCCTTGGGCAATGAGCATCAGCCAGCACCCAGTTCCCCATCCGGATGCCAATGGAAGGTCAGGCGGCACTGTGCCCCTTCCGTCGGACATTGCACCGGCCAAGCACAAAGGCCCCTTGGAGCTTCGGCGCAAACAGGCGGATGCGGGAATGTCGGACCAGCATTTGCTCGATTCAAAGGGCGCCGGCCAATTCATCCACACCGACCCCTGGCGCGTCCTGCGGATCCAAAGCGAGTTCGTGGAGGGCTTTGGTGCGTTGGCGGACCTGGGCCCTGCGGTGAGCGTGTTCGGTTCCGCCCGGACGCGGCCCGGTACGGAGTACTACGACATGGCCGTCGATGTGGGACGCAAGCTCGCAGAAGCCGGTGTCGCCGTCATTACCGGTGGCGGGCCGGGCTCCATGGAGGCTGCCAACAAGGGCGCTGTGGAGGGCAACGGCGTGTCCGTGGGACTTGGCATTGAGTTGCCGTTCGAACAGGGCCTGAACCCGTGGGTGGACCTGGGCATCAACTTCCGGTACTTCTTCGCCCGGAAGACCATGTTCGTCAAGTACGCCCAGGGCTTCGTGGTCCTCCCCGGCGGGCTGGGTACCCTTGACGAGCTGTTCGAGGCCATGGTCCTGGTGCAGACACGCAAGGTCACGTCGTTCCCGATCGTCCTGTTGGGCGTCCGTTTCTGGGGACCCATGATCGAATGGATCCGCGACACCCTGGTGGCCGAGGGAATGGTTTCCGAGAAAGACCTCGACCTCATCCAGTTGGTGGACGACCCCGCCGACGCCGTCCACCGCGTGCTGCATGGAGCGCCCCTTCCGAGCCCGACCGGGGAGCAGCGGCCGGAATAGGGCCGGCTATCTGGCACGATGGTGGCTGTGAGCTTTTTCCTCGTTTTCCTCGCGGTCGTCCTCATTGGAGCTGCCCTGTATCTGGGTGCGGGACTCGTGCGCGGAGGCAGGATGGGCGCAGGCCTTGATGAGCCCGTCCCCAACCTGCCTCCCGTCCTCCTGCCGGCTGACGCGACGGCAGCCGACGTCGATGCCTTGAGGTTCGGTTTGGGCCTGCGGGGTTACCGGATGGACCAGGTGGACCAGGTCCTCGACGAGCTCAAGGACCAGCTGGAAGCGAAGGACCGCGAAATCCAACGTCTTTCCGCCCACCCACGCTCCGGTTCACAGCCATCCTCCCGGGCCGGGGAAAGCGACGCCGGCCACTTGGCACCGTGACCGCGCCGGTCCCTGCCGCGCCATCCACCGAAGGCCCGGTGCCCCTGATCACCGGCGCGTTGTCGCGGGCGGCCGCACGCATGGGACAGTGGCCGTGGTGGCTGCAGGTTTCAGCGGTCTTCGTCGCCGCCCGGCTCGTCAGTGCCTGCATCTTCATGGCGGCTGCGGTGCACCAAGGCACCAATCCCTGGTTCCCGCCTGCTCCCGACTACTGGAGCTTCATCACGATCTGGGATGGCCGCTGGTACCAGCAGGCAGCAGAGTCCGGCTACCCCAGTGAGCTTCCCGTTGACCAAAACGGAGTAGTCAAGGAAAACGCGTGGGCTTTCTATGCGCTCTTCCCCTTCCTTGGCCGCGGGCTCAGTGCCATGACAGGGTGGGGAACCCTCCCGTCGTTGACTGTGATCGCGATGGTGGCCGGACTTGCGGCAGCGCTGGTCGTGTACAAGCTGTTCCGCGAAGCCGGCAGCCGGAAGGCAGCACTGTGGGGCGTGGTCTTCATGTCCACCTTCCCGGTATCTCCCATTTTGCAGGTGCCCTACGCCGAGTCCCTCAACCTGTTCCTCCTGGCGTCCTCGCTGCTGCTCGTGGTGCGCCGGCACTACCTTGCCGCCATTCCGGTGGTGATCCTCATGTGCCTGTCCCGGCCCACGGGGGTGCCCTTTGCCGCGATGCTGGGACTGCTCCTGGTATGGCGGCTGTGGCAGCGTTTCGGTCCGAACGCTCCCGGCGGGTCCCGGGACGGAACCACGACGTCGACTCCCGACCTCCTCCGCCTTGCCGTCCTGGTGCTGGTGGCAGGGACGGGAGCCTTGGCATGGCCGGCCATCGCCTGGGCGGTCACCGGAGACCCCACGGCATATACACGGACCGAGACGGCGTGGCGAGGGCACGACCTGGTGCCCTTCAAGCCCTGGTTCGATACCGGGCGGATGCTGTTCGGCCCGTTCCTGGGCGTGCTCGCTCCCTTCGTCTTTGCCGGGTTGTTTGTCCTCATGATGATGTCCAGGCCGGTCCGCGCCCTGGGAACTGAGTTGCGGCTTTGGTGCGCCTGCTACATGGGGTACCTGATCACATTTCTCCACCCGCAGACCAGTACGTTCCGCATGCTTTTGCCGTTGTTCCCGCTGGCCCTGGCCGCGGTGCTGCTGTCGAAGTCCAAGGCTTACCGGGGCACTGTCGTGGTGATGTTTTTCCTGCTCCAGATCGTTTGGGTGGTCTGGCTGTGGGCATGGGCTCCCTTGCCCGGTGGTGGCGACTATCCACCGTGAATCTGTGCCCGTCATTAATCCATTGATTCGCTACGGATGGGTAAGTACGGGATAATGGAAGACGAGCAAGGACAAAAGCACGTAAAAGTGCCCGGCCAAGGCGGCCTCCAAAGCGTTGCCGCCGGCTGCAATTGCTAACGCTGATCCAGCCCGGCCGGGTTGGGCGTGACTTGGGACAAATGGAGGGGATTTTCCTAATGGCGGCTATGAAACCACGTACCGGCGACGGCCCTATGGAAGTGACCAAGGAGGGCCGCAGCCTGATCATGCGTGTGCCGCTCGAAGGTGGAGGGCGGCTTGTGGTAGAGCTCAATGCCACCGAGGCGGAGAACCTCAAGGAATGCCTTGTAGGCGTGACCGAATAGAGCGCATGGAAGATTCACTGGCAGGGCACGGCATGAAGCCGTTGCCCTGCTTTTGTTTAATCCCCGGCAGTTTTTACGGAATGCCGGAGCAAAGCCTGCAACGAATTCGCAGCTATTTCTTCACGGCCACCAGAAGGCCATCGCCGGTAGGCAGCATTGCCGAGGCAAGGCGCTCGTCGTCCCTGATCGATTTGCCCACCTGGCGCAGGACCACAGTGGTTGAATCGCGCGCCGCCGGGTTTGAAACACGGTCCTTGTCCAAGGCGTCGTTAATGACCAGCGTGCCGCCGCGCTTGAGCAGCCGGATCGCCTGCTCAACATAGTTGGGGAAATTGGGTTTGTCCGCGTCGATGAAGACGAGGTCGTAGGCGGAGTCCGTGAGCCGCGGAAGGACATCCGCGGCGCGTCCGGAGATGGTCCGCGTGCGGTTGGCGGGGCTTCCCGACTCCAGGAAGGCCTCCCGGGCGGCCTTGAGGTGTTCGACGTCCACGTCGATCGTGGTGAGCACGGCCTGGGGACCAAGTCCACGCAGGAGGCAGACGCCGGAGACTCCCGCGCCCGAACCCACTTCCACCGCGGTCTGGGCCTTGGATGCTGCGGCGAGGACGGTCAGTACAGCCCCCACGCCCGGACTGACCGGGGTGACGCCCAGCTCGAAGGACCGTTCCCTGGCGCGCAACAAGACGTCGTCCTCGGCAGGCAGATCTTCTGCGTAGGACCAGCTGGTTGACTTGTCGGCACTCATGAAGTGATCGCTTTCGGCGGGTAATGGGGGTGTCACTACCAGACTACTGGGTGGGAGGCTTTCCTTCGGGCGTTGAGGGCGGAGCGGAAGTGTGTCCGAAGGCCTCGATGCCTCCGCTGGAAGTTGTCCGGAAAATGCGCCTTTAGTCAGGAAACTCCCAGACAAACTTGACATGATAATGCTCCGGCCATCCAGCGGGGTGACCGGCACCGAATAACGTACGGTGAACCACAGTGTGAGGGGAGTGGACGATGCCGGCATCGCATGCTGCGCCTGTCCAAACATCAGCAAGCCTTGAGGCGGCAAGCGACTGGGTCATGCCCAGCTGGGAAGAAGTGGTGTCCAACCACTCTGCCAAGGTCTACCGCCTTGCCTACCGCCTGACCGGCAACAAGTTCGACGCCGAGGACCTCACCCAGGAGGTCTTCGTCCGTGTCTTCAGGTCGCTGGAGAACTTCAAGCCCGGCACTCTCGATGGCTGGCTGCACCGGATCACCACCAACCTCTTCCTCGACCAGGCCCGCCGCAAGAGCCGCATCCGCTTCGATGCCCTCGCCGAGGATGCTGAGTCCCGCCTGCCCGGGCGCGAGCCCGGACCGGAGCAGAGCTTCGAGCACAACAACCTGGATCTCGACGTCCAGCGCGCCCTGGAGGAATTGCCGCCGGACTTCCGTGCCGCCGTCGTACTGTGCGACCTCGAAGGCTTGTCCTACGACGAAGTCGCCGAGGCGCTGGGAGTCAAGCTCGGCACCGTAAGGTCGCGCATCCACCGTGGCCGGACCATGTTGCGGGAAAAGCTCGCCCACCGGGATCCCCGGGCGGCCGGTGCCCGCAAACCCCGGCTTAAGATGCCCCGCATCGCCGGCATCCTTTAGGCAGTCGATGGTTCGACGCACTGAGCGTCCGGGTCCTTTGGCCCGGCACCATCTGGCTGCCCTGCGCCATTCGCGGAATCCGGCGCACCTTGAACGGTGCACGGAGTGCCGCGCAGCCCTGAAGCGCGAGCGGGAGTACCTGGAACGGCTGCGTGGTGCCGCAGTCCCGGAGGCCAGCCATGAGCTCACCGCCCGGCTTCTGCTGCACACCCAGCGGCTTGCGAGCGAGCAAACCCCTGCTTCACCCGCGCCCCGCTCCGGTGCCGGACGGACGCTGCGGGCGGCGGGCATCGGTGTGGCTTCGCTGGTGATCAGTGTGGGAGCCTTGGGCGTTGCCGCCTACACGGTGGCTGGCGACGGCGCGCCCGCAGCCTCCCTTGCCGCCGGTTCCGGCAGTTCCCCGCTGAGCGCCGCCGTGACGGGCGATGGAGGCGGTCCCGTGGCGCACCAGGAGTTCAGCCCGGGCAATTCCGTGGCTCTGACCGCAGGGCAACTGGATGCCTTGCGTGACCAGGGGTGGGCCTGTCCTGAACTCGAGTCACTCGGTTTCACGGTGGTCGGTGCCAAGGCCACGCTCCACAACGGCCATCCCGCTGTTGAACTGCGGCTTGAAAGCAACGGCCATTACGCCACCGTCACCGAGGAACACCTGGAGCCTTCCTTCTCCGGAGGGACGTCATCAGCACGGCTGACGGTCACGCAAGGGCAGCCGTGGGAGGCTGTTTACAGGACGTCGACGGCGGTTATCAGCTACGCGTCGGACCTGCCGGCAGACCTGGCGGACGACGCCGTTCCGGAACTTGTCCGTGCAGGTGACTCGATGACCGCGCGGACGGATGCTGAAACCGGCGAAGAATGGCCCGGACGGTTGCTTCGGGGCCTTCAAACACTCCTGCGCACTGCCGGTTTATGAGGGTTCCCACAGACAAGGTAATCTTCGTAGCGTGCTTGGAATCAACGGCCCGGAGTTCATACTCCTACTGATCATCGGCGTACTCGTGATCGGTCCCAGCCGTTTGCCCGAATACACCCAGAAGCTCGCCAACCTGGTGCGCGAGGTCCGCCGTATGGCCTCCGGCGCCCGCGAGCAGATCAAGGAAGAAGTCGGCATCGACATCGATGAAGTCGACTGGAAGAAGTACGATCCCCGGCAGTATGATCCCCGCCGCATCATTAAGGATGCGTTGCTGGACGACGATTCCGCTCCAGTGAATGCGGGGGCCCCGGCGGCCGCCGCAACAGTCGCGGCAGCAACGGCCGACACCAAGCCCAAGGCTCCTGCCCGCATGATCGAACGGCTGGCCGAAGGCGAAGCCGCACCGTTCGACACTGAGGCTACCTGAGCTGTGCAGAACAACACCTGGTAGTCCCATAGGCGGACCGCCCCTCCCTGCGTGGCGGTCCGGCGGCGACGTTATCTGGGCTGGATCCCCAACGGCATGCCCGCCAAGCCCCGTGGACGTGAGGCGAGCTTCCCGGCAATGGCGGTCAAGGCAGTAGCCGCAGCGGCGCCCTGTGAGGATTCGCCGTTCGTGGCCAGGACCACCGGCTTTCCTGTATCGCCGCCCTCGCGGAGCCTGATATCCAGGGGGATCTGCCCCAGAAGGGGCACTTCGGTTCCCACGGCGGCGCTCAGCCTCTCAGCCAGGGTGGCACCACCGCCACTTCCGAACACTTCCATCCTGCCGCCGTCGGGCATTTCCAGGAAAGACATGTTCTCGATGACGCCGGCCACCTTCTGTCCTGTTTGGGTGGCGATGGTTCCGGCCCGCTCGGCGACGTCCGCCGCTGCCGCCTGGGGAGTCGTAACCACCAGGATTTCGGCGTTGGGGAGAAGCTGCGCCACGGAGATGGCGATGTCTCCGGTTCCGGGCGGAAGGTCCAGGAAGAGGGCGTCCAAGTCTCCGAAGTAGACATCGGTCAGGAACTGCTCCAGGGCACGGTGCAGCATGGGGCCACGCCACGCAACGGGCTGGTTGCCGGCAACGAACATGCCGATCGAGATGACTTTCACGCCGTAGGCAACCGGTGGCAGGATCATGTCGTCCACCTGCGTGGGCTTCTGGGTGATTCCCATCAGGGCCGGAACGGAAAAACCGTGGACGTCGGCATCCACGATCCCCACCCGCAGTCCCTGCGCTGCCAAGGCACACGCCAGGTTAACAGTCACCGAGGACTTGCCCACGCCGCCTTTGCCGCTTGCAACGGCGTAAACCTTGGTGAGTGACCCGGGCTGTGTGAACGGGATGCCGCGCTGGCCTCCTGGCCCCCGGAGTTTTTCCTTGAGGGCTTCGCGCTGATCCTGCGTCATGACCTGGAGGTCCACCTCCACGCCTGTCACCCCGGCAACGGCCGAGAGCGCCCGGGTGGCATCGCCCACAATAGTGTCGCGGAGCGGGCAGCCTGCAATGGTCAGCAGGACGGTCACGCGGACCATGCCGTCAGGATCAGCCTCTACGGAATCCACCATGCCGAGTTCGGTAATGGGACGCCGGAGTTCGGGGTCGATGACGGTTGCCAGGGCAGCATGCAGTGCCTCGGCGGTTGCGGTGCTCATGGAGTCAGGCTCGGCTTTCGGGGTTTTCGGGTGTGGCCGGCTTGGTGCCGGAGGAGTCGGGCCGTGCGCGCGGCGGCCTGACTTTGGGGATCTGCTGCGTACGGGGTCCCCGTGATTTGTCGCGCTTGTCCTTCAGCCGTTCCTTGACTTTGTCCGCGGTGGATTCCTGGCCCTCGGTCGTGGATTCGCCGTCCCGCAGTTCTTCCTGGGCCTCGATGATGTCCTCCAGGAGGCTCCGGAGTTCGGCCCGGACGTAGTCTCGGGTTGCGACTTCGCGGAGGGCGATGCGGAGGGACGCGAGTTCGCGGGTGAGGTATTCGGTATCGGACAGGTTGCGCTCCGCGCGCTGGCGGTCCTGCTGCAGGGACACACGGTCGCGGTCGTCCTGGCGGTTCTGGGCCAACAGCAGCAGCGGAGCAGCGTAGGAGGCCTGGAGGGACAGCATGAGCGTCAGGAGGGTGAAACCGAGCTCCACCCGGTCGAACTGCCAGTCTGTAGGCGCGAAGGTGTTCCACGCCAGCCAGAACACGCAGAAGATCGTCATGTACAGCAGGAACTGCGGCGTTCCCATGAACCGGGCAAAGCCCTCGGTCGCGATGCCAAAGGCGTCCGGGTTCGGCGAGAACTTGGGCAGGATGCGTTTGCGTCCGCTCAGCGGAGTGTCAAGGCTGCTGGTGGAGCGGCCCGGGGCTTTGGGGGAACGGGGGGCGTTGTTCTCAGCCAATGCGGCCTCCGAGTTTCCTTACAGGGGCGTCGTCCTCGTGGGCGCGCCAGTCATCCGGCAACAGGTGATCCAGCACGTCATCAACAGTCACCGCCCCCACAAGACGGCCGTCATCGTCGACGACGGGCAGCGAGTTGAGGTTGTACGTGGCCAGGGTCCGGGCTACTTCGCTGATGTGTGCCTGGTCCGACACCGGTTCCAGGTTCTTGTCCACGAGGTTGCCCAGCGGTTCAGGGGGTGGAAACCGCAGGAGCTGCTGGATGTGGACCACGCCCAGGAACCGCCCGGTGGGAGTCTCCAGCGGTGGGCGGGTAATAAAGATGGAGGAAGCGAGGGCGGGGGAGAGTTCCTCGCGCCGGACGTGGGCGAGGGCTTCGGCAACCGTGGCTTCCGGAGGAAGGATGACCGGCACCGGGGTCATCAGGCCACCGGCGGTGTCTTCGTCGTACTCCAGGAGCCTGCGGACATCCTCGGCTTCCTGCGGTTCCATGAGCTGGAGGAGTTCCTCAGCCTGCGCAGAGGGCAGTTCGGCCAGGAGGTCGGCGGCGTCGTCGGGGTCCATCTCTTCCAGCACGTCCGCAGCGCGCTCCACGTCCAGGGCGGAGAGGATTTCCACCTGGTCATCTTCAGGGAGTTCCTGGAGGACGTCGGCAAGGCGCTCGTCCTGCAGTTCGCTGGCTACTTCGAAGCGGCGTTTGTCGCTCATTTCCTGCAGGGCTTCAGCGAAGTCGGCGGGCTTGAGGTCCTCATGGGTTGCCACGAACTGTGTGGCGGCCTGGGGCTCGTTGCGGGCACCCGTTTGGGCATCGGCCCAGTCGATGATCAGGGTTTCGTTGCGCCTGAGCCGGCTGAGGGCGGAGAAGGAATGGCCCCGGCGGACGAAGAGTTTGCTGACGAACCAGTCCTTGGAGCGGTGCTGGTCCATGGCGATGTCTTCGATCGTGGCGTCACCGCTGCCATCGGCCAGGGTCACCCGGCGGTCGAACATCTCGGCCACCACCAGGGTTTCGGCGCCGCGCTGTTCAAAGCGTCGCAGGTTGACCAGTCCGGTGCAGATGATCTGGGTCTGGTCGATGGACGTAATGCGGGTCATCGGCACGAACACGCGTTTCTTGCCGGGCACTTCCACCACGATGCCCACCACATGCGGCGCTCCGCGGGTCCCTCTTGAAAGCACGACGACGTCGCGCAGGCGGCCAAGACGATCGCCCAAGGGGTCGAAGACGTCCAGGCCGAGCAGGCGCGCGACAAAGACGCGGGAGGGATGTGTGCTCATGTTTACAATCTACCGAGTCTGCTCTCTTTTAGCTGAATTCCAGCCGCTTCACATGTCCATGCGACAGAATGGGGCTATGTCGAACATTTTTGGTGCCCCCAAAGCAGTTGAGGAATCCCGCAGCGTCCCCCAAGGAGACACGGTAGGCTCGTACACCTCCTATTTGGATGCCCAGAAGGCGGTGGACTACCTGGCGGACCAGCAGTTCCCGGTGCAGATGGTGTCGATCGTTGGAAACGACCTCAAAATGGTGGAGCGGGTCACGGGCCGCCTGAGCTACCCGCGGGTTGCCTTGTCCGGCGCATTGAGCGGCATGTGGTTCGGCTTGTTCGTGGGCGTTATGTTGTCCTTCTTCGCCCCGTCCGGTGGTCCCTTCTCCATCATCACTTCGGTCCTGATGGGTGCTGCTTTCTTCATGCTGTTCGGCATCGTCACCTACGCCACCCAGCGCGGTAAGAGGGATTTCACGTCCACCAGCCAGGTGGTGGCCACCAACTACGACGTCATTGTTTCCTTTGAGGCAGCGCACGAGGCCCGGCGCCTTCTCCAGCAACTGCCCATGAACCCGTCTCAGGCGGCGGCCGGACAGGCCCACCACTACAACCCGCAGAACTTCCAGCAGCCCGGGCAGGCGCCGGAGCGTCCCTCGACCTGGAACGATCCTTACGGCCAGCGCGGGCAGGACCAGCACGGCCAGGACCAGCGCGGGCAGGACCAGCAGGACCAGCAGGGCCAGGGTGCAGGAAACACCGCCCCGCAGCCTTCAGGTTCCAGCGCCGTGAACGGGCAGGCAACCCCGGCTCCGTCCTCCATGCGTTATCCGGACCTGCCGGACGGCCGCCCGCAGTACGGTGTACGGGTCACGGAGGGCCAGAACCCCCCGTCGCAGGACAACGGCCAGGAGTCCGGCGACGGCGAGGCTCCCCGGCACCAGGCTTAGCAGCCAGGCAACAGGGTTGGCCACCAGGCACCAGGCTTGACAGAAAAGGCCACCGGATATCCGGTGGCCTTTGCTGTTGCCGCATGATGCGGCGGAGATGAAGGAACTCAGCCCTGGGCTTCGTGGTAGATGCCGGCCATCCACGACTCGACGTCGTCGGCCTTGCGCGGCAGCGCGGCGCTGAGGTTGACCGGTCCGTTCGCGGTCATCAGGATGTCGTCTTCGATGCGGACACCGATGCCACGGTATTCCTCGGGGATAGCGAGGTCTTCGGCCTTGAAGTAGAGACCTGGCTCGATGGTGAAGACCATGCCCTCGGTGAGGATGCCGTCCAGGTAGAGCTCCCGTTTGGCCTGCGCACAGTCGTGGACATCCAGGCCCAGGTGGTGGCTGGTACCGTGCGGCATCCACCGGCGGTGCTGCTGGCCTTCGGGGCTGATGGCTTCTTCCACGGACACGGGCAACAGGCCCCATTCGGCCAGGCGCTCGGCGAGGACAGTGGTGGCCGCCGTGTGGATGTCCCGGAAGCGGACGCCTGGCCGGGCTGCGGCGAATCCGGCGTCGGCGGCATCCAGGACAGCCTCGTAGATCTTGCGCTGGATGTCCGTAAAAGAGCCGTTGGCGGGCAGCGTCCGGGTGACATCGGCGGTGTAGAGGGAGTCGGCTTCCACCCCGGCGTCCAGGAGCAGGAGCTCCCCGGCATTGACCGTGCCGGTATTCCTGTTCCAGTGCAACACAGTGGCGTTGTTGCCGCATGCTGCGATGGTGTCGTAGCCGAGTTCGTTGCCTTCTTCACGGGCACGGGCAAAGAACGCACCTTCCACCACGCGTTCGCCACGCTTGTGCGTGAGGGCGCGGGGCAGTGCCCGGACCACGTCCGCGAAGCCCTCCACGGTTGCCGCAACGGCGGTCTTCATCTGCTCGATCTCCCACTCGTCCTTGATCAGGCGGAGTTCGGAGAGTGCTTCGGAGAGCTTTTCGTCCAGGGCATCGAGTTCACCCAGGTCCAGGTTCTCGGGATCCTTGGCCGTGTTGTAACGCGCAGTGTCCACCAGGGCGTCGATGTTTTCATCCACCTTGCGGACCAGGCGGATGGAGATGCCCCCGATTTCAGGCGCGCCGACGTTCTTGGTGATGGCCACCTCAAGTTCGGAAATATGGGCCGTGGGCAGGCCGAGGCGGGCCTCGAACTCGGCGAGCGTGGGGCGTGGGCCGATCCAGAACTCACCCGCACGGGAGTCGGCGTAGAACTGTTCGGTGTCCCGGCCGGCCAGCGGACGGAAGTACAGCGTGGCCGTGTGGTGGCCGCCGTCGTCGCCCTTGCCCTCAGCCACGGGCTCGAGGATCAGGACAGCGTCGGGTTCGTGGTCCAGTCCCAGGCCGGTGAGGTGGGCGAATCCGGAATGCGGGCGGAAACGGTAGTCGCAGTCGTTGGAGCGGACCTTGAGGGGACCGGCGGGGATGACGAGCCGTTCGCCCTTGAACAGTTCGGAGATGGAACGACGGCGGCGGGCGGCGTGGTCCGCAACGGCGTCGCGCGCAGGGGTCACCTGCGGAGCGGGCGCCCAGTTGCTGGCCATGAATGCCTTGAAGGCATCTGACGTGGGCCGCTGGGAACGGTTGTTGACGCGTTCCTGCAGGGGCTGGGAATTTGTGGAGTCCATGTTTTGGGTGTTTTCGGCAACATTCACCGTTACATCGTCCCACCAGTTCAGGAAGGAGGCCAACGGCGCTGCGCTCCTTGCCGGTCCGCATCCCCTAGGCTGGGGAAGTGAGGATTGACCTGCATGCGCACTCCAATGTTTCCGACGGAACCGAAGCCCCGGCCGGTGTCATCGCCTCGGCGGCCTCCGCCGGCCTTGACGTGGTGGCCTTGACCGACCACGACTCCACGGACGGGTGGAACGAAGCAGCCGCGGCGGCGGGCAGGCACGGAGTGGTGTTCGTCCCCGGAATGGAGATTTCCTGCCGCACGGAACAGGGAATCAGCGTCCATCTGCTCAGCTACCTGCACGATCCCGACCACCCCGGACTGCTGGAAGAAATCACCAAATCAAAGGACGCACGGCTGACGCGCGCAGAGCGGATGGTCACCCTGCTGTCGGAAGACTATCCGCTCACGTGGGATGACGTAATCCACCACGTTGCCCCGGGTGCCACTGTGGGGCGCCCGCACATCGCCGACGCCTTGGTCGCCGCAGGCGTGGTCTCCGACCGTTCGGAAGCCTTTGCCACGATCCTCACGTCCCACTCGCGGTACTTCGTACAGCATTACGCTCCTGACCCGGCCCTCGCCGTCGGGCTTGTCCGCGCCGCAGGCGGAGTTCCGGTCTTCGCCCATCCGGTGGCTTCGTCCCGGGGACGCATCGTGGGGGAGAAGACGTACAGAGAGATGATCGATGCCGGGCTCATGGGCCTGGAGATCGAGCACCGGGACAATCCGGAGGAAGGCCGGCTGTTCCTCCGGAAGCTGGCCGCCGAGCACGACCTCCTGGTCACCGGTTCGTCGGACTACCACGGGGCGGGCAAACCGAACCTGTTGGGGGAGAACCTGACCTCGCCGGACGCGCTCGCCCGCATCGAGGAGTTGGCCACCGGCAGCCGGGTGGTCCGCTAGGAAGTAGCGCCCAACTGGTCCTGGGCTGTTGCGGACGGGGAGTGGAACAGGGCCTTGCTTCCCAGCCGCTTGCGCATGACGTCGATCGCCTGCTCGTTCTGATCGACGCAGACGAAGTTCCTGCCCAGTTTCGCAGCGACAGCCCCCAGGGTTCCGGAGCCCGCGAAGAAGTCCAGGCACCAGTCGCCCTTGCGGCTTGAGGCCGAGACGATCCGCCGGACGAGGCCTTCGGGCTTCTGGGTGGGGTAGCCGGTTTTTTCACGCCCGGTAGGGGAGACGATGGTGTGCCACCATACGTCGGTGGGAAGCTTGCCGAGTTCGCGCTTGGCAGGCGTCACCAGTCCCGGTGCCATGTAGGGTTCACGGTCGACTTCGGAGTTGTCGAAGTGGTACTTGGCCGGGTTCTTGACGTACACCAGGATGTTGTCGTGCTTGGTGGGCCAACGGTTTTTTGCCCGCGCCCCGTAATCGTAGGCCCAGATGATTTCATTCAGGAAGCACTCGCGGCCGAAGATCGCATCCAGCATCACTTTGGCATAGTGGACTTCCCGGTAGTCCAGGTGCAGGTACAGGGTGCCGTCTTCGGACAGCAGGCGCCAGGCCTCTACGAGCTTCGGCTCCAAAAAGGACCAGTAGTCGCTGAAAGCGTCATCGTAGCTGTGGAGTGCGCCCTTGATGGTGTCGTAGGAGCGGCCCTTGAAGCCGACCCTGTCGCCGTCGCCGTCCGCGTTACGGACCATGCGCGTCTCCTGGCGGCGCTGGACCCTTCCTGTGTTGAAGGGAGGGTCCACGTAGATGAGTGTGAAGGCGCCGTCCGGCAGCGTGGGAAGGAAGTCCGCGTTGTCTGCGTGTACCACCAGGTTGCCGCCGTCCGGCGCCCAAACAGTGTCAGTCATTGAAGGCTTTAGGCCTCGCCGTTGCCGGACGCCGTGCTCTTCTGCTCGCCGGAGACAACCTCGCCGTTGCGGCGGCGGGTGCGGGGACGGCGCGTGCGGGCGGGCTTGGTTTCCGCAGCGGCAGCCGATGCCTCGGAAGGACCGGCAGCAGGGGCTGCTTCGGCATCGGACGTACGACGGCGGCGCGTGCGGTTGCGACCGCCCTCGCCCTGGGTTTCGCTGCGGTTTTCGTCAGACCGGCTATGGCTGCGGCCCCGGGTTCCGCCGCGGCCCGAACCACCGGAACGCGAGTTCTTCTTGCCGGTCTCGCCGAGGTCCTCGAGGACTTCGGCGTCAACGCCGGCCAGGGTGCGCCGGCTGCGCGGCAGGCGTCCCTTGGTGCCTTCGGGAATGTCGAGGTCCGTGTACAGGTGCGGCGAGGACGAGTAGGTTTCCACCGGCTCCGGAACGTTGAGTCCAAGGGCCTTGTTGATCAGTGCCCAGCGGGGCACGTCATCCCAGTCCACGAACGTGACGGCAGTTCCCTTGTTGCCTGCGCGGCCGGTGCGGCCTACGCGGTGGAGGTAGATCTTCTCGTCCTCCACGCACTGGTAGTTGATGACGTGGGTGACGTCCTCGACGTCGATGCCGCGGGCTGCGACGTCGGTAGCCACCAGCACGTCCACCTTGTTGTTCCGGAACGCGCGCAGTGCTTGCTCGCGGGCGCCCTGCCCCAGGTCTCCGTGGATGGCGGCAGCAGCGAAGCCGCGATCCACCAGTTCCTCGGCGACCTTCGCGGCAGTGCGCTTGGTCTTGGTGAAGATAACGGTCCGGCCGCGCCCCTTAGCCTGCAGGATGCGGGCCACGACCTCGGTCTTGTCAAGGCTGTGCGCGCGGTAGATAAGCTGGCGGATGTCGCGCTTGGTCATGCCTTCGTCGTTGGGATCAGCGGCCCGGATGTGGGTGGGCTGGGTCATGTAACGGCGGGCCATGGCAATCACGGGCCCGGGCATGGTGGCGGAGAACAGCAGCGTCTGGCGCACTGCGGGCGTTCCGGCGATGAGGGTTTCAACATCGGGAAGGAAGCCCAGGTCCAGCATTTCGTCGGCTTCGTCGAGGACCACGATCTTGACGTTCTTGAGGCTGAGATGGCGCTGCTTGTAAAGGTCGATCAAACGGCCGGGCGTGCCCACGACCACCTCGACGCCCTTCTGCAAGGCCTCGATCTGGGGCTCGTAGGCCCTGCCACCGTAGATCGTGGCGATGCGGGCGTTGCGCTTGCGGGACGCTGTCTGGAGGTCGTTGGCTACCTGCACGGCCAATTCGCGTGTCGGAACGATCACCAGGGCCTGTGGCGCTCCCGGCACGGCGAGCTTGTCATAACCGGCGTCGTCGCGTCCCAGGACCCGCTGCAGCGCGGGAATGCCGAAGCCGAGGGTCTTGCCCGTTCCGGTTTTTGCCTGGCCGATGATGTCGTGTCCGCTGAGTGCAACGGGCAGGGTCATGGCCTGGATGGGGAAGGGATGGGTGATGCCGGCGTCGGCCAGGGACTCGACGATGTCGGCGCGGACGTTGTAGTCCGCGAACGACTTTTCTTCGAGCTCGTGGGGAGCTTCGTCCGAGGTGATGGTTTCCTCGGGCTCGATCGACTCGGTGCCGGTGGCGTCCGTCAGGACTTCATGGGTGTGCAATTCACTCACAGGGAGTTTCCTTATTCATTTGGGCATTGGCGCTGCACGCTCAACGGCGGCCGCAAAGCCGTACCGGAGCACGGACGGGCGCACAAGCAATTCCAGTGGAAGCCGATCGCGGGCTATCTAAGTACTGGCACTGGGGACCAGTTGGTACATCTCAAGATCGCGTAGGGGCGGGCTTGTTGATTTCAAGAAAAGGACTGAATCAACGACCGGGCATCCATTACTACAGGCCCAGTCTATCCTCTGCGGACCCCAAACCCCGGATCATAAGCGTATTCCCGCCGCGGAACAGCCTCAGGGCAGGAGTTCGAAACGGATTTCCCGTGCCGCGATGTCTGCCTTCACCAGCCGGACCCGGACCTTGGTGCCCGACTCAAGTTCGCCGTCGCACTTTGCCGTCACGGCAGGTTCCGCGATCTGGATGGTGCCGAAAGGACCGTTGCCGTTCCCGTTGTTGCCGTTCCCGTTGGACGGCTTTGACCCCGAGATCACCACGGCGTCGAATTCGTCCCCGATCCGGTCGGCCACCAGGGCCGCTTCCACCGTGTCCAGGGCCAGGCGCTCCAACCGTCCAGCGAGCTGGTCTGAGGCTGCCATGATCTCCGGCAAGGTAGGCAACGCCTCGCGTGCCCAGTCCGGGATGTCGTGGCCGTTGCTGAGGGCCTCGCAGATCACCAGCACAAAGCGGTCTATCAGGCGGCGCAGCGGGGCAGTCGTATGCGCGTACGGCGCACCGATGGCCGCCTGGACGACGTCGTCAGGGACATCGCCGTCGAAGGGCGTGTAGCCGGCGCCGCGGAACAGCGTGCCCGCCGAGTGCAGGATTGCCAGCTGGCGCGGATCGGACGCGTCCAGCGTGCGGAGGTATTCACCATAGGTAATGCCGCCGTCCCACGGCTTTCCCAAGGCCTGCGTCTGGCGCTTGAAGTGCAGCAGTGAGCGCTCATCCGGGGCGGGCATGGTCCGCAGGATGCCTACCTTGCCCTCCAGCATCAACTGCGCTGCCGCCATGCCAGTCATCAAAGAGATCTGGGCGTTCCAGTCTTCCACCGGCAGCGAAGGTGCGGCTGCAATCCGGTAGCCACCTCCGCCTGTTGCCTGGACAATCTCCTGCTCGGGCATGTTGAGGCTGGCGCCGCCACGCCGGCGTTCCAGCTCGACGCGCTTGAGTCCCACTTCCTTCAGGAGCCGAAGCACCTCAGGCGCCGTGCCGGCGTCGAGCTGCTCCTGGGCGCCCTTGTAGCTCAACTTGGCGCGGCTGCGGACGGCGGCCCGTGACACGGACGTGCCAGCAACCTCACCGTTCGGGTCCAGCGTGAAGTCCCAGACGAAAGCACCACAGTCTTGGTCCGCCAGGAGGCTGCCGGCGTTCTCGCTGATCACCTCCGGGTGCAGCGGGATCCGGCCATCGGGCGCATAGAACGTCTGGCCGCGCTGCCGGGTCTCCGCGTCCAACGCACCGCCAGGGGCAACAAAGGACGGCACATCGGCTATGGCATACAGGACCTTGTAGCCGTCGCCGTCGCGCTCGATGAAGAGGGCCTGGTCAAGGTCCGTGGAGCTGGCAGGATCGATGGTCACGAACGGAACGTGCCGCAGGTCGTGGTCCGGCAAGCGGTGCTCTTCCACCGCGCGTCTGGCCTCCTCCACAGCCGGTGCCGGGTACTCCCGGGGAAGATCCAGCTCCGTCCTCAAGGCAGCCAGGGCATCGGCAAGCTGGTCCGTGGAGTCGTCGACGTTGGGAGCTATCCGATGATGTGACACGAAAGTCACATTAGCCCGAAAACCGCCGATAGTCTTGAAGCATGGGCACTTCCCAGGACAGCAATGCTCCAGTTGGCACCCTGGCGATCGAGCTCCTTGGGGCCATGGCCTACGGGGAGTTGTCGGCCTTCGGGAGGCTGTCCGCGGACTCCCGGCATGCTCCCACCCTTCGGGACCGGGCCATGCTGGGCAAGATTGCCGTGGGAGCCTACGGAAACTTCGCCATGATCAGCGACCACCTCGCCGGGTTGGGCGTTGATCCCGAGGATGCCATGCTGCCATTCCAACAGTCCTTTGACCACTTCCATGAGCGCACCCGGCCGGGCGACTGGTACGAGTCGGTCATGAAGGCCTACGTCATCGATACGGTCTCGGCTGACTTCTACCGTACCGTCGCAGGATTCCTCGACGCCCGAACACAGGTGGTCGTGCACCAGGTCGCTTCTGCCGACCATGCCACGGAGGCCCTCCGCATCCTGCTGCGGAAGGCGCTCGCCGACGACCCCAGGCTCTCGTCACGACTCGCGCTGTGGGCACGGAGGCTCGTGGGGGAAGCGCTGACGCAGGCACAGCGGGTGGGACTGGAACATCCCTGGCTGGGCCCCGTGCTCAAGGCCGGCGGGGAGGCGCGGGAAGCGGTGGGCCGCTTGACTGCGGACCTGGCAGCGGGGCACGGACAGAGGATGTCGGGCCTGGGGCTGGCCCCCTGACCGTCAGCGGCCGGCGTCGAGGGCCTCGAGCAGCGACCTTGCCGCCGCCGTCGGATCGTCCGCCTCCGTGATGGCGCGAACCACCACGATCCTTGCGGCACCTGCGGCCACTACGTCCTCGACGTTGCCGAGGTCGATCCCGCCGATGGCGAACCAAGGCAGATCAGCGCCAGCGGCGTCGTTCCCGCGGGCCCGTTCCACTGCTTCTGCGGCAAATGTGACCAGCTCCAGTCCAACGGCCGCGCGACCGGGTTTTGTGGGAGTGGCCCATACGGGTCCGACACAGAAATAGTCCAGCCCGCCCGGCACCTGCGACGCCGCGATGGCGGCATCGGCCTGTTCCGGAGTGTGGGTGGAGAGGCCGATCGCAGCACCGGGCAGGAGCTGCCGGGCGGCCGGAAGCGGAAGGTCCTTCTGGCCGATGTGGAAGACCGGAGCCCCGGAAACACTGGCAACATCGGCCCGGTCGTTGACCGCCCACAACTTTCCGTGGCGTGCAGCGGCCTTGCCGAGGACCTCCAGGAGCTCCAGCTCCCGGCCGGCCTCCAGGGACTTGTCCCGGAGTTGGATGATGTCCACGCCACCGGCGAAGGCGGCGTCCACAAAGTCCGCAAAGTCCTCCTTCTCCTGGCGTGCGTCGGTGCACAGGTAGAGGCGGGCAGAAGCAATGGCGTTGGGCTGGGTCATGGAAACCAGAGTAGTTCCTCTAAACTGGGCTCGTACTGCGGGAGCCGTGGCAGCGTCATATGACTGCCCGGCTGAGAGGGCTTCAGCGCCGACCGCTTGACCTGATCCGGGTAATACCGGCGTAGGGAAGGGAAAAACATGGTCGTACCCCGGCCCGTTCCGGAAACAGCACCGGACCTTGAAGCAGATGTGATCGTCATCGGTGGCGGGATCATCGGATTGGGCATCGCGCACGAGGCCCGGGCGGCCGGCCGTTCGGTGGTGGTGGTCGATCCCGCACCTGCCACGGGGGCCACTTTCGCAGCAGCAGGCATGCTCGCCCCCGTCAGCGAACTCCACTACCAGGAGGAAGACCTCCTGGAACTCATGCTGGAATCAGCCCGGTTGTGGCCGGCTTTCGCGGCGGACCTCGCCGGACGTGGAGCAGCCATCGGTTACTGCACGACGCCGACACTTGGCGTGGGTGCCGACGCTGCCGACCGCCGTGCCTTGACCGATCTGCGGTCCGCCCAGCTTGCGGCCGGATTGGCCGTGGCGCCGCTGGCCCTGCGGGAAGCGCGGGAGCGCGAACCGCTTCTGAGCCCGCAAATTTCCTGTGCCTTCGATATCCCCGCCGACCACCAGGTGGACCCGCGGAGGCTGGCCGCCGGCCTGATGTCGGTCCTGGCCTCCCATTCTCCGGAAGACCAGACCTGGGTCGCCGGGGCCGCCGACGGTTTCCTGGTGACGGAGTCCGCAACCCGGTTGCTCCGCGAGGAGGACCGGGTGCTGGGTGTGGGGCTGGAGTCCGGCATCAAAGTCCGGGCTGCGGAGACGGTGGTGGCCAACGGACTCGGCGCCGGCAGGCTCGACGGACTCCCTGATGGGCTGTCCCTTCCCGTTCGTCCCGTCTACGGGGATATCCTTCGGCTTCGCGTGCCGGAGCACCTGCGCCCGCTCGTGACAGCCACGGTCCGGGGAATGGTGCGCGGGGTCCCGGTCTACATCGTCCCGCGTGACGACGGGACTGTGGTCATCGGGGCAACCCAGCGCGAAGACAACCTTTCTGCCACGTCCAACGCAGTCTCAGCCGGAGGTGTCTACCAGCTCCTTCGCGATGCCCAGGTCCTGGTGCCCGCCGTCGCCGAACTCGAGCTGCTCGAGGCCACGGCACGTGCACGGCCAGGCACACCGGACAACGCACCCTTGCTGGGACGGGTGACCGGCAGCACCGGGGAGGTTCGCGGACTGGTCATCGCCACCGGCTTCTTCCGCCACGGCGTCCTCCTCACCCCGGTCGCGGCAAAGATCGTGGGCGGGCTGCTGGGCGGCTCCGGCGACCCGCGCTGGTCGCGGTTCGCACCGGACCGCTTTGCGCCAACTGAACAGCATGAACTTCCTCCCGGACCACGCACGTCGATCAAGGAACCCGCATGAACATCAAACTCAATGGCACTGCCCGTTCAGTGCCGGACGACGCATCCGTCAGCACCCTCGTCAGCGACGTCACCGGCCGCGCCCTGGACCACCGCGGTCAGGCGGCCGACGGCGGCAAGCTGGGTGTCGCCGTCGCCCGCAACTCCGAAGTAGTCCCGCGGAGCCAATGGGCCGCGACGGCCCTGGCCGACGGCGATGAACTCGAACTCGTTACTGCGGTCCAGGGAGGCTGAGAGGATGACCATCACCAGCACAGGCAACACGCGGCAGACCGGGACCGACGACGCCCTGGTCATAGACGGAGTCGGATTCTCGTCCCGCCTCATCATGGGAACCGGAGGGGCGCCGAGCCTGGACGGACTTGGTGCGGCGCTCCTGGCCTCGGGCACCGAACTCACCACCGTGGCCATGCGCCGGTACTCGCCGGCAGAGACGGGCTCGCTTTTCCAGCTCCTGGTGGACAACGGCATCCGCGTACTGCCCAACACGGCCGGATGCTTCACTGCCAAAGACGCGGTGATGACGGCCGAACTGGCCCGTGAAGCCCTGGAAACCGATTGGGTCAAGCTGGAGGTCATCGCTGACGAGCACACTCTCCTCCCGGACGCAGTGGAGCTGGTGGATGCCACGGAGCAACTGGTGAACCGGGGTTTTAAGGTGTTCGCCTATACCAACGATGATCCTGTCCTTGCCCTGCGCCTGGAGAACCTCGGAGCCACGGCCGTCATGCCTCTGGGATCGCCCATTGGGACAGGCCTGGGCATCCTGAATCCGCACAACATCGAACTGATCGTGTCCCGTGCCTCCGTTCCCGTGGTGCTGGATGCGGGCATTGGCACGGCATCGGATGCGGCGCTGGCCATGGAACTCGGCTGCGACGCCGTCCTGCTGGCTACCGCGGTGACCAGGGCCCAAAACCCTGCGCAGATGGGCGAGGCGTTTAAACATGCGGTTGCGGCCGGCCGGCTCGCCCGGCGTGCCGGCCGGATACCGCGGCGCGAGCACGCTTTGGCGTCCTCTGCCATGGAAGGCCGTGCCGAGTTCCTGTGACCGGCGCTGCCTTCCCTGCAGCGGCGGGGACTTAAACGGCTGTGGCCACCACCCGAGGGGTGGTGGCCACAGCCGTTGCCGGAACCTAGAGCCGGAGGGCCTTGGTCAGGGCCGCAGTGTCGTGCGCTGTGCGCTGCCGGCCCAGGAAGACCGCTACGCCCGCAGCTGCCGCCGTGCCCAGCACAATCGGGAGGACCCACGGGATCCACGTCAGGCCGGGCTGGTAGCCCAGGCCGAACGCGATGAAGATGATCCAGGCAACCGTACCTGCAGCCGCAGCGACGCCCGCCGGCACCGCGATGCCGTACTTGCTGTGGCGCTTGTCATTGGCCCACACAATAAAGCCGGTGGCAACGGTGGCAAGCACCACGACGACGAGTGACAGCATCGGTTCTCCTTGCGGCTGGCTATGAAACGGTGGCTCTAGAGGGCGCCAAAGCCCACGCGGCGGACTTCCTCGGCGCCGATCTCCACATATCCCAGGACGCTGCCCGGAACGATCACCTGGCGGCCTTTCTCGTCCGTGAGACGCAGGTCAGACCCCTTGGAGATAGCTTCCCCTACGATCTTGGCGACGGCCTCGGCATCGAGGGCGGATTCGAGCACGATTTCGCGGCCAACATTCTGAATGCCGATTTTTACTTCCACAGCAAGGCCTCCAAGCCAGTCAAGAGTTTAGTCAGTCCTCTATTTGTAGCTTAGGACTCTTTGGGGAATCGACTGATTCCGCGCCAAGCTAAACGATAGATCAGATCGCTGGCGACATCGAGGTCGAGGTTCCCGTCCGTTTCCAGCCAGTAACGCGCGCTGACCTGCGCCATTCCCGCCAGGCCCCGGCCCAGGAGCTGGGCCTCCAGAGGGGGCAGTTTGGTGTCTTCCGCGATCACGCGGGCCACGGCGTCGGCAAAGGTCTTGTTGAACGTTTCCAGCCGGGAACTTACGTCGGGATCGTTGATGAGGTCCGATTCGAACACCAGGCGGTGCGCCTGGTCGTCGTCGGCGATGAACTTGTAGTACGCACGCATCACGGCCTTGACGCGTTCCTTGTTGTCAGTGGTGGAGTTCAAGGCGGTGAGCATCAGTTCCGTCAACGCGGCCAGGTGGCTGTCCAGGAGTGCCATGTAAAGCTCGCGCTTGGAGGGAAAGTGTTGGTACAGGACGGGCTTGCTCACGTGGGCGGTCTCGGCGATTTCATCCATGGCAGCACCATGGAACCCATTGGAAACGAACACTTCCAAGGCAGCATTGAGCAGCTGCGCGCGGCGTTCATCCCGCGGCAACCTCGCTGAACGCGTGGTGCCGCTCCGTTCCTGCTTAGCCGGTGATCCGTCGCTTGCCCGTGTGCCGTCAGCCACAGTCTGCCGCCTTTCCCTTGCAGTTATGACCACTGTACCCGTGGGTAATATGACCGGGCGGCATCGGCAGGCATACATTGGGGTATGGCCTCAATTCCTGCTGCCCGCACCGCGCCCGCCGTCCTGCCGCCCCTTGTTGAACCGGCCGACGCTCTGACGCCGGCCGAGGTGGAGCGTTACTCCCGGCATCTCATCATTCCGGAAATCGGCGCGCTGGGCCAACGGAGGCTTAAGAATGCGAAAGTCCTCGTCATAGGGGCAGGCGGCCTGGGTTCACCGGCACTGCTGTACCTGGCTGCAGCCGGCGTGGGGACCCTCGGGATCGTGGACGACGACGTCGTGGATTTGAGCAACCTCCAGCGCCAGGTGATCCACGGGGTCAAGGATGTGGGTTCGCCCAAAATTGAGTCAGCACGGAACGCGATCGCGGAGCTGAACCCCCTGGTCACCGTGGTTCTGCACGATCTCAGGCTTGACGCGTCCAACGCCCTGGACCTTTTTGCCCAGTACGACCTCATCCTGGACGGCGCGGACAACTTCGCCACGCGGTATCTGGTCAATGACGCCGCTGCCATCCTGGGCAAGCCCTACGTATGGGGTTCCATCTTCCGGTTTGACGGCCAGGTCAGTGTCTTCTGGGCGGAGCACGGCCCCACCTACCGCGACCTCTATCCCGAGGCGCCGCCCGCCGGCTCAGTGCCGTCCTGCGGGGAAGGGGGAGTGTTCGGCATGCTGTGCGCGGCCGTGGGGTCCCTCATGGTGACCGAAGCGGTCAAGCTGATCACCGGCGTCGGACGTTCCTTGCTGGGGCGCGTGGCGCTCTTTGATGCCCTAGGTGGAAGCTGGCGCGAAATCAAGGTTTCCAAGGACCCTGAAGCCGCGCCCATCACCGAACTGACCGACTATGAGGCTTTCTGTGGCATCACTCCCGCAGCAGAAACGGACCGGGAGCACACCGTCTCCCCGGAGGAGCTGTCACGGATGCTGAAGGAGCGTGCTGAGGGGGAGCGGGACTTCGACCTCGTGGATGTCCGGGAGTCGGGGGAACACAGCATCGTCAAGATCGAAGGTTCCGTGCTCATCCCGCAGGGCAGGATCCTCGCGGGCGAAGCGTGGGTGGATCTGCCGCAGGACCGGGACATCGTCTTCCACTGCAAGGCGGGCACGCGTTCGGCTGCCGTGCTGGAGGCCGCCAGGACGGCGGGCTACACCAGGGTCAGCCATCTCGACGGCGGTATCCTCGCCTGGGTGCGCGACGTGGAGCCGTACAAGCCGGTCTACTAGGCACCGCCGGTGTACCAGGCAGCCAGGCGCAGCAGCAACGCAGTAGCAACGCGCAGCAGCAAGGCGCAGCGATCCAGCGCCCGGCGCTGATTCTCAGGCGCTTTCGGAGCGCAGCTGTTCGTGGTCTACCGGGCATTCGGCGGCAGGCGCGGCAACCTGGGGCTGCTCGACCTGGATGCCGTAGAGTGCCTCGAGGGCTGCCACATAGTCGTCCTGCTGGCCCTTGGCGGCAAGCTCCCTGGCCCGGACGGTGGGAACATGGAGGAGCTGCTTGACCATGCGGCGGAGGGCGAACTCCACTTCTTCGGCAGCAGCCGTGCAGCCGTGGCGGGCGCGCACTTTTTCCATCTCGGAATCCAGTACGTTCATGGTGTGGCGGCGCAGGGCCACGATCGCCGAATCCACCGAGCGCGATTCACGCTCCGATTCGAAAGCCTGGGCGGCGGTGTTGACGATCGTGCTCGCCTGGGACAGGGACTCGGCCTGCTCCTGGGGCGCCGCGAGGCGCACGGATTCCAGGGTGAGCAGTTCAACTCCGTCCAGTTCCCCCACGGCGGGGTCGAAGTCGTGGGTGAGGGCGAGGTCGATCGCGATCAACGGCTTGCCGGAGTTGGCGCGGACCCGCTCCAGGTCTGCCGCTTCGACGCGGGTATCGGATCCGCTGCAGCCGATCATGACATCTGCCGCAGCCACGGCAACGGGCAGGGTGTCGGCATCCAGGGCCGTGCCGCCGCGGGTGGCCACGAAGCCTTCGGCGCGGCCGGAGGAGGAGTAGACCGAGATGTCCGTACAGCCGCGTTCACGCAGCAGGGACATGGTGGCGCCGGCGTAGGCGCCCGTACCGAAGACGACCACTTTCTTGGTGGACCAATCCGCGGAGTCCGACAAATCCGTTGCGAGGTCCAGGGCCACGGACACGATGGACAGGCCGCGTGAGCCCAGGGCAGTCTGCGCCCCGACGTCCTTGGCGGTCTTGGATGCCGCTTGGAAGAGCCGCACCAGCCCGGAGCTGGCGGTACCCTCCTGCTGCGCGGTGATCAGGGCACGGCGTACCTGGCCGGCGATTTCACGCTCTCCCACCACAGCCGAATCAAGGCCGGCACTCACGGCGAAGAGGTGGCGGGTGACGTCTGGCCCCGTGTTGGTGCTGAAGGAGCGGGAGACGAGTTGCTCGTTGAGTCCGCTGAGCTCGCTGATCTGGGAAACGAGGGCCGAGCGCGCGGCTTCAAGGTCCGCGCCATTGGCCGTTTCGCCATAGATTTCGTAGCGGTTGCAGGTGGCCAGGACCACCGTTCCGGAGACCACCGGAGACCCGGACAGGGCCGAAGTGGCAAGCCCGGAAGAACCGTTGCTCAGTTGAGCGACGGTTTCGAGATCGATGTCGGCGTGTGTAGCCACCAATGAGAAAAGAACCACAGCAACCCCATCATAGCTTTTTCGTAGCTCGGTAGAACAATGCCCGGCAGTGGGAATCGACACCGGGCAGGGTGATCCGCGCCACTCCGGTGCCCGACGGGTCTGTACATGACAGCCTGTCGTTATCTTTTGGCCCGGATTTTCGGCACAATCGAAGGCATGACTTCAAGCGCGGCAGCTTCCAACAATACGGCCATCAATGCCCCGGCGGGGATCCTCGGCGCCGACCATCCGCTGGTGGACGGCCGTACTTCGGACTCTCCGCTGATCACCGCCTACCGCGGTGGTACGCCCTCCCGCAGGCCGGTGTGGTTCATGCGCCAGGCAGGCCGCTCCCTGCCCGAATACCTCAAGGTCCGCGAGGGTGTCGCCATGCTTGACTCCTGCCTGCGACCGGAACTCGCGGCGGAAATCACCCTGCAGCCGGTCCGTCGGCACGACGTCGATGCCGCAATCTTCTTCTCGGACATTGTCATTCCGCTGAAGCTGGCAGGCGTGGGAGTGGACATCGTGCCGGGCGTGGGACCGGTCCTGGACAAGCCGGTGCGTACTGCAGAGGACGTTGCGGCTCTTCCGCAGCTGACCTGGGAAGCGCTTGAACCTATCCGGGAGGCTGTCCGACTGACTGTTGCCCAGCTGGGCAAGACGCCGCTGATCGGATTTGCCGGTGCTCCCTTCACGCTGGCTGCCTACATGGTGGAGGGCCGGCCTTCACGCGACCACCTGGGACCGCGGACCATGATGCACGCCGATCCGGAAACCTGGGCAGCGCTGGCCGCCTGGGCTGCGGACGCATCGGGTTTGTTCCTGCAGGCACAGCTGGAAGCGGGTGCCTCCGCCGGACAGCTCTTCGATTCCTGGGCCGGTTCGCTGGGCCTTGGAGACTACACCAAGTATGTGGCCCCGGCTTCGGCGCGGGCCCTGGAACACGTCCGCGGGCTGGGTGCACCCTTGGTGCACTTCGGTACGGGAACCTCCGAGCTCCTGGTAGCCATGCGCGATGTCGGCGTGGACGTCGTGGGCGTGGACTACCGGCTTCCGCTCGATGAGGCGAACCGCCGCCTGGGTGGCGCGGTTCCCTTGCAGGGCAACATCGATCCCGCCCTTTTGTCCGCTCCGTGGGAGGTGCTGGAGGCCCACGTCCGCGAGGTGATCGCGGCCGGTTCCGAGGCGCCCGGCCATGTCCTGAACCTGGGACACGGCGTACCGCCGGAGACCGACCCCACCGTGCTGACCCGCGTGGTGGAACTCATCCACTCCATCCCGGCCAAGTAGGACTGATGCGCGGGGGACACGCACCTTCCCGTCCTGCTGCCATCGTGGTAGGCGGTGGAGTCTCCGGCCTGGTGGCTGCCCGGGAGCTAGCGCTGGCCGGACATGCCGTGACGGTCCTCGAAGCGACGGAGGCGTGGGGCGGATGTGTCGGCCGGCACGAGGTGGCCGGCCTGGCCCTGGACAGCGGGGCGGAGTCTTTTGCGACGCGCTCGTCTGCGGTTGCGGATCTGGCCGCCGCACTGGGGCTGCAGGACAACATCGTCGCTCCGCATCCTGGCGGCGCGTGGGTGCAATTGCCCGATGGACCCCGCGAACTCCCCAAGACGGGGGTGCTGGGTATCCCGGCGAATCCCTGGGATCCGGAAGTGCGGAGGTCCCTTGGCTGGGCCGGGGCCTTCCGGGCCTCCCTGGACCGGTGGCTTCCGGCGTCCGTTGGCAGTTCACAAGATGTGACCAGCGTTGCTTCCCTGGTCCGGCAGCGTATGGGCCGGAGGGTCCTCGAACGACTGGTGGCTCCGGTTGTTGGTGGTGTCCACTCCGCCGATCCCGCCTTGCTGGATGTCGACATGGTGGCGCCGGGCCTGCGCACGGGCCTTCGCGTCCACGGCTCCCTGGCGGCGGCCGTGGCGGCGCAACGCAAAGCTGCGTCCGCGTCGGGGCCGGCACCCGCCAAGGCCGGTTCCGCCGTCGCCGGCTTGAAAGGCGGCATGAATACCTTGGTGGAGGCGCTCGTCAAAGATGCGCGGGACCGGGGCGTGTCGCTGTTGAGCGGACGGCGCGTGGACGGCATTGCCAAAACAGCCACGGGCTGGCGGGTCACCGCGGGTGAATCCACGTACGACGCCGGCAGGCTCGTCGTGGCGCTCGACGGTCCCGCCGCCGTCGGGCTTCTTGGGAAGGCCCTGCCGGAACTGACCGGCTTGCGCCCGGCGGCAGGGCCGCTGGTCAGCCTGGTCACGATCGTGGTGGACCTTCCCCAACTCGACGGCCGCCCGCGCGGTACCGGAATCCTGGTAGCGCCCCAAACGCCGGGAATCACTGCGAAGGCTTTGACCCATGCCACCGCCAAGTGGGACTGGTTGGCAGAAGAGGCCGGTCCGGGAACGCACGTGCTGCGGCTTTCATACGGGCGGCGGGAAGAAGCCGGGGGAGAAGCGGTGGACCTGGTCCTGTCCGACGACGAACTCCTGGCAGCGGCCCTTGCCGATGCCTCGGCCCTGCTGACGGTGCCGGTCACCGGTGCCGACGTCCTGGACTGGGACGTGGTGCGGTGGGATGGAGCGTTGCCTTTTGCCGCCGTCGGTCACAAACAGCGGGTTGCCGAGGTGCGGAGAGTGTGCGCTGCAGCCAACGGCTTGACCGTGGTCGGCGGGTGGTTGGCAGGCAACGGCCTGGCCGCCGTGGTGTCCGACACCCAGGCCCAGCTGGCGGACACGGTGGACCCGAAACCCTCCAGAGTGTGATTTGCATCACTTCTACGTGCTGTAGAACTATTCCGTTTCGACTTAGGGGCCGGCACGGGGCAAACTTGAACCATGAGCCACACTTCTGCCGAATCTGTCACTAAAACTGCTGGAACCGAGGAACAGTTCTACACGCTGTGGACGGTCTTCAAGCGCTCGGCCGACGTCCTGCGCAGCGACGACGCTGTCGAGGAATTCGAGACCCTGGTCGGGAAGCTCGCTGCGAACGGCGTGATCCTCCGGGGCAGCTACGACGTCTCGGCCATGCGCTCGGACGCCGACGTCATGGTGTGGCTCCACGGCGCCAAGCCGGAAGACCTGCAGTCCGCAGTGCGGGACATCCGCCGCAGCGCACTTTTTGCGGGCACTGGGATCGTATGGTCCGCCATGGGTGTGCACCGCGAGGCCGAATTCGCCAAGAGCCACGTCCCCGCCTACGCACGCGGTGTGGAACCCAGCACCTGGCTTTGCGTCTACCCGTTCGTCCGCTCCTACGAGTGGTACCTCCTGCCGTCCGAGGAACGCGGCAAGATGCTGCGGGACCACGGGCTCCTGGGCCGTGAATTTCCCCAGGTCATCTCCAACACCGTCTCATCCTTCGCCCTGGGTGACTGGGAATGGATCCTTGGCCTTGAAGCACCTGAGCTGGTGGACCTCGTTGACCTGATGCGCCACCTCCGTGCCACCGAGGCCCGCCACCACGTCCGTGAAGAAATTCCCTTCTACACCGGCCGCCGCATCTCGGCCGCCGAGATCGCCGAGGTCCTGGCATGAGCGAACTCCTTGTCTCCACCGAGCCCAACGCCGTGACGGAGCGTGGGCGCCAGGAGCCGCAGAACTATGACGCCGTCCTCCTGGCCTCCTTCGGCGGTCCCGAGGGCCAGGAAGACGTCATCCCCTTCCTGCGCAACGTCACCCGCGGCCGTGGAATCCCGGACGAGCGGCTCGAAGAGGTCTCCCACCACTACCGGGCGTTCGGCGGCATCAGCCCCATCAACCAGCAAAACCGCGAGCTCAAGGCCGCCATCGAGGCCGAACTCGCCAAGCGCGGCATCGGGCTGCCGGTGCTGTGGGGAAACCGGAACTGGGACCCCTATATCGCTCCGGTCCTGCAGGATGCTTACGACGCCGGCCACCGCCGGATCCTGATGCTCACCACCAGCATCTACTCCTGTTACTCCAGCTGCCGCCAATACCGCGAGGACATCGGCGTCGCGCTGACGGAAACGGGCCTCGACGGCAAGCTCCAGGTGGACAAGATCCGCCAGTACTTCGACCACCCCGGCGTGGTGCAGCCGTTCCTTGAGGGCACGGCTGCGGGCCTGGAAGAGATCCGCACCAAGCTCGCCGCTGCCGGGGAAGCCGATCCGGATTCGGTCATCCGCGTGCTTTTTGCCACCCACTCCATCCCCACGCGGGATGCCGAAGCTGCCGGCAGGTCCGACGACGAACCGCGGGACTTTGCCGAGGGCTCCGCCTACGCGGCCCAGCACCTTGCCAACGCCCAGGCCATCATGGATGCCGTGGCACCGAACGTGGCCTGGGACCTTGTGTACCAGTCGCGCTCGGGCGCACCGCACATTCCGTGGCTTGAGCCAGACATCAACGACCACCTCGAGGAGATCGCCCCCACCGGCGTCAAAGGCGTCGTCATCGTGCCGCTCGGCTTTGTCAGCGACCACATGGAAGTTGCCTGGGACCTGGACACCGAAGCCCTGGAAACCTGCAGCAACCTCGGCATCGAGGCCACCCGCGTTCCCACGCCGGGAACCCACGCTGCCTTTGTGTCCGGCCTGGTGGACCTGATCTGCGAACGCACGGTGGAGAACAACATCGCCGACCGCCCGCACGTGACGGGACTGGGGCCCTGGTACGACGTCTGCCGGCCCAACTGCTGCGAAAACTTCCGTGGGGCCAAGCCCGTCATTTCGGAGGTTGGTTCCACCACCGGAACCTCGCACGACCCCTACCCTGCCGCGGAGGCCACCAAGTGACCGTAAGGATCGGCACGCGGGCCAGCAAGCTCGCGCTGACCCAGACCCAGCAGACAGCCGACCGGTTGGCCGCTGTGGGTGGCTTCCCCGTGGAACTGGTCCACATCCGCACCGAGGGCGATGTGAAGACGGGATCGCTGTCCCAGATGGGTGGCACCGGAGTCTTCGTGGCTGCGCTGCGGGATGCGCTGCTCGTGGAAAACTGCGACGTCGCCGTGCATTCCCTCAAGGACCTGCCCACCGGGCCTGCCCTTGGCCTGAGCATCGCCGCCACGCCTCAGCGCGTGGATGTGCGGGACGTCCTTTGCGCGCGTGACGGGCTGACGTTGGCCGAACTGCCCGGTGGCGCAAAGGTAGGCACAGGCTCGCCCCGACGCGCGGCCCAGCTGCGTGCAGCGCGTCCGGACATTGAAGTTCTGGATATCCGCGGAAACGTGGACACCCGCCTCAACAGGGTCCCGGGCCTGCCTGGCAACACCGTGGCCGATGTCCTGGAAGGCAAGTCCAACGACCTCGACGCCGTGGTGCTCGCCGCCGCAGGGCTGGAACGCATGGACCGCCTGGACACCGTCACGGAATTCTTCGACACCTCGGTAATGTTGCCGGCTCCCGGACAGGGTGCGCTGGCCATTGAATGCCGTACCGCCGATGCCCCGCAGCGCGAGGACTCGGCCGACGGCGGCAACATCGTGCTGGCGCAGGCCTTGGCCGCACTCAACGACGACGACACCCGGCTTGCGGTCACCGCCGAGCGGGCAGTTCTGGCAAGGCTGGAAGCCGGCTGCGCTGCCCCCGTAGGCGCCTACGCCTACCGCAAGGGAAGCATGCTCCATCTCGAAGCCGTGGTGTGCGCAGTTGACGGCACAAAAACAGTCCGGGAAAAGAAAGCAACCGACGGCTTGACCGAGGTAGGCGCCACCCTGCTGGGCATCGAGGTCGCAGAACTCCTCCTCGCTGCCGGTGCGGCGGAGATTGCCGATCTTGCAGCGTCCTGATCTGCCGCAGCATGCAGGCCTGGCCGGCCGGCGCATCCTGATTACCAGGAGTGCCGACCGCGCCAGGCCGCTTGCTTCCCTCCTGGCCGGCCTTGGCGCGGAACCCTGGATCCTTCCCCTCATCGACTTTGAGCGCGCCCGGGACCAAGCACCCCTCGACCTGGCCTTGGACAAGCTGGCCCATGGCGATTTTGACTGGATGGTGATCACCAGCATCACCACCATCCGCGCCCTGCTGGGGAAGGCAGCTGAACGTGGGGTTGAGCCCGCCGCGTTGGTTCCTTCCGGAACCCGCATCGCCGTGGTGGGTGCGGCATCGCGCCATGCCCTTGAAGCGCTGGGCCTCACGGTCGCACTGGCTCCGTCGGGTTCCCAGTCCGCAGAAGGACTCCTGGCAGAGTGGGCTGCTGCAGAGCAACCTGCAGGACGTGTCTTCCTGCCCCAGGCTGATATCGCCGCTCCTGCGCTTCGGGACGGGCTGACGGTCCTTGGCGCAAGCGTCACCGCCGTGACGGCTTACCACACGGTCGATTACCCGGCCCGGCCGGAACTGCGGGTCGACGCCCCGCCGGGGTCCGCCGTCGTGGGTTCCGCTGACGCGCCCATCACCGAGCCAAGCCCGGAAGACGTCCGCGCCGCGCTGGCGGACCAGGCACTGGATGCCGTGGTTGCCGCCTCGCCGAGCGCCGCCCGGCGGATAGCTGCGACCCTGCTGCCATTGGGCACCTGCCGTTTCGTAGCGATCGGGCGTCCGACGGCGGAAGTAGCCGCCGCACTGGGGATCGCCGTTGCTGCGGTCGCCCGGGAGCCGACTCCAGAGGGCATCGCAGACGCCCTCGCATCAGTTCTAGCCAATGAAGGGAACCCAGCATGAGCTTTCCACACCACCGGCCCCGCCGCCTTCGCACCACACCGGCCCTGCGCAAGCTCACCGCAGAGAACCGCCTTGTCCCGGCCGACCTGATCCTTCCGGCCTTCATCCGGGAAGGACTGACGGAGCCAAGCCCCATCACCTCCATGCCGGGTGTGGTGCAGCACACCACCGACACCCTCAAACGTGCTGCCGCTGAAGCAGTGGAACTTGGCGTCGGCGGCATCATGCTGTTCGGTGTGCCCCAGGTCCGGGACGCCCGCGGTACGGCTTCCCTGGACCCTGACGGGGTCCTGAACAAAGCGATCCGCGATGTCCGGTCCGAGGTGGGCGACGCCCTGGTGGTCATGAGCGACGTATGCCTGGACGAGTTCACCGACCACGGCCATTGCGGCGTGCTTGATGCCGACGGGTACGTGGACAATGACGCCACGCTGGAAATCTACGCCCGGATGGCTGTGGCCCAGGCGGACGCCGGCGCGCATGTGCTCGGACCCTCGGGAATGATGGATGGCCAGATCGCCGTGATCCGGCAGGCGCTGGAGGATGCCGGTCACAAGAACACCGCCGTCCTGGCCTATGCGGCCAAGTACGCGTCGGCGTTCTACGGACCGTTCCGGGAGGCTGTTGACTCCCAGCTCAAAGGCGACCGCCGTACCTACCAGATGGACGCCGCCAATCGCCGGGAAGCCATCCTGGAAGTGGAGCTGGACCTCGAAGAAGGCGCAGACATGGTCATGGTCAAACCTGCCATGAGCTACCTGGATATTCTTGCGGACGTAGCGGCCATGAGCCCGGTGCCGGTTTCGGCCTACCAAATCTCCGGGGAATACGCCATGATCGAAGCTGCCGCCGCCAACGGGTGGATCGACCGGCGCGGTGCCATCACCGAGTCAGTCCTCGGCATCAAGCGTGCCGGTGCTGACAACATCCTCACCTACTGGGCCTCCGAGCTGGCAGGCTGGCTGAAGGAGTCCTGATGAACCCCGTCCCCGCCGACCCCACCGCCCCCGTGCCGGGCGACCGCATCCTGCTTGGACTCAACACGTTCGGTGATGCCGGCGTGGACGCCGACGGCAATCCGAAGGACCATGCCCGGGTCCTGCGTGAGCTGCTGGAGGAAGCAAAGCTGGCTGACGCCGTCGGAATCCATGCATTCGGCGTGGGGGAGCACCACCGCCGCGATTTCGCCGTGTCTGCCCCCGAGGTGTTCCTGGCGGCCGCCGCGGCGGTGACATCCCGGATCCGCTTGGGCTCTGCCGTTACTGTCCTCAGCTCGGACGATCCCATCCGTGTCTTCCAGCGGTTCGCCACAGTGGATGCCATAGCCAATGGCCGCGCCGAAGTCATGCTGGGCCGTGGTTCGTTCATCGAGTCCTTTCCCTTGTTCGGGCTGGACCTCGCGGACTACGAGGTCCTGTTCGAGGAGAAGCTCGCACTCTTCGACCAGGCACGCGCCCAGAAGCCCATCCACTGGGAAGGCCGGACCCGGCCGGGCATCAACGGCCTGCAGGTGTACCCGCACCTGCAGCACCACCTGCTGCCCGCCTGGATTGGCGTGGGCGGAACGCCCGAGTCCGTGCTGCGGTGCGCGGAGTACGGCTACCCCATCATTTTCGCGATCATCGGTGGCGAACCCCGGCGTTTTGGCCCGCTCGTCAAGCTGTACCGGGACGCCATGGCCAAATACGGGCATCCCATGCAGCAGATTGCCACGCATTCGCCGGGGTACATCGCGGACACGGACGAGGCCGCCCGCGAGGAACTCTTCCCGCACTGGCTCGAACAGCGTAACCGGATCGGTGCCGAACGTGGCTGGGGGCCGGGCAACCGGAGCGAGTTTGACGCCATGTGCGGCCCCGAAGGCGCGCTCTATGTGGGATCTCCGGAAACGGTTGCCCGGAAGATCGTGCTGCTCAAACGCAACCTCGGCGTCGACCGCTTCGACCTCAAATACAGCAATGGAACCCTGCCGCACGGCTCCATGATGCGTTGCATCGAACTGTACGGAACCGAAGTGGCACCCCGGGTTGCGCAACTGCTGGCCGAGGCCCCGTAAGCGCTGCGCACCCCTGGCGCTTCCCCGGAAGCTGCCGCCAAAGACTGAGAGAATAGGAACCATGACTTCAAACACCCCTGTGTCCGACCAGCTGTTCGACCGCGCCAGGTCCCTGATGCCCGGCGGCGTGAACTCCCCGGTGCGCGCCTTCGGTTCAGTGGGCGGAAACCCCAAGTTCATGGTCTCGGCCAAGGGGGCCTACCTCACCGATGCCGATGGCCGGGAATACGTGGACCTCGTGTGCTCCTGGGGTCCCGCGCTTCTTGGACATGCCCACCCGGCAGTACTGGATGCAGTCCACGCCGCAGTGGACCGCGGCCTGTCCTTCGGTGCTTCCACTCCGGACGAAGCCAACCTTGCCGCGATCGTCAAGGGGCGGGTTTCAGCCGTGGAGCGCCTCCGCATGGTGTCCACGGGCACGGAAGCAACCATGACCGCCGTACGCCTCGCCCGCGGCTTCACAGGACGCAACCTCATCATCAAGTTTGCGGGCTGCTACCACGGACACCTGGACGGACTGCTGGCATCTGCCGGGTCCGGCGTGGCAACGCTGGCCCTTCCAGGATCGGCGGGCGTCACTGAAGCCACCGCTGCGGAAACCCTGGTTCTTCCCTACAACGACCTCGCTGCCGTCGAGGAAGCCTTCGCAGCCCACGGCAGCAACATCGCAGCAGTGATCACGGAGGCAGCCCCTGCCAACATGGGCGTGGTGACCCCCAAGGATGGCTTCAACGCCGGGTTGTCCCGGATCACCAAAGAGCACGGCTCCTTGTTGATCGTGGACGAAGTCCTGACCGGGTTCCGCACCGGCTACGCCGGCTACTGGGGCCTCACCGGGCAGCACGAGGGGTGGGTGCCGGACCTGCTCACCTTCGGCAAGGTCATCGGAGGCGGAATGCCGACGGCGGCACTGGGTGGCCGGGCGGATGTCATGGATTACCTTGCTCCGGTGGGACCCGTCTACCAGGCGGGGACGCTGTCCGGAAACCCGGTGGCCATGGCAGCAGGTGTGGCCACGCTGACGCACGCCACGCCGGAGGTCTACGCCCACGTGGACGCGCGTTCACTGGAGCTCTCCTCCGCGCTGTCCGCAGCCCTGGACGCAGAAGGAGTGGACCACTCCATCCAGCGGGCAGGCAACCTGTTCTCAATGGCGTTCGGCACGTCGGCCAACGGCGTCAACAACTATGCGGACGCCCAAGGACAGGAAGCCTTCCGGTACGCCCCGTTCTTCCACTCAATGCTCGACTCCGGCGTCTACCTTCCGCCGTCCGTGTTCGAAGCGTGGTTCCTCTCGGCAGCACATGATGACGCTGCCATGGGCCGCATTATCGATGCCTTGCCGGCCGCAGCGAAGGCGGCAGCAGCTGCAAGCGCATGATTCGTCCGGCAGCGGCAGGCTCGTGAGTTACCCCGGAGAGGAATACGACCGGATTCTTGGGTAGGCTCGTACATGGAAACCCACCCCCAACGAATTCACGGTTTGCCATGCGCACGTCCCAGCCAGCAGCATTCTCCCGTCTGAAGTTGGTGGCCGCCGGAGCCCTTGTCCTGATGGTCGGGGGTTGTTCCGGCGGCACTGGCGCACCGGGTCCGACGCCCTCCGGAAACGCCACGTCAACGCCGACGGCCGCCACCGTTACGCCCCCGCCCCCGGCCACCCCGCAAGCCGGGACAGGATCTCCGCCAGCGGCCTCCACGGTCCCGCCTGCTGCCGCGACGCCGGCGGAGGAACAGTTGGCCAGGCTCAGCCTCGAACAACGTGTGGGGCAACTCTTCATGGTCGCAGCGAAGGCCACCGGCGCCGAGCCTGGCACCCTGGAGGCGTTGAAGAGCTATCACGCGGGCAACGTGTACCTCAGCGGTCGAAGCAAGGCCGGGGCGGCAGCTACCGCCGACGTTGTTGCCTCCCTGACCGCTACGGTCTCGCCGGAGACCACCGGCGGACTTCCGCTCTTCGTGGCCACCGACCAGGAGGGTGGCTATGTGCAGGTCCTGTCGGGTCCCGGGTTTTCAACCATCCCTACGGCCGTGGAGCAGGCCCAGGCCGGTCCTGCCAAGCTCAGGGCGAATGCCGAACTATGGGGCAAGGAGCTCGTGTCTGCCGGAATCAACGTCAACCTTGCACCCGTCCTGGATACGGTGCCCAGTCCCGACTTTGCACCCTCGAATGCACCCATCGGCCGGTTCCAGCGCGAATATGGCTACACCCCGGCCCAGGTCTCTTCCCTGGGCAACGCCTTTGCCCAGGGAATGCAGGACGCCGGCGTGGATCCGGTGGTCAAACACTACCCGGGGCTTGGCAAGGTAGTCCCCAACACGGACGTCAGCAGGGATGTCCGGGACACTGCCACCACCCGCAACGATCCTGCGCTGGAACCCTTCAACGCAGCCATCAGGAACGGGGCGGATTGGGTCATGGTTTCGAATGCCTATTACGACAAGATCGACCCCGCAGCCATTGCGCCCTTCTCGCCGGTCGTCATGGAATCCATGCTCCGGCAGGACGCCGGCTTTACGGGCATTATTCTGTCCGACGACGTCTGCAGTGCCGCGCAACTGGAGCCGTGGACCGACGCTGACCGCGCGCTTAACTTCTTCGGCGCGGGTGGCACCATGCTGGTGTGCGCCGATCCCACCAGCATTCCGGCCATGTACGGGGCGGTCCTGGACAGGGCCGGGAAGGACCCGGCCTTCCGCGCCAGAATCGATGCCGCGGCGCTGACTGTCATCAGGGTGAAAACCGGGCAATAGCCGGCAGGACCAGACAGAAAAACCCCGCCTCCATCCCTTGCGGTCATGGAAGCGGGGTCTGCTGGTTCAGTGCTGGAGAACGTCCGGCTAGAGAACGTCCGAAAGGAATCCCTGAAGACGTTCCGTCTGCGGGTTGGTGAACAGTTGTTCGGGTGGTCCCGACTCAACAACCACCCCGGCATCCATGAACGTGACTTTGTCGGAAACGTTCCTGGAGAAGCCCATCTCGTGCGTCACCACCACCATGGTCATGCCGCCCCTGGCCAGGTCTGCCATGAGGGCAAGAACGCCCTTGACCAACTCCGGATCCAGTGCGGAGGTTGCCTCGTCAAAGAACATGACCTCCGGCTTCATGGCCAGGGCACGGGCAATGGCCACACGCTGCTGTTGACCGCCGGACAGGTTGGCCGGACGGGAATCGGCCTTGTGCTTCAGGCCCACGAGGTCCAACTGATCCAAGGCTTCCGCGCGGGCCTCATCCTTGGACATGCCGCGGAGCTTGCGCAAGGCCAGGGTGATGTTCTCCGCCACCGTTTTGTGCGGGAACAGGTTGAACTGCTGGAACACCATGCCGATCCGGCGGCGGAGCTCATCCGGATTGTCCTTCAGCACCGACCGGCCGTCCAGCAGGATGTCACCCTGGTCAGGTTCGATCAGGCGGTTCATCACGCGCAGCAGGGTGGACTTACCGGAACCGGAAGGACCGATAACCGAGGCCGTGGTGCCTTTTTCCACGTGCAGATCAATACCGCGCAGCACATGGTTGCTGCCAAAGGACAGGTGGATGTTCCTGGCTGTCAGCGTTCCGGATGCGAACTCGGTCATGCTTGGGCTCCCTTTCCTACGACCGCGGCGGCGTCGTCAGGCTCTTTCTTCTCGGGCCGGCCTGAACGGAGGCGTGCGTCGATCCAGTTGACGAAGTGGGTGAGCGGGATCGTCAGGACAAGGTAGAACACAGCTGCGGCCACATAGGGAGACAGGTTGCCCGTGTTGGCTGCAGCGTCCTTGCCGATCTGGAAGATCTCGCGTTCCGTCGCCAGGAGGCCCAGGAGGAACACCAGCGACGACTCCTTGATGAGCGCGATGAACTGGTTAACCAGCGCCGGCAGCACCCTTCGGACACCCTGGGGAACAACCACCAGGCGCATGGATGCGCCGTAGCCGAACCCCAGGGCCCGGGAGGCTTCCAGCTGGCCCTTGTCCACGCTCTGGATGCCGGACCGGAAAATTTCGCCGATGTAGGCACCCGACATCAGGGACAGCGCGGCAATGGCCATGGGATACGGGCTGGTGGAGCCCGTCAGTTCCCGGATGATCGGGCCGAAACCGAACCCGATCACCAGGATGGTCAGTACCGGGGGAAGGCCGCGGAGGATGTCCGTGTAAACACGGGCAATCCACCGCGCCACAGGGTTCCGGGAGATCCCCATCAGGGCGAGGGCCATGCCCAGCAGTGTCCCGATGATGCCCGAAATGACCGCGAGCACGATCGTGTTCGGCAGGCCCACGGCGAACATCTTGGGAATGACTTCGCCCATCGCCTCCCAGTCAAGGAAGGTGTCTGCGAGTTGCTTGAGGATATCCATGGAACCCCCGGATTACTTGGCCGGGAGCTGGACGGCCTTGCTGCCCGGCTTCCAGCCCTGCGGGGTCTGCTCGGCAGCGGTCGGACGGTCCTTGTACCACTCGCTGGTCAGCTTGGTCCACGTGCCGTCCGCGATGACGGCGTCCAGGCCGGCGTTCAGCGCGTCAATGAGGGCCTGGTTGTCCTTGTTCACGGCGTAGGCGGTGAAGTTCTGGGTGTTGACGACCTTTTCGGCGATCTTGGTGTTGTCGCCTTCCTTGACCTGGCCGTCGGCCTGCTGGGACGGAGCTACCCAGGCGTCGATCTGGCCGTTCTTCACGTTGCCGTAGACCGTGTTGTAGTCCGGGAAGCGGACCGGTTCGAGGCCCAGGGTGTTGGTGACGTAGTCGTCCTGCACGGTGCCCTGGACGACGCCGATGCGGACGCCCTCCTTGAGGTCGGCGAAGCCGGCGACCTTGGCGTCGGTCTTGGTGACCACTGCCATGTAGCCAAAGTCGTAGCCGTTGGTGAAGCCGACCGTCTTGCGGCGCGCGTCCGTGGTGGAGATCGAGGAAGATCCGACGTCGAACTGCTTGTTTGCAACCTGGGAGAGCAAAGCGGAGAAGTCGGTGGAAGCGAACTCGACCTTGAGGCCCAGCTTGTCGCCGATGGCGCGCAGGAGTTCGTTGTCGTAGCCGGTGAACTTGCCGGACGGATCGATGAAGATGTTCGGCGGGGCATCGGAGAGGGTTCCAACACGCAGCGTGCCGTCAGTGATCAGGCCAAGCTTGGACTTGTCGATCTGGTCCAGGGCGGTGACATCCGCGGTGGTGTACTTGTCCAGCGTCTGCTGGTCGCTGCCTGCAAGCGCGTCGGTGGGCGAGCTGCCGGGCTCCGGGCTTCCACCGCCGCACGCGGCCAGGGAGATAACCAGGGCTGCGGCTACCGGAGCGGCAGCAAGCCACTTGGGGGCTTTGAATTTCATGAAGAAATCACTTTCATCGAGGGTCACGTCAGACGTATGCGGTGGGCGGGGAAAACAGGGCAGCAAGCAAAGGCTTCAGCCGCCGTAGCAGACTTCGACCCGCCAAACTTAATTATGTCACCAGCGTTGCAGGCCGGGTCGAATCGAAGAAATGAGTGCTCAAACTCAATTTGATCGAATGTATGGACTCTGTTGTGGCCTCAGTGGCCGAGAGTGTTCCGCTTCCCGAGTCCAGTCATGAATCCCCACACGGCTCGGGGCCGCGCAGTAGATGCCGGAAAAGTTGTGACTTGCGTCGCAATAGGTAGTACTGGCGTCTAGAAACCGCCCCGGCTGGCGTCTTCCGGAGGCAGTACAGGCCATTCTCCCTCAATGACGGCAGTGGGCTTGCTTCGCCTCAGGTACTGCTGGAAGTCGGCTGCCTGCGTGGCTGCCCAGTCCACCTGCAATCCGTGCAGCGTGGAAGCCGGCATGTGGAGTTTGGGGAACTTGCCCGCCATGGCATCGAGGACACGCAGCGTTGCCAGGGCGTCCGCCGCAGACGTATGGGCGTTGTCCAGGGTTATCCCATACTCTTCGCAAAGTGCCGTGAGCGTGCGCTTGCCCTTGCGGTACCTGTCCACCTGCTTGTTCATGACGTATGGATCCAGGACCGGGAACCGGCTCAACTGGGGGACACCATGGCGTGCCGATTCGGCGGCAAGGACAGTGAAGTCGTAACTGGCGTTGAACGCGATGACTGGAGTGCCGTCGTCGAACAGGGCCTGAAGCACGCCCGCGACCTCGCGGGTGACCTCCGCCGCAGGCCGGCCTTCGGTCCGCGCTTTTTCCGTGGTGATGCCGTGGACTTCGCTGGCTTCGGCGGGAATCTCGACCCCGGGATCTGCCAGCCATTCATGCTCGCGGACGAGTTCACCGTGGGCGTCGACCACAGTGATGGAAGCCGTGACGATGCGTGCTGAGCGGGAATTCTTCCCCGTGGTTTCAAGGTCGAAAGCGGCGCGGGGGAGGGTGTTCCAGGAGCTCATGTTTTCAAGCTACCGGCTGGCCCCGACACTATGGGGCACGACACTCCTGCAGCTACGCTGAAGTCATGCGGATGGAATATGTGACGGCTGTCTTGGCCGTCGTGGATCTCGTTCCATCCGGTGCGGCCGTCTCCTATGGGGACGTCGCGGAGCTCCTGGGATCCGGCGGACCCCGGCAGGTCGGGTCGGTCATGAGCCACTACGGCAGTTCGGCAGCGTGGTGGCGCGTCCTCAAAGCCAGCGGTGAAGCGCCGCCCGGGCATGAAGCCGAGGCGCTGCGGCATTACCTGCAGGAATCAACGCCCCTGCATGGCGCCTACGAGGCATTCCAGCGGACGGGCGAGGGGCGTTGGCGGGTGGACCTCGCCGCAGCCCGATGGGCTCCCACTGAGGCGGATTTCGACCGGTTGGATGTGATCTCGGACCACTTGGAGCGTCAGCTCCATGTTTTGTCGGTGCCCGATGATGAAATGACTGTGTGACCGCAACAGCAGCAAGAATCCGCCAGGCATCTGCAGCCCTCCGCCTGCTTCCGCCACGCGAAACCCACTACGCGGCGCCCCGGCTCTCGCAGGACCAGCTCGCCGTCGTGTCGGCCGTACAGGGGAGCGGGCCGCTCCTTGTGCCTGGCGCTCCCGGCACCGGAAAGTCCACGGTCCTCGTCGAATCCGCAGTCAGGCGGGTCCGCGAGGACGGAGTCGACCCCGAGCGGATCCTGATCCTGGCTCCCGGCAGGCATGCCGCTGCGGCGCTGCGGGATACTTTCACGGGGCGGCTGGACAGAAGCTTAAGTACGACGCCGGCCCGCACCTGGGCGTCGTACGCTTTCGATCTCATCAGGCGGGCCAAAGCGGAAGGCATCCTGCCGCTGCCGCGGCCCCCGAAGCTCCTCTCCGGCCCGGAACAGGACCTCATCATCAAGGAGTTGCTGGAGGGCCACGCCCGTCCGGGAGCCGGTCTTCCGTGGCCCGAGGACTTTTCGGCGGCGCTGTCCACCCGTGGATTCAGGCACGAAATCCGTCTCCTGTTCGACCGCATCATCGAGTCCGGGCGGACCGCGGAAGACCTGGCCGCCCTGGCCCGTGAGTGCGGACGCCCGGACTGGGTGGCCGCTGCCCGGCTCTACACGGAGTACAGGGACGTCCTGGACCTGCGGATGCCGGAGGCCTTCGACCCCGCGGGCATTATCACGGCCGCCCGGCAGATTTTCCAGGAGGCTCCGGGTTTCCTCGCGGCCGAGCGCGAGCGGCTCCAGCTGATCCTGGTCGATGATGCCCAGGAGTCCAACCCGGCGGTGTTTGAACTCCTGGCGGACATTGCAGAGGCCAAGGATGCGATCGTGACGTATTCGCCGGACACTGTGGTGCAGGGCTTCCGCGGAGCCCGCCCGGACCTCGTTTCCGAGCTCCCCGTTTTGCTGGGCGGGGTCAACGGCCGCGTCACGGAGGTTCCGCTGAGCTTCACGCACCGGCACTTGCCCGGCATTGCTGACGCTTGGATCCGTGTTGCGGCCCGCATCTCGCAGCGTTCGGGCGGGCAGCTTGCCCGCCGCCTGGATCAGCCTGGGCCGGAAGCCCGTCCGGGCCCCGGAGTGCAGCCCGGAGGAGAGGGACGGCAGGAACCGGGAAAGATTGCGCCCCCTGGTGCCGGAGAGCCCTCCAGGGATGGGCAGGTCGAAGGCCACGTGCTGCCAACGGCTGTCCACGAGATGCGCTACATCGCCCAGCGGATCCTGGAGGCGCAGCTGCGGGATGGCCGCACCCTGGGAGACATTGCCGTGATTGTCCGCAACGGTGGAATGATTTCGCGGTTGCAGCGTTACCTGAGCGGCCAGGGTATTCCGGTCAGGGTCCCGGTGGCTGATGCCGCTGTGCGGGACGAGGTCGCCGTCCGTCCTTTGCTCCAGGTTTTCGAAGTGGTCCTGGACCAGGAGAAGCTCACCCCGGAGGCAGCGGTTTCATTGCTGACCTCCCGGATCGGTGGGGCTTCCGCCATCGAGCTGCGCCGCCTCCGCCAGTCCCTCCGGAGGGAAGAACTGCTGGGTGGGGGTGGGCGGTCCAGCGACGCGCTGCTGGTGGAAGCGCTTCTCCACCCCGGGGCATTGGCCACAGTAGGAATTGAAGGCAGCTCCGCGCGTCGTCTCTCGCGCATGATCGCCGCAGGCACCGCTGCCGTGGCCAAACCGGGCGCCAACGCCGAGTCGGTGCTGTGGGCGCTGTGGGACGCGACGGGACTCTCCTCACGCTGGGCGGAAGCTGCCGTGGATGGCGGGAACGCCGGGGCGCGTGCTGACCGGGATCTCGATGCCATGATGGCCCTGTTCCATACGGCTGAGCGTTTTGTGGACCAGTTGCCGGGGTCCGGCCCGGAACAATTCCTGGACTACCTGTTGAACCAGGAACTGCCCATGGACACCCTGGCTGCCCGCGCGCAGCTGGAGGAATGCGTCGAGCTCATGACGCCCGCCAGTGCTGCCGGCAGGGAATGGCCCGTGGTGATCGTCGCCGGCCTGCAGGAAGGTGTCTGGCCCAACACCCGGCTGCGGGGGGAGCTCCTTGGCAGCACCTTGTTCGCAGATGCCGTGGAACACGGAGTCGATGACGCGCTGGGGCGGGGGCCTCTGAGTCTGTTGCGTGACATCCGCTATGACGAACTCAGGAGCTTCTCCACGGCGGTCTCGCGCGCCCGTGAAGTCCTGGTCTGCACGGCCGTCTCATCCGAGGATGAGCAGCCGTCGGCCTTTCTGGACTATGTCGCCCCCCTCGCTGCCGGAGCCATCAGGCGTGAGTACACGCCAGTGGACAGGCCCATGACGCTCCGCGCACTGGTGGCCGAACTCCGGCAGCACGTGCAGGAGGAAGACCCGCAGTCCGGACGGCCTACAGATGCTGCGCTCGAGGCAGCACGTATCCTGGCACGTCTGGCACAAGCCGGGCCCCCCGTCCCGGGGGCCCATCCGGATACGTGGTGGGGCCTTGCACCGCTCAGTTCCACGGAACCGGTGATTCCCGCGGGAGGCGTGGTTCCGGTTTCGCCCTCCAAGGTCGAAGCCGTCCATAAGTCACCGCTCGACTGGTTCGTTCAGGCTGCCGGAGGTGAGGCTGCAACGGACTTCGCCCGAAGCCTGGGAACCTTGGTGCACGGCATCGCGCAGGAAATGCCGGAGGCATCGGGGGCAGAGTATGTCGCTGAGCTGGCCCGGCGGTGGCCTTCCCTGGGCATGAAGGACAATTGGGAAGGAAAACTCGACTTCCAACGTGCCGAACAAATGGTCCGCAAGTTGGCCCGGTACGTCCTGATCATGCGAAGCGAAGGCCGTAGCCTGCTGGCTGTGGAACACGACTTCCAAGTGGACTTACCGGACGTTGAGTTGCCTCCTGCAGGGGAGCACACAGGCGTTACGAGCCGCCGTGCCGTCCTTCGCGGCCAGGTGGACCGCCTGGAAATTGACGCCGAGGGGCGTTTGGTGATCGTCGATCTCAAAACAGGGAAAAGCCAGCCGGGTAAAGCCGAGATGGAACGGCATCCGCAATTGGGGGCCTACCAGGCCGCAGTGCTTGAGGGAGCTTTCGAGGACGCCGTCGTTACGGATACACAAGCGCCCGGCGCCGGCCCCACAGCCGGTGGTTCCGGGCGTTCACCTGGTGGCGCTGTCCTTGCCCAGCTCGGCACCAAGGCCAAGAGCCCGGCGGTCCAGCAGCAGGACCCGCTGGATGGGAAGGACAATTGGGCGGCGGAACTGGTCAACCAAGCGGCCGTCTTGATGGCCGGTGCGGCGTTCGAGGCGCGGCACGACCCCGCTAAGGGCGGACACGGGGGGCATGGGTGCCGCCTGCCTGATGTGTGTCCGCTGTGTGCAAGAGGAAAGCAGGTTACGGAATGACGATCGATCTCCTGGAGGGAGCAGACCTCAACGGAGCTTTGGCACCGGAACCCGGACCAGACCTGCCGAAACCCCGGTTCTCCCCGGCAGAACTGGCCGCGATCCTTGGTGAAAAGAACAGTCCCACCGACGAGCAATCGGGCATCATCGCTTCTCCGCTCACACCGCGCCTGGTCATCGCCGGTGCCGGTTCCGGCAAGACAGCCACCATGGCGGACCGTGTGGTGTGGCTCGTGGCCAATGGATGGGTCCGTCCCGAGGAAGTCCTGGGCGTGACCTTCACTCGCAAGGCCGCGGGGGAACTCGCTACCCGTATCAGGTCCAAGCTCGCCACGCTCCAGCGAATCGCCGCTGAAGATGATGGATCCATCGGATTCCCGGAGGGAATTTCAAGTGCCACGGACCTTGAGCCCAAAGTATCCACCTACCATTCCTACGCCAGCGGCATCGTCGCCGATTATGGTTTGCGTCTCGGGGTGGAAAAGGATGTCGTCCTGTTGGGTCAGGCCCAGTCCTGGCAACTGGCCAGCGAGGTAGTTGAAGCCTACGACGGCGATTTCGAACATTTCCGTGCCGCCAAGTCCACCTTGGTCAATGCGGTCATTCAACTCGCCGGAGAATGCGCCGAACATTTGCAGGATCCCGGCGCGGTCCGGGATTGGGTGCTGGACCGCGTTGCCACCTTCGAACAGTTGCCGTATCTCGCCACCGCCAAGAAGAACCCTACGCAGGGTGCACTTGATCTCGCGGGCTTGCTGCGGACACGTGCCAGCGTCGCCGACATGGTGGTTCGCTACCAGCAGGCCAAACGCCAGCGTGGCGTCCTGGATTTCGGTGACCTCGTGGCCCTGGCCGCCCGTATTGCCAGTGAGATCCCTGTTGCGGCCGCAGCCGAACGCGCGCGCTACAAAGTGGTGCTCCTGGACGAGTTCCAGGACACGTCCCACGCCCAATTGGTGCTGTTCTCGCGGCTTTTCGGCCAGGGCCATGCCGTGACAGCGGTGGGGGATCCCAACCAGTCCATCTATGGGTTCCGGGGTGCTTCCGCCGGCCAGCTCTTCCATTTCGTGCAGGAGTTTCCGGTCAAGACTGCCGACCCCACCACGGGGACAGTGTCCTACGGCGTCGCTCCGACGTCCTATCTGACCACTGCATGGCGGAACGGGAGGAACATCCTGGCGGCAGCCAACACGATTGCTGCGCCTTTGAACCGGGCAGTCGCAACCACGTCGGGCCCGGGAAGTCCCGCCGGTTCAGGTCCTCATGGTGACGGGGTGCCAGCTCTCGTGCCCAGCCCTGCCGCAACGGACGGCGTGGTATCCATGGGTCGCTTTGTCACCGACGAAGACGAAGCCTCCGCCATAGCCCGGGATGTGCAGCGTTATCAACGAACCGTGTTCGAAGAGGAGAAGGACGGAACCCCGGTTAAGCCGACCCTGGCTGTGCTGTGCCGAAGGCGTGCCCAGATGGAAAGCCTCCGCCGCGAGTTCGAACTCCAGGGAATCGCCTACGAAATCGTGGGTTTGGGGGGACTCCTCGATACTCCGGAAGTCGTGGACCTGGTGGCAACACTGAGGGTCCTGGCCGACCCCGGACGTTCAGATTCCTTGATGCGGCTCCTTGCGGGTGCCCGCTGGAGGATCGGCCCGGCGGACCTGATGGCCTTTCATGATTGGTCCAGGTTCCTCGCGCGCAGGCGCGAAACCCACGCCGATGATTCCCCAGCCGACCAACCCGAGGACGCAGCAGTCGTGGTGGAGAGCGACATCACGGACGCGTCCAGCCTGGTAGAAGCCTTGGACTTCCTTCCCAAGCCGGGGTGGACGTCAGCGCAGGGCAGGACCCTGGGGCCGATCGCCCTGGCGCGGTTGCAGTCCTTGGCTGCCGAGCTTCGGACGCTGCGAACATTTGTCGGTGACGACCTCACGACGCTCCTCAATGAGGTCGAACGTTCCATGCTGCTGGACATTGAAGTCGCTGCCAAGCCGGGTGTCAGCATCCACCAGGCGCGCCGGAACCTGGATGCGTTCCAGGATGCGGCTGCCGGGTTCCTCCAGACGTCCCAACGGATCGATCTCCTGGCATTCCTGTCCTGGCTGGAAGCTGCAGCGTCCGAAGAAGGCGGGTTGGACGTGGCGCCGGCGGAGACCAACCGCGAAGCCGTCCAGTTGCTGACCGTCCATGCCTCCAAAGGCCTGGAATGGGATGTTGTCTTCGTGCCGGGGCTCAATGACGGCTCCTTTCCCAGCAACAGGGACTCCCGCTGGACCAGCGGGGCGGCCGCCTTGCCGTGGCCTCTCCGGGGTGACCGGGCTGATCTTCCCCAGTGGGACACTGACCAGCCGGACCAAAAGGGCTGGTTGGATGCGGAGAAGGTTTTCAAAGCCGATGTCCAGGCGCACGGTGAAGCCGAGGAGAGACGTCTTGCATATGTGGCCTACACCCGGGCCAAATTCGTGCTGTGGGTTTCCAGCGCGGCGTGGAACGGTTCACGTGCCGGCATCGCCGGGATGTCCCCGTTCCTCGCTGAACTGGCACCCCTGGCCGGTGTCGGGGAGACCGCGGAACGCCCGTCCGGGATGGCGGGATCAGCAGCTGTGGTGCATCCGCAGTCAGTCGCAGAGGACGTCCTCCCCGGCAGCAGCCCGCTAACCAGCGTCCTGGAAGTCGCGGAATTCCCCTACGACCCCTTGGAAGGCCCCATCGACCCACGGACCGGTCACCGCTTGAGGCTTGTTCCGGGCCGACGCGCCGCCATGGACCGTGCCGCTGGTCTGGTGAGGGAGTTCATGGAACAGCCCGGGAACGGTGCGGCATCAACAGATCTCCCGGGAATTGCGGGCAAGTGGTCCGCGGAAGCCGACTTGTTGCTTGACCGCCAGCGGGGACGGAACCTTGGCCAGGACGTACATCTGCCGAGCCATATCTCTGCCTCGCTCTTCGTGGACCTGGGCGCGGACCCGTCCGGCGTGCTCGCAAGGTTGCGCCGACCCGTTCCACGGGAGCCGGGGATGTCGGCGCGTCAAGGTACCGCGTTCCATGCCTGGGTGGAAGAGTATTTCGGCACCGCGGGAATGCTGGACCTTGACGAGGCCCCGGGCTCGGACGCCCATATTGATGAGGCCTATGGCCTCGACCAGATGGTGGCCGCGTTCAAACAGTCGGAGTGGGCCCACCGTGAACCCGCCTTTATCGAGGTTCCCGTCGAGACGAGGATCGGCGACGTCGTTGTCCGCGGCCGCATCGACGCCGTGTTCCAGGATGCGGACGGCCAGTGGCAATTGATCGACTGGAAGACGGGACGCCGCCCCACGGGCCAACAACTGGCCATCCGGTCAGTCCAGTTGGCTGTGTACAGGCTTGCATGGGCGAGGCTGAAAGGCGTGCCGCTGGAGGAAGTCAGCGCGGCGTTTTATTACGTCGCCGAGGACGCCGTGGTCCGGCCGCACGATCTTGGCACGGCGGAGGATCTCGAGCGGATCATCGTCGGCGCCCTCAGCAGGCAGCGTTCTGCGGAGACCGTTGGGTGAGTGACGCCTTGACCGTGGTCAGGGCACCGCTTTGACCACGGTCAATGCGGTGGTCGAGGTATCGTCAACCGCACTGGATGCCGGCGCCTGTTCCTGCTTTTCCTGCGTGGCGACCGGGCCGTCGTTCTCAACGCTCTGATCGCTGGTGCGTGCGTCGGACGCCGGCCCCGTGCGAGTGTCATGCGCCTCCCCGGGGGCGTCCTGGGCAGGCGGGACAGCGTCCGCGCGTGGTTCCGGCGCTGTTTGCACAGCGGGAGGTATGGACGAGACTGAAACCGGTGCGGCGCCGTCGGGCATGGCGCTGTCGGGGATGGCGGCGACGGTGACCGCAGCCGACTGCGGTGCAACCTGCGGCCCCCCGGTGGCGGCGGTTTCCGGGTCGGCGTCACCGGGGTGAGCTGCCTGGGCGTCCTGTTCCTCCTGGGCCTCGATGTCCTCAGCCAGCGTCTTGAGCATGGATTCGGCTTCCGCTGTCATGTCCTCATGCCCCACAGCCATGGCTTTGACCAGGTACTGCGCCAAAGCGAATTCCGCCAGGAGCGCAGCACGCCGAAGGAGGTGCGCGTCAGGGGATTCCCGACGTGCCTTGGCGTACTGGTGCAGGACAGCTTCCACGAACGCCGGCTCGTTCGACGCCACCAGCCAAGCGAAGTCGTCTGCAGGATCACCGATCCGGAGGTCGGTCCAGCCCGTGACGGCGGTCACGGCGTTGTGGTGGATCATCAGGTTGTCTTCATGAAGATCTCCATGAACCACCGAGGTGTTGAAGCGCCACAAGGCGACGTCTTCCAATGCGTGTTCCCACCGGCGCAGCAGCGACGCCGGGATCTTTCCGGTAGTGGCCGCCTGATCCAGCTCATTGAGTTTGCGCTGGCGGAACTCGTTGGCTGAGTAGCTGGGAAGGTCGGCGTTCGTGACCAGTGCCAAGGGAAGGTCATGGATCGCAGCCAGTGCTGTACCGACCTCCCGCGCCAAGGCAGGGCTTGCCGACGACAATTCCTCGATGGAAAGAGTGGAGCCTTGCAGGTGGGCGTAGACGAACGTCGTGAGGGCACCCTGGCGGACGGTGCCTGCGACCGTCGGTACGTGGAAAGGGAGTTCGGCCCTGATGGCAGGCGCAAAGGCGCGCAGGACCATGAGCTCTGTTTCCAGGCGCGTACTCGCCTCGGGATGCCGCGGGGAACGGACGCGCCAGCGCTTGCCTTCCGCGTCGAGCAGCAACGCTGAATCGAAGTCGGCGTCGTCGTCGGGGGAAAAGGCTGTAGCCGTCGGTGCCAGGCCGGGCACCGCCGCAGTTGCTACAGCGGCCAGTTCGAGCGGTGTTCTTCTCACGCTTCAACGGTAGATTGACTGGAGCGTCTGGCCATGATGCAGTGCGGCGAGTCTTCACATCCACCTGAAAACAAGGGCCCTTTCTACCTTTGCTGCGCCTGTCCCGGTGATGTCCACAACGCCCAGGCGGTCCAAATGTTTTTTGTCGGTGGGAATCAGTACGGTAGGTACATGAGTTATGCGGAGTCTCCGGCGCTTGCCAACCACCTGATGGATACTGTTCTTCCAGTTCGTCCTGCGCTGGTGGACCGCGGCTCAGTGGAACGCATGAAGCCCGGCATGGTCCAGCAGTTGGTGGATTCAGGCACGGCCAAAGCCATGGTGATTTCGCAGCGCAAAGCGTTGGTCACCCCGGACGGGCTGTGGTTCGGCGACGCTTCACCGTTGTGGGCGGCCCTGGAAGCATCCGGTACGGCTTCGGCCATCTATCTGGGCGCCACGCTGGGACAGTCGTCCCTGCCCCAGGGAACACCTGTATTGCTCTTTACTGTCGCGGATGCCCCGGAGCCGGGCACCCTCGGCATTCCCGCCAACGCGGAATGGTCGGGTTTCCGGGAGGTCGCCGGCAGCCTGGATCCCAGTGACACCGCACTGTTCATCGAGGCCAGTGCCATCTCGAACTGGCATGCCACCCACACCCACTGCCCCCAGTGCGGGGCGCCCACGGACATTGAAGCCGGTGGATGGGTACGTCGGTGCCCCAAGGACAACTCGGAGCATTACCCCCGCACTGATCCGGCCATCATCGTCACGGTCGTGGGGCCGGACGGCCGGGTTCTCCTGGGCGGAGGTGGCCCGGCGGACGCCCGGAATTACTCCACGTTCGCGGGTTTCGTGGAACCGGGGGAGTCCTTGGAACAGGCCGTGGTAAGGGAGATCGGCGAGGAAGTCGGGATCCGCGTCACTGCCTGCCAGTATCTGGGTTCCCAGTCGTGGCCGTTCCCGGCCTCCCTCATGCTGGGCTTCACTGCTGTCACTGAAGACTCTGTCGCGCGACCAGACGGTGTCGAAGTCACCCGCGCCCGCTGGTTCAGCCGCGAGGAACTCCAGAAGGCGGTGTTGGAGGGTGAGATCACCATTTCCACGCGTCTCTCCATCGCACGTTCCCTGATTGAGCATTGGTACGGCGGCGTTATCGAAGACCTTCAACCGTGACGCTGGGCATTTTCGACACCGCCGGTTCCTTGGAGGACAGGGTCCTCGGGGGACTGGACGAAGAACAGCGCGAAGTTGCAAGCACCCTGAGCGGTCCTTTGTGCGTTCTTGCCGGTGCGGGCACCGGCAAGACGCGTGCCATTACGCACCGCATTGCCTACGGGGTGCATTCCGGGGTTTATTCGCCCCAGCGCCTGCTGGCGGTTACCTTCACCGCACGGGCCGCGGCAGAGATGCGAAGCCGTCTGCGGGATCTCGGTGTAGCCAACGTCCAGGCCCGGACCTTCCATGCAGCGGCCCTGCGTCAGTTGCAGTTCTTCTGGCCGCAGGCCATCGGTGGTACGTTGCCCAGTCTCCTGGACCACAAGGCCACCATGATTGCCGAGGCTTCCCGCCGCCTGCGCCTCAGCACGGACCGGGCCTCCATCAGGGACCTCGCCGCGGAGATCGAGTGGGCCAAGGTCTCCATGCTCACCCCTGCAAACTACCTTGAAAACGCCAAGGGCCGGGGTTCGCCCGGCGGGTTCGATCTCACCACCGTCTCCCGGGTATTCCAGGCCTACGAGGATTTGAAAACGGACCGTAATGTCATCGACTTCGAGGACGTCCTGCTGATAACCGTGGGGATCCTTCAGGAGGACCCGAAAGTTGCAGCCACGGTGCGGGAACAGTACAGGCATTTCGTCGTCGACGAATACCAGGACGTTTCGCCACTGCAGCAGCGGCTCCTTGACCTGTGGCTGGGTGGCCGGGAAGAGCTGTGCGTCGTTGGGGATGCCAGCCAGACCATTTATTCCTTCACGGGAGCTTCGCCTGAACATCTCCTGAACTTCAAAGCCCGGTATCCAGGCGCCACCGTGGTCAAGCTCGTCCGTGACTACCGTTCAACCCCGCAGGTGGTCAAGCTGGCCAACGATCTCCTGGGCAACCGGCGCAGCGGTGGTCCTGCAGCCGACGCGGCGTGGGCTCCACCGCTCCGGCTTGTGGCCCAACGGCCTTCCGGTCCGGAGCCGCGCTTCATGGAATGCCCTGACGACGAAGGCGAAGCCGCTGTGGTGGCCGGCAGGATCCAGGAGTTGCTGGACGCCGGGGTAAAGGCCAGCGAAATTGCCATCCTTTTCCGCACGAACGGCCAGTCCGAAGCTTATGAGCAGGCGCTGGCGTCTGCGGGTATCGGTTACCAGCTCAGGGGCGGCGAGAGGTTCTTCGCCCGCAAAGAGGTCCGCGACGCCATTCTTCAGTTGCGTGCTGCTACCCGTGCGGTCGCCGAGGAAGGGCAGCAGTCCCTGGGGCAGGTCGTGCGGGACATCGTGTCGTCCCTGGGCTATACGGATTCAGCTCCACACAGCGGCGGGGCGCTTCGTGAGCGGTGGGAGTCCCTTGCAGCCTTGGTGGCGCTGGCCGACGAGCTGGCTGCCAGCCGCGGAGAGTCGTATGCCCTGGGTGACTTCGTCAATGAACTGCAGGAGCGTTCCGTGGCGCAGCATGCTCCGACCGTCCAGGGTGTCACCCTGGCCTCCCTTCATGCCGCCAAGGGCCTCGAGTGGGACGCCGTATTCCTTGTGGGCTTGAGCGAGGGCCTGATGCCCATTTCCTTCGCTGATTCACCGGAGGACGTGGACGAAGAACGTCGCCTGCTCTACGTGGGCATCACGCGCGCCAGGGAACATCTCACTCTGTCATGGTCCACGGCCCGGACCCCGGGAGGGAGGGCCAACCGCAAGCCGTCGCGCTTCCTGGAGGGGCTGCGCCCGGAAACCGCCGGCGCCGCGGGTGCCCGCAGCCGGACAACCACCCAGAAGCGGAAGGCAGCCGCGCCGGCCTCGTGCCGGGTTTGCGGGAGCATGCTGGCTACTGGCGCGGAGCGTAAGGTCGGCCGGTGCAACCAGTGTCCTCCCGGGTATGAGGAACAGACCTTTGAGGCGTTGCGGCAATGGCGCAGGACTGAGGCCCAGTCCGCGGACGTTCCGGCGTATGTTGTCTTTACGGATGCCACCTTGACGGCCATCGCCGAAGCCAGGCCTTCCTCGTTGGAAGAACTCTCCGCGTTGGCAGGGGTGGGCCCTTCAAAGCTTGAGCGCTATGGAGAGGCCGTGTTGGCGGTGCTGGCCGGGACTTCGCATCCCACGGAAGGTGAGGAGGCGTGATGATGCGCAGCCATTCCAGGGACGCCAACAACGCCGGGGTGCCTTTGACGACTGAAGAGGGCGCCCCTGTAGTGGTCCGGCGCTCTGCGCGGCGCAAGCGGACGGTGGCGGCTTTTTGGGAAGACGGAAATGCCGTGGTGGCCATTCCGGCGACCTTCAGCAAGGCCCAGGAACGTGAATGGGTCCGAAGAATGCTGGCCAAGCTGAAGAAGCAGGGGGAGCGTTCCGGGGCCAAGGGGAGGCGGCCGCCTGCCAACGATGAGGCCCTTGCCCGGCACGCCGGAACCCTTTCCCGGACCTATCTGGGCGGAAGGGCCGTGCCCACGTCCGTCCGCTGGGTCACCAACCAAAACTCGCGGTGGGGTTCGGCTACACCCGCCGACGGCACCATCCGGTTGTCCCACAAGCTGAAGGCCATGCCGCAATGGGTGATCGACTACGTTCTGCTCCATGAACTTGCGCATCTGTTGGTCGCTGGACACGATGCCTCGTTCTGGCGTCTTCTGGAGAGCTATCCGGAAACGGAGCGGGCCAAGGGCTTCCTGGAGGGCGTGGCCTTCGCCACCTCCCGGGGCTTGCCCGGGAACCCCGGGCCAGCGGCGGAAGAGCAGGACTGACGCCCGGCTGTCCTGCCGCCCGCCGCGCCCGTTACCTGACGGGCGGTTGGGGATCGCCGTCCCGGCCCTCTGCGTCGTCGTCCTTCGCTGCCTCACCGGGGGAGCTGTCCCCTTCGTCGGCGTCGGCCGGAGCGTCGTAGCCGCCACTGAGCAGCTTCTGCAGGGCGTCGTCCACTTCGCTGTCGCTGGCCTCCGCCAACTTCCGGCGCGATGAGAAGCCCTGGGGATCGTCCAGGTCCTCGCCCGTCGGCAGGAGATCCGGGTGATGCCAGATGGCGTCACGGCCTGCTATCCCGCGTTCCTCCTTGAGGGTGGCCCACAGGGTGGCAGCTTCCCGGAGTCGGCGGGGACGCAGTTCCAGCCCCACAAGTGACGAGAACGCGTGCTCGGCGGGACCGCCCGTAGCGCGGCGCCGGCGGACAGTTTCCCGCAGTGCGGTGGCCGAGGGAAGTACGTTGGCCGTGGCTTCGGCCGTCAGCTCATCCACCCAGCCCTCCACCAACGCCAGTGCAGTTTCGAGTTTCTCCAGCGCAGCCGTTTGGACGGGGGTCCGCCCCGGCGTGAAGACGCCTTGGGAGAGGGCTTCCTGGATGCCTTCGGGGTTGCTGGGATCCAGGTCGCGGGCGAGGTCTTCTATGCGCGACATGTCGATGTGGATGCCCCGGGCGTAGGCTTCGATGGCGCCAAGCAGGTGGCCGCGGAGCCACGGCACCTGAACGAACAACCGGGCATGCGCGGCCTCCCTGACCGCGAGGAACAGCCTGACATCGTTTTCCGGAAGGCTCAGGCCTTCACCGAATTTGGCCACATTGGCCGGCAGCAGGGCCATTTCCAGATCTGCCAGCGGCACGCCAATGTCCGTGGAGCTGACCACTTCCGCGGACAGGGCACCGATTGCCTGGCCCAACTGCATCCCGAAGATTGCACCGCCCATGTTCTGCAGCATGGAGGAGGCACCGCCCATCATGGACTTCATCTCCTCCGGCATCTGCTGGGTCAGCGCATTGGACAGCGCGTTCGCGATGCTGTTGGCCACCGGTTCGGTCAGCCGCTTCCAGGTTCCGAGCGTGGCCTCCACCCATTCCGCGCGCGACCACGCGTGGCCAATCAACCCTGTTGCCGGGAGGTCGGTGACGGGGTCGAGCCACAGCTCAGCCAAACGGAGGGCTTCGTCTACCCCGCGGGACTGCTGGGTGTTCACGGACGGATCACCGCCCGCAGCTGCCACACGTCGGGCGTTGTCGTGGGCCAGTTTCCAGTTCACGGGCCCCTCGGAGGTGGAGCTCATCATCGCCTGGACCTGGGCGAACATCTGCTGCAGCAGCTGGGGATCGTTGGGCAGCCCGGCTGCCTTGGCCAGTTCAGCGGGGTCGATGTTGCCCATCCCCTGGCCACCCATCAGGTTTTGCAGCATTTCTGCCAGCGGATCCTTGGGTGCGTCGTCGTCGTTGGACGGATTGTTGGGGTTGGAAGTCATGGTGCCGCCGATCGTCGAACCTACCTGGTGATCACTTTCACCGTACCCCGAGGGGCAGGGGCTGTCTGCCTGTTCGCGGCGTAGTTCGCTGTAGGCAAAGCAGCCCGGCAACCCGGGACCGCGTAGTGTGGATGTTTGGTATATATCGCCGCCGCTTCGCGCTGGCGGACCCAATGTGCCGCGCACGAACCACCGGCAAGAGAGGCCCTCAATGCTTACTTCGCCCAGCCCTGGGGGCTCGGTTGACCCGCGTCAAATGCCCGACGCCGATCCCTCCTCCGTGCCTGCGGAGCCTTCCGGTGGAAGCCGCTACATGCTGATGGTGGTGTCGGGGCTGCTGGCCTTGGGGCTGGGCCTGGGGGCGGCAGCGCTGCCCGTGCCCTATGTTGTCGAATCGGCCGGTCCGACCTTCAACACCCTCGGGCAGGACGGCGACAAGCCTGTCATCAGCATTTCCGGCCGGGAGTCCTTTCCGGCCCAGGGCAACCTGGACCTGACGACCGTCGTCATGACCGGTGGCCCCAAATCTCCGGCAACAATCTTCGACGTCTTTGGCGGATGGGTGGACCCCTCCAAAGCCGTCTACCCGGAGGAACTGATCTACCCCAAGGGCACCACGGCCGAGGAAACCGTCAAACAGAGCGAAGTGGCCATGGAGTCCTCCCAGGAGAACGCCGTCGCCGCCGCGCTCAGGGAGCTGGACATCCCCTTTGAGCAGAAGCTCACTGTCGCGGGACTTTCGGAGGAGTCCCCGTCGGAAGGCAAAATCCAGGAAGGCGATGTCCTCACTTCCATCAACGGTAAACCGGTGTCGTCCATGGCGGTGATCCAGGAGGAGCTGTCCGCCGGGGCAGGCGCTGCCGCGGCCGTCGTCGTGGACCGCAACGGAAGCTCCGTGACGGAGTCGGTGACTCCCGTGAAGAACCAGGCCGGCAGGTACGTCCTGGGTGTCCTTCTGGCCAGCGACTTCACCTTCCCCTTTGATGTGAAGATTTCCCTTGAGAATGTTGGCGGGCCCAGTGCCGGCATGATGTTCGCGCTGGGCATCGTGGACAACCTGGAACCGGGGGACCTCACCGGCGGTAAGCATGTGGCCGGCACTGGCACCATTTCCGCCGACGGGGCCGTGGGGCCAATCGGCGGCATTGCCCAGAAGATGATCGGGGCGCGGCAGCATGGCGCCACCATGTTCCTTGCGCCGGCGGCAAACTGCGCGGATGTCGTGGGACATGTGCCGGACGGTTTGCAGGTAGTCAAGGTAGAGACTCTTGCCGATGCCCGGGCCTCAGTGGAACGCCTTGGTAACGGCCAGGACACCAAAGGCCTTCCCACCTGCACGAACAATTAGACTGGCGGTGGAACTTAGCTCCACTGCCACTCGTGGCATATATGACAGCTCCCGCCACCCCAGTGTCGGGAATTGTCACATCACACGCATACCGACTGTTAACTGACGACCACCAATGAGGTACAGAGTTTGTCCCGTCCCGCCAGCTCCAGCCCGCCCGGAAGATCGCCGCTGAGACGAGGTGCCCTGACTCCGACGCTCATTGTCGTCGCAGTGGTGGTCGTCGGCTTCATTTTCTTCGCCAATGTGTGGACAGATGTCCTGTGGTACCAGCAGCTTGGCTTCTTTGAGGTCTACCTGCGTGAGAACCTCGCCCGGATCCTGACCTTCCTGGTCGGGTTCGCCATGATGTTCGCTGCTGTCTTTTTTGCCATCAGGATCGCCTACCGCTCGCGGCCCGTCTACGCCCCCGACGCCGAGTCACGGGACAACCTGAACCGCTACCAGGCGCAGCTTGAGCCTGTTCGCCGCGTGGTGATGATCGGCCTGCCGATCCTGTTCGGCCTGTTCGGCGGCAGCGCTGCGGCCAGCCAGTGGCAGAAAGTACTGCTGTTCTTCAACCAGGAGCCGTTTGGACAGAGTGATCCTCTGTTCAACCTGGACATCAGCTTCTACCTCATGTCCCTGCCCTTTCTGGGGTTCGTCACCGGTTTCCTGATCAGCATCGCTGTCGTGGCCGGCATTGCGGGCATCCTCACGCACTACCTGTACGGCAGCATCCGGCTCATGGAGCGCGGGATCTTCACAAGCCGCGCCGCCCAGATCCACATCGCCGTGACCGGCGCGTTCTTCCTGCTTCTGCTGGGTGTGAACTTCTGGCTCGACCGGTACACCACGGTGCAGAGCTCGGCCGGACGCTGGGCGGGTGCCTTGTACACGGACGTCAACGCGGTGGTTCCCACCAAGGCCATCCTGGCCGTGGCAGCGGGCCTGGTCGCGATCCTGTTCATTGTGGCCGCTGTGATCGCCCGCTGGCGCTTGCCCGTCATCGGCACGGCGATGCTCATCATCACTGCCATCCTGGCCGGCGGCGTCTACCCCTGGGTGATCCAGCAGTTCCAGGTACGCCCGTCGGAGAACACCCTGGAAAGGGAGTTCATCAACCGCAACATCACCATGACCCGTGCTGCTTACGGGTTGGACAAGATCGAGGTGTCCGCGTACAACGCCACCACCACGGCCACAAGCGGTGCCCTGGCCGATGATGCGCAGACGGCAGCAAACATCCGCCTGTTGGATCCGAACCTTATTTCCTCGGCGTTCTCGCAGCTGGAACAGTACCGTCCGTACTACCAGTTCCCGCAGACGCTGAACGTGGACCGCTACACGGTTGACGGCAAGGTCCAGGACACCGTGATCGCGGTTCGGGAGCTGAATCCGGATGGACTTAGCGCCAGCCAGCAGACCTGGGTCAACCGGCACATCGTGTACACCCACGGCTATGGCGTGGTTGCCGCCAAGGGCAACAAGTTCACCGCGGACGGCAAGCCGGAGTTCCTCCAGTCCGGCATTCCCACCAACGGTGTCCTCGGCAACGACACCACCTACCAGCCCCGTATCTACTTCGGCGAGAACTCGCCGGAATACTCCATTGTGGGTGCTCCGGACGGCGCCCCCAACCGGGAACAGGACCGTCCCGCCGGGCGTGAAGGCAGTGGCGAAACGCAGTACACCTTCACCGGCAACGGCGGGCCCAACGTCGGCAACTGGTTGAACCGCATTCTGTACTCCATCAAGTTCCAGTCCTCGGACCTCTTGCTGTCGGACGGCGTAAATGTGGAGTCGCAGATTCTGTATGACCGGAATCCGCGCGAACGCGTCGAGAAACTTGCCCCTTACCTGACCGTTGACGGCAACGCCTACCCGGCCGTGGTGGATGGCCGGGTGAAGTGGATCGTGGATGGTTACACCACCAGCCAGTACTTCCCGTACTCCCAGCCCCAGCAGCTGCAGAACGCCACTGTCGATTCCCAGACAAGCGCCGGCCGGACCGTTGCCTTGCCCAACAGCTCGGTCAACTACATCCGGAACTCGGTCAAGGCCACTGTCGACGCCTACGACGGATCGGTCACTTTGTACGCCTGGGATGACCAGGACCCGCTGCTGAAGGCCTGGCAGAAGGTCTTCCCGACTGTCATCAAGCCGTACTCCGATATGTCGGGCGACCTCATGAGCCACGTCCGTTACCCGGAGGACCTGTTCAAGGTCCAGCGTGAACTCCTGGGCCGCTACCACGTGACGGACCCGGACAGCTTCTACCAGAACAACGATGCTTGGAGCGTTCCGAACGACCCAACGGTCTCCGAAGCCGTCAAGCAGCCGCCGTTCTACATGTCCCTGCAGATGCCGGACCAGGAGAAGCCTGCCTTCCAGCTGACCTCCTCCTTCATTCCGCAGACGGTCAATGGCAATGCGCGTAACGTCTTGTACGGGTTCCTGGCCGCGGACTCCGACGCGGGCAACGTCAAGGGCGAGAAAGCGGACAGTTACGGCAAGCTGCGGCTTCTGCAACTGCCCACTGACACCCAGGTCCCCGGGCCGGGCCAGGCCCAGAACAAGTTCAACTCCGACCCCACGGTGTCGCAGGCACTCAACCTGCTTCGCCAAGGCGCCTCGGACGTGCTGAACGGCAACCTGTTGACCCTCCCTGTGGGTGGTGGCCTGCTGTACGTCCAGCCTGTCTACCTCAAGTCCACGGGTGAGACGTCCTACCCGACCCTCCAACGCGTCCTGGTGGCCTTTGGCGACAAGATCGGCTTTGCTGCCACCCTCGATGAGGCCCTGAACCAGTTGTTTGGCGGTAACTCCGGAGCGGAGGCAGGTGACTCTGAGAACAACGGCCAAACACCGGCTACGCCGCCCGGCACCACGACTCCGCCGGCCGGACCCGTTGATGCGAAGGCAGAACTCAAGGCCGCCCTGGATGAAGCCAACCAGGCGATCCGGGACGGACAGGCCGCCTTGGCCAAGGGTGATTTCGCAGGTTACGGCCAGCAGCAGACCAGGCTGTCCGAAGCCTTGCAGAAGGCTTTGGACGCAGAAGCCAAGCTTGGTGTGACTTCTGCTCCAGCGGCGACGCCGAGTGCCACGCCGTCGCCTACCCCCAGCAGCTAGGGGATAGCCGGGGTTCACCTTGGAAGGCCGGTATCCGTGAGACTGCGGATGCCGGCCTTCCTGTGTGGAGACGCAGATCACTGCCCCTCGATTTGGTCCGCAGTTCACCGGACGGTAATGTTGTTCTTGCGACGCGGGGTGGAGCAGTTCGGTAGCTCGCTGGGCTCATAACCCAGAGGTCACAGGTTCAAATCCTGTCCCCGCAACTGGGAAAAGACCCGGATCAGAAAAACTGGTCCGGGTCTTTTGTTGTTCGTGCCTGTTTCTGCCTGCCGCATGCAACCTCACTGATTTGCGGAGATGCCAATCGGGCCACCTTCGCCAATGTGATCTCCGGCACCAAGCACCCCGAATGGCAAAAAGCGCCTTTCACATGGGGTATTGTTGATCAAGCAACGCGGGGTGGAGCAGTTCGGTAGCTCGCTGGGCTCATAACCCAGAGGTCACAGGTTCAAATCCTGTCCCCGCAACT
>NZ_JBQLIS010000024.1:0-65191 GCF_052156435.1 Paenarthrobacter sp. NCHU4564
GTTTCCGTCGGCGTCTCCGAAGGAGTCGGCGTCGGCGTCGGGGTTTCCGTCGGCGTCTCCGAAGGAGTCGGCGTCGGCGTCGGGGTTTCCGTCGGCTCCTCCGAAGGAGTCGGCGTCGGCGTCGGGGTTTCCGTCGGCTCCTCCGAAGGAGTCGGCGTCGGCGTCTCGGTCGGCTCCTCCGAAGGAGTCGGCGTCGGCGTCTCGGTCGGCTCCTCCGAAGGAGTCGGAGTCGGCGTCTCAGTCGGCTCCTCCGAAGGAGTCGGCGTAGGCGTAGGCGTCGGCGTCTCAGTCGGCGTCTCCGAAGGAGTCGGCGTAGGCGTCGGCGTCGGCGTCGGAGCAGGCTCTTGGAATGAAATCTCAGCCCCATCGGTGACTACGTGGGACTCGACCCGAGTGAACACCGCGTAAACCTGGCAATTGTCATCCCCGTTGTGGAACCAGTTGAGAGTGGCATCGGTCGTAGGAAGCACTGAGGCGTTCAATGTGACCGTGCCAGCGGTCGTGGCCGTGATGCAGAGATCAACCGCGACAGTGTCTCCGACCGCTGCGGGTTCGTTGACCGTCAACGTCCCACCACTCAACGTGCCATCAGTCTCGCCGTCACAGAGCTGAAGGGTGCCGTTGCTGCTGCTCAGCTCGATCGGAGTCTTCACGACATTGGTGTTCAGAGTGACCTTGGCTTCCGCTCCAACGTCGTAAGGGCCCGAAGCTGCGGGATCAATAGTCAGCTCAGGCGTATAGGTCTGGGCCAGGAAGCCGAGCGTTTCGTCGATGTCATCCGGGCCGAGCTTACTGGCCACACAGGTTGCCTGCTGCTGGGGGGTCAGTTTGGCAAAGTCGGCCACGCACCACGCCAGTGCCTGCAACCGCTGGCGTTCTATGCTCGTCGTGTCGGACGTAACGAATTCGTCCACCGTGCCATCCCCCGCCACGTATTGGAAGCCGTGCTGCACGATGTAAGCAAACTGACGGCGTTGAGTATCCGTCATGTCGGCGTTCCTCTCGAGATCTTCGTCGAGGGGACGGCCATCATGGCAAGTTTCCAAGTCGCGGTCCGTGCAGAACATCCATGCGCTCACGGGGCCACCGCCTATTGGTCCGCATTCAGCCTCTGTTGAATAGCGGACACCGCATAACGGGGGCAAATCTGTGCCACCGGCCGGGTCACCGAAAACGTTGTACAAGGGAACAACGAGCCCTTGATTGTAATTATCGAGATTCGCGCCGTCCACGGTGGTTATCGGGTTGGCTACTTCGACAGTCGTACCCGGGCATAGCGGCGCATCAAAGGTAGTGGCTGCGGTCGGCGGGGCTTCCGCCCGTGCCGCCGAGGGAACAGCCAGCTGTGCCGCAAACACCCCCGCCGCCAAAACGGTGGTCGCTGCAAAGGCCGCGACGTATCTTCTGATCATGGTTTCCTTCAGTTTGATGAGTTGCAACTCCCGCGCTCGCATCTCCGTGAGATGTTCGGCGACGTGCACGCGCAGCTGAACCGCCGTCTTGGATGGCTCAACCGTGGAAGAGGTAGAGCCAGCCGAAGGATCCTGATGCAAAACCAACTGAATGTGGTGTAAGTCATTGGAAAATCAAAAAGGGCCACGATCAGACAGATCGTGGCCCTCAAGGGAGAAGGCGCCCCGACTATTAATCGGGCCTTTCGTGTGGCTACAAAATGATGCTCATCACATTCCATCCTGACCCCACCTGACGGGACGGAAGGAACCCGCCTGCCCCGTTGCCCGGATAGAGCAACAAAGCACCAGAGCCGTTGCGGGCCAGGACGTCATTTTGTCCATCCCCGCTAAAGTCTCCCGGACCTTCAATGGCGTTCATGGCCTGCCATCCCCAACCAATTTGGCTGGCAGCCAGCCATCTGCCGGAGCCATTGCCTGGGTAAAGGAACAGTTCGCCCGCCGCGTTACGGGCCAGCACATCAGCCTTGCCGTCAGCGTTAAAGTCTCCGGGACCATCGATCGCGGTCATGCCGTTCCATCCCGATCCGATCTGCTTGGCAGCCAACCAGCCACCAGTTCCATTGCCGGGGTACAACCACAAGACACCATTGCCGTCCCGGGCCAGGACATCTGCTTTGCCGTCCCCGTTGAAGTCGCCCGGAGCGTCGATAGCCGTCATCACGTTCCAGCCCGAACCGACTTGCTTGGCCGACAGCCAACCACCGGAACCGTTACCGGGGTACAGCCACAGAACACCCTTGCTGTCCCGGGCAATGACGTCCGCTTTACCGTCGCCATTGAAATCACCGGACGCCTCGATTGCCGTCATGACATTCCACCCGGACCCGACCTGCTTCGCCGGCAGCCAACCACCGGAACCGTTACCCGGGTACAGCCACAAAACACCGTTGGTGTCCCGCGCGAGCACATCGGACTTGCCATCGCCGTTGAAATCCGTGATCTTGATCCGCGTGGCCTTGAAGACGAACGTCCACTTGGTAGTGGCGCCTGAGGCAAGCACATAGTCTTTGGCTGCCCGTGCTGTGACCGTCACGGTTCCGATGGCGGGGTAAGTCCCGGCAGTCACTACTACTCCCCCCAGCAAATACTCAACGCCCTTCACGGCGGGGACGGTGAAAGTGTCCTTTGCAGAACCGTCGAGGTCCCGGAAAACCACAGGGGAAGGGGCGACGGGAAGGTTGCCACCGTACGCAATAAGGGCAGCAGTGGCATCGACGAGGCCGGCGCCACAGCCCGGGACACAGCCTGCGGGGAGGGGACGCGAGGTGTCCTTCAACTGCTGCTCCAGGGCAGCGGGAGTCAACGAGCTTCCCTCAGCCGAGAACAAGAGGGCCGCCAAGCCCGAAACATGCGGGGCGGCCATGGACGTTCCCTGCATGAACGCATATCCGGTCTCAGCCTGAACAGTGGTTCCCGCGTTATAGGTGGACAAAATCCCGTTCAGGAAATTGGCACTCATGTCGCCACCGGGAGCAGTGACATCCACGGTGCTTCCGTAGTTGGAGTAGGACGCCCTGCCACCCGCCCTGCTGCTCGCCGCGACAGTGATGACATTTTGGCAGTTCGCAGGGCTGGCATCGGCTGCCGGCCGGTTTGAGTTTCCGGCAGATACCACGACGGCGGCGCCTGCGTTGTGCGCAAAGTCGATCGCATTTTGGTAGGTGGCTGAGCACGCCCTGGTGGCGCCAAGGCTCAAATTGATGACCTTGGCAGGGTTGGGATTTGTGGGAACACCGCTCACGACGCCGCCCGCAGCCCAAACAATGGAATCCGCGATGTCAGACGTGTAGCCACCGCAGACGCTCATGGCCCGGACAGGCAGGATCTTTGCTTTGGGAGCCACACCGCTGATCCCCCTGCTGTTGTTTCCGACAGCCGCGATAGTGCCGGCGACGTGTGTCCCATGCCAGGACGAGTTTTCCGCCGGGCTGCCTGATTCGCAGAAGTTCGCTGCGGCCCAATCTCCCATGTCGGTGGGGTTGGGATCCCTGCCATCCCCGTCCCGGGCATCGGCAGCGTCTGCGATCATGTCGTAGCCGGGAAGGATGTTGGCGTCGAGATCCGGATGCCGGGTGATCCCTGAATCCACAACGGCAACCACTACTCCCTCCCCATGGGTGTAGTCCCAAGCTCCTGGGGTGCGCATGCCACCCGGGTTCTCCCACAGATCCCACTGCTCGTTGAAGTAAGGGTCGTTCGGTGCAACGGCAGCGTGCATGACCGTGTCCGGATCTGCGTAGGCGACGTCCGGGTCCAGGCGCAGGTTGTGCACGAATTGTTCCGCCTCAATGGCGGAGAGAGCCGCGGAAAGCTTTACTACATGGCCGCCGGTGGCATTCTCACGAAGGCTTTTCGCCGCTACTCCAAGTTTCAACCCGGCCTGGTCTGTCGCCTCTTCCACGGCGTCAGTGACGTTCTGGACGGAGCTGTCTTTGATTCCGACAATGAACTGGTCGGTGCCCGATTCAGTTGCTGGCTGCAGGACCTGCGGAGCGCCGGGAAGGATATCGTCTCCGTCTGCGGCGGCCGGCTGTGCTGCAAGTCCCCCGGCAACCAAGAGCGCGCCTGCCAGCACCGCTACGGCTCTCGACGATTGCGTCTGGAATTTTCTCACCATGATGTGGGCATCCTCAGGAAATGGCGTCAGACCAAGAAGGCCTGTCGCGGGCAACTGGAGACCACCAGCTGACCCCCACGCGATTGTAGGCAGACTCCATCCCGGGCGCCATATGGGAGGTCGTACGACATCTCGTTGGAATGACACGGAAGGACCCCGGCCAACCGGCTCGGGGTCCTTCCGTTGAAGGGCGTATCTACATATCCGCCAACGCACCGCCCGGGTTCTCGATGCAGTCTGCAACATACCGAAGGAAGCCTGCGGCCGTTTCGCCGTCGCACACCCGGTGGTCGAAGGCGAGCGTCAGCTCGGTGACCTTCCGGACGGCCAGCTCCCCGTTCACAACCCATGGCTTGTCGATGATGCGGCCAACGCCCAGCATCGCCACCTCGGGATAGTTGATGATCGCTGCCGAGCCGTCCACCCCGAACACGCCATAGTTGTTCAGCGTGAAGGTGCCGGAGCCAAGTTCGGTGGGGGTCGCCTTGCCTTCACGCGCGACGGCGGTCAGGCGGCGGATCTCTGCGTCCAGTTCGCGGGCACTCATCTGGTGCGCGTTCCGAACGGACGGTACCACCAGGCCACGATCGGTCTGCGCGGCAAAGCCGAGGTTGATTCCCTCGAAGCCAACGATCTCCTGCGAGCCATCAGCAGCGGTTTCAAAGCGGGTGTTGAGATCCGGATACTTTTTTAACCCAGCCGTGACAAAACGGGCGATGAAGGCCAGGAGACCGGGGGTATCGTGCGGCGAGCGCTTTTTGAGCTCCGCCCTCATCTCCAGCAATGCCGTGGCGTCAACGTCAACCCAGACCGTGGCCTCCGGGATCTCCGAACGGCTCCTGGCCATGTTCGCAGCCACGGCCTTTCGTACTCCGCGAACCGGGGTACGGGCGGAGACGGCAAGGCCAGTGCGGGTATCCAGGCCACCCTCAGCCGTTGAAGCAGAAGCAGGAGCCGATGCCGGTTCAGCCGGTTCCGCGGGTGCAGAGATCGCAGCCTCGACGTCCTTGCGCATGATCAGCCCGCTGGCGCCCGAGCCCTCAATGGAGTCAAGGGAGACACCGTGGTCACGGGCCATCTTGCGGACCAGCGGCGAGATGACGGCACTGAGCTTCCCGGGGATGCGCGTCCCTGCAACGGCCGGTTCCCGCGGAACCTCAGGAACAACAGCAGGAGCAGCATCGACGACGGCGGCACTCGCCTTGCGCGGGCGTGTGCGGCCGCCGGTCGCACCACCGGGAGTGCCATATCCGATCAGGACGTTCCCGGAGCCTGCCTTTTCCTCGGTCCTGTACGTCTCAGCCGCAGCCGACACCTCCGGCGAGGCCGGCACTCCAGTGGACACAGGATCTTCAGCGGCGGCAGGAGCTTCCGGCGAAACTGGAGCGGCACCTGCGCGGGCGATCGAGATCAACGGCTTGCCGACGTCGAGCGTTTCGCCCGCCTGGCCGTGCAGTTCGGCAACTGTGCCGGCGTAAGGCGAGGGCACCTCAACCATGGACTTGGCGGTCTCGACCTCGGCGATGGGCTGGTCAATTTTGATTTCATCGCCAACGGCGACCAGCCAGTTCACGAGCTCCGCTTCGGTGAGGCCTTCGCCGAGGTCCGGGAGGCGGAACACTTGCATCTCTGAACTCATGGTTAGTCCTCCCACTGAAGGTCGTCGACGGCGTCGAGGATTCGGTCGACGCTGGGCAGGTAGTAGTGCTCCAACTTGGGAGACGGGAACGGAACGTCGAAGCCGGTCACGCGGCGGATCGGTGCGGCCAGGTAATGGAACGCACGTTCCTGGACGCGGGCCACAATCTCGGAAGACACGGACGCAAAGCCGTGCGCTTCGGCGATCACGACGGCGCGTCCCGTCTTGCGTACGGATGCGCAGACGGTCTCGTCGTCGAAGGGGACGATGGTGCGGATGTCTATGACCTCCAGGGACCGACCTTCTTCCGCAGCGGCCGCAGCAGCGGCGAGCGCGGTAGGGACGGACGGGCCGTAGGCGATGAGCGTCGCATCTGTGCCGGGACGCGCGACGGCGGCGCGGCCCTCGGTGGAGGTACCGGCGTCGTGCTCTGCGCGCAATGCACCCAAGTCCACTTGGTCCTTGGACCAGTAGAGTTTCTTCGGCTCCATAAACATCACGGGGTCATCGGAGTCGATGGCTTCGCGCAGCATGCGATACCCGTCTGCGACGGTAGCGGGCGTGTAGACCTTCAGGCCGGCGGTGTGGGCGTAGTAGGACTCGGAGGAGTCGCAATGGTGCTCCACTCCCCCGATGCCGCCGGCGTACGGAACGCGGATGACCATGGGCATCTTGAGCTTGCCCTTGGTGCGGTTGTGCATCTTGGCAACATGGCTGACGATCTGCTCGAAAGCCGGGTAGGCGAAGGCGTCGAACTGCATCTCGATGACGGGACGCATGCCGTTGATGGCCATGCCCACCGCCATGCCGACAATGCCGGACTCGGCCAGCGGGGTGTCGAAGCAACGCTGTTCGCCGAATTCGGCCATGAGGCCGTCGGTGATGCGGAAGACGCCGCCAAGCATGCCCACGTCCTCACCGAACACGAGTACCGAAGTGTCAGCACGCATGGCGTCTGCCATGGCCGTGTTGAGCGCTTTGGCCATGGTGATGGACTGCGGTCCTGTGGCTTCCGCGGTGGCTGCAGCCGATGCGGCTGCGCTGGCTGTGGCGGCACTGACATTGGCAGTGGTGGTCATTTTGCACCCTCCTCGCGGGCGAGTTCATCAGCCAGGAGTTCCGCCTGTTCCTTCAGCTGCGGGGTTTGCTTGTCGAAGACGTATTTGAAGAGATCCAGCGGCTGCACCGGAACGTCCTCGCCGAGGCCTTCACGGAGCTGGGTGGCGACGGCTTCAGCGTGCTCAGCGATCCTTTGGTTGGCGTCCTCATTCAGAAGCCCTTTATCCGTGAGATAGGCCTTCATTCGCGTCAGGGGATCTTTGGCCTGCCACTCGGCCACTTCGCTGTCCGGGCGGTAGCGGGTGGCGTCGTCGGCGTTGGTGTGGGCCTGCATGCGGTAGGTGTGGGCTTCGACGAGCAGTGGGCCTGAGCCTTCGCGGGCGAGCTTCACGGCACGGTCCATGACGGCGAGCAGGGCGACGAGGTCGTTGCCATCCACGCGTTCGCCGGCCATGCCGTAGCCGACTGCCTTGTGCGCCAGCGACGGCGCCACGGACTGGTGGCTCAGCGGGACGGAAATGGCGTACTTGTTGTTCTGCACGAAGAAGATGACGGGCAGGTGGAAGACGGCAGCGAAGTTGAGGGCCTCGTGGAAGTCGCCCTCACTGGTGGCACCGTCGCCGCACATCGCCATCACTACCGTGTTCTCACCGCGCAGCTTTGCAGCGTGGGCGACGCCGACGGCGTGGAGCAGTTGGGTGGTCAGCGGCGTGCACTGGATGCCCACGTTGTGTTCCTTGGGGTCGTAGCCACCGTGCCAGTCGCCGCGGAAAATGGTCATCACCTCTACCGGGTCCACACCGCGTGTCATGACGGCGACGGCGTCTCGGTAGGTGGGGAAAAGCCAGTCGCCGTCGCCCAGGCACATGGCAGCTGCCACCTGGCAGGCTTCCTGGCCATGGCTCGATGGGTACACGGCCATGCGGCCCTGCCGGACCAGGGCGGAGTTCTGGTCGTTGACGCGCCGTCCGATGACCAGGCGCTCGTACGCTGCCAGCAGTTCGTCGTCGCCGGGAGTGGGGTACTCGTGTCCGGGTTCTGTGCCTTGGTCTTCCTTGGACCGCAAGGTACCGTCCGGATTGACCATCTGAATCTGGTGCCGGGCGGGCAGCATGTAGTCCTCAACGCTGATGCCGAATTTTCTCCGGACGTCAGCAGCCTGGTCCTCCGCCGCCGTCTCGGGCGCAGAGTGGTCTGCATGGATCGTCATTGGTCCGTCCTTCTCTAGCCACTATGTGCTTCCAGTATCTTCCCGGCGCATGTTTCGTATCCAGCTTTGCCATAAATCATGGAAGAGCTTTGGCATTGGGGCTAGTCTGGAAGACGAATTGTCAATGTGAGCTGGGTAACTACCCTGTGTTGTAGACGAATTGGAGCCTGCCGTGAGTGAGACGGAAGCCGAACAAACCGCTGTCCCCCTGGATAGCGTTGACCTGGACATCATCCGTGAACTCACAACCGACGGACGCATGTCCATCACGCAAGTAGCCGAGAACGTGCATATCAGCCGGGCGCATGCGTACTCCCGGTTGGCGCGGCTTACCGGCGAGGGAGTGCTGACCAAGTTCACCGCGCTTGTAGATCCAATCAAGGCCGGGTTGCGCTCATCGGCCTATGTGACCCTGAAAGTGCAGCAACACTCCTGGCGGGAACTAAAAGAGCACTTGCGCGCGATACCCGAAGTGCACCACATCGCGCTGGTAGGCGGAGATTTTGATGTGATTCTTCTGGTCCGGGCAACCGACAATATCCACCTGCGCCGTGTGATCTTCGACCAATTGCAGTCGATGGAGGGTGTGCTGGATACCCAGACTTTCCTTGTCTTTGAAGATGTTGATACGCGGTAGCTTTCCTTCCTGAATACAGACTGTCAGGAACACCCAGTTTTGAACCCTAAACTGTCCCCGTGCCCACCAAAACCGCCTCCGTACCCCGCGTCCTGCTGCGGACGCTCCTGGTGCTTTTGGCAGCGTTTGTAGTGTGGGTCCTCGCTGCACTTCAGTTTTTCTACAACCCACCGCAGATCACTCCGCACCGCACGGATGCCATCATCGTCCTGGGTGGCATGAGCAGGGAGCGGCTTCCAGTAGCTGAGGACCTGCAACGCGATCTGGACATCCCGATTCTGGTGGTCTCCACGACCGGCCTCGCCGGCAACGCAGAGGGCGATGAACTGTGCGATGCCGGCGCGGACGATCCTGACCTCATCTGCTTCCGTCCCGAGCCCTTGAACACGCGAGGCGAAGCCGATGCCGTAGGCGAACTGGTGGTCAAGCACGGCTGGCAGTCAGTGACAGTGGTGACGTCCGACTACCACCTGCTGCGCGCCGGCACCTTAATGCGCCAATGCACGCCGGCAGAAGTGCAGATGGTCGGGTCTGATCCGGACCTGTCTGCCGGGGCCTGGCTGGACCGGTTTGTGGTTGAGACTGGTGGGCTGATTGATGTGTGGCTGCAGCCTGAGTGCAGAGTGTAGACCGGCCGGCCTGAAGGCGAGGCTATCCCCCGGACGGGCACCCGAATGATCCTGACTGACTTTGTCATGGGACCACAATCCCTGCAACGCGCCTTTAGCCGTTTTGACACGTCCAACACCGTTTCAGCCGATGCGTGAAGGATTTCGTCAAGCCATTGAGTTTGTCTGGCCCGCCCTTCATCCTTTTCCCATAGGTCCAAGGTCTCAGCCCTACGAGCCCAAGGATCCGTTGTGGCCATTTTCAGAGCCGAGACGCTCGCCCTTATCCGCTTCCCTGCGCGCCACTTAGCCCTAAGTTTTATCGCTGCACTTGCCCTGCTTCTGGGCTTCCTGCATGCATCGCCGGCTCAAGCAGCAGCGTCACCCGTCTACCCCATCAGCGGCTATTTCATCTACGGCAGCACCAGTGATGCTACCAACACGAAGAAGCTGACCGACATCAAATCCGTAGGCGGAGACACCGTCATTACTTTCGGCTCGCTGCTGAAGCCTGCCACACTGGCAACAATTCCCACCGGATGCGTCATTTCGGGCGTCAATTGTGCCAAGGCGGCTGCTTCCGGTGTCACCGTGAACCGTTACTTTACCTACTCAGACAACAGTTCCTGGGGTGGACCCGCTCTCCTTTGCGCCCGGGACAAGACCGTCACCAACGGGGGCTCGATCTACACGATCCTGGTCCTGCCCGCCGAAGGAAGCGGTTGTACGTCCCCGTCCGGAAGGTACGACGTGGTGGTCATCACCGGTGGACCGTCCTCCATTTCCATTTCATTGGGAAAGACAGCAACCAGCCTGGGGATGAAGTACTACGCCGGCCTTCCGTCACCGGTGAAGAGAACCGACATAACCTATCTTCCCGATCTCTCCTACCAAGCAACATTTTCTCTGTTCACGGCACGGTTCCTGATTTACCAGGCCAAGGTCAACGACGTTCCGGGGCTGGCAGGCTTTTACCACCACACTGAGATGCCTCTCAGCAACGGGGCCGTATGGGATTCTGTCCTCACGGTTTACAGGATCCAGAATTCACGCATCGCACAGTACCAACCAGAACGCTCGGCTATTGTCAGTCCCTACATCGATTCCAGGAGCGCGTTTGGTGGGCGGGTTACTTTGGACCAAGCCCGAATCGGGATCAACAACATTGCAAGGACGGCCGGCGGCGTCGATTTGGCCATTGCGGTTCAGGATGGAATGGGCACCGGCAAGGGTGGATCTTTCTTCCAGAGCGAGGCCGGCACAAACGTCGACCAGTATGCAGCTGCGATCGTAGGAAGCGGGACCTGGGGCAGCAAGTACCTGGCACCCACCCGGGACTACTTCTGGGCACTGGCCCAGGGAGTGGAAGGTACTGGTGCGGAACTCTGGGCCAACCTGGAAGGAATGGCACCAGCCACCTCCCAGAACCCCTGCCAGAACAGCCTTCGCGGTCAAACGACCAAGACCAGGATCAACAAGCAGTTGCAGCAGCTGGGGAATACCCCCAGGAAAGTCATCTCCTTCATGTGGGATCCCTACTTCACGTGCACTGGGACCTGGGCACCCATGCTGGACAGGCTCAAGGCAACCAGCACTACTCCGGTAATCACTGACTCGATCTTTTACGGGAACGGCGACGTCCTGGTGACTGGCCACAACCTAAGCGGGGGAACCATCCAAGTACGGTGGACGGACATGTATGGGCGGGTGTACGACAAGACGGTAACCGCGTCCTACTACAACCCAAGCTACGGGGAGCAAGCAGGCATCAATCCCCTCCTGGAATCGGTCACGGCCAGACTTGGAAGTACCTCTCTTGGCTCCGGGAAGTATTACTTCATCAACGTAGTAAACAGCGCTGGCGTCAGGAACGACGCGCTCTATTCAGACCGGGGATGAACGCGTACAGCACAGTGGCGGCCGTGGCTTTTTGGACGGCCGCCACTGGTATGCGTCACATGCCCATCCCACTTCTGAAAGCTCTCTCCGCCTGATTGTCATCTGGCTCCGCTGTGCGACGATATGGCTTCAGTCGCCGCAAATGTAAGAATTGCATGTGCCCAAGTTTCATCCGGACGCAGCTGAGGAGTGAAGAAGTGACGAGGAACGACCGCCCGCTGGCGGCCCTTTCGCCTTCCCCGCGCCACATGCGCCGGCGCAGGTTCAGGAGGGATGTGGACGCCGCAAGCGTGACTGCATCCCGGGCTGTGATCGAAAATTACCGCGCAGACACTCCCGGTAAACCTCCGGCAGTCCAGGCAGAGCCGGCACGGAAATCACACGACCAGAACCCGGTGCGTCCGCAGCTCCTCAAGCAGCCGCGCAGGGCCACGCTCCACCAGAAGCGCGTCGTCGCACTCATTGCCGTGATCCTTGTCACGCTCAGCATTCCCATTTTGGCGTTGACCTTGATATTTGCTCCCTGAGCACCTGATCACGCGACACACGATTCCAAGCCCGCATTCCCCGTGCGATAGCATCGGCTGGTCAGCCACTGCCTTTCTCGGGGGAAACTATGCCCAGCGTCATGCCCATTTTCGGCACCCGCCCGGAAGCCATCAAAATGGCTCCCATTGTCAGCGCATTCCAGGACTCACCTGACTTTGAGTGTGTCGTGACCGTTACAGGCCAGCACCGCGAAATGCTGGACCAGGTGAATGAGCTCTTCGGCATTGAGCCGGATCATGATCTCAACATCCTGCAGCAGCGCCAGTCCCTCTCAGCCATCATGACCCGCACCATCGACGGTCTGGACAAGCTGTTTTCTGAGAAAAAGCCGGACGCCGTCATTGTGCAAGGCGATACCACCACCTCGACCGCCGGCGCGATCGCAGCCTTCTACCACGGCATTCCGGTGGTGCATGTTGAAGCCGGTCTGCGGAGCGGTGATCTCTTCTCACCGTTCCCTGAAGAGGCCAATCGCAAGATCACGAGCCAGATCGCCAGCCTGCACCTGGCGCCCACCAGTACCAGCAAAGCCAACCTCCTGGCAGAAGGCATCGCCGGGGACGACATCGTCGTCACCGGAAACTCCGTCATCGACGCGCTTCTGACCACCGTTGACAAGCAACTCCCCTTCAGTGACCCACAGCTTGAAGAACTGGCATCCAGCGGCCGCCGGATCCTGTTGGTAACTACGCACCGTCGTGAAAACCAAGGGGATGCCATGCGCGGCGTCGGCAGGGCGCTCGCACGCATCGCCGACGCCGAACCGGATCTGGTGATCGTGCTGCCGGCCCACAAGAATCCCGTTGTTCGCGAAGCCGTCCTTCCCGCGCTTGAAGGCAAGCCGAACGTCGTCGTGACTGAACCCCTGGCCTATGGGGAGTTCACACGCATGCTGTCCCTGGCCCACATCGTGCTGACAGATTCGGGTGGAGTGCAGGAAGAGGCCCCCAGCCTCGGAAAGCCGGTTTTGGTAATGCGCGACAACACCGAACGACCCGAGGCCGTGGAGGCGGGCACTGTTTCCCTGATAGGCACGGATGAAGAAATTATCGTCAAAGAGGTCGACCGTCTCCTTAATCAGCAGGATGCGTTTGATGCAATGGCCAACGCGGTGAATCCCTACGGCGATGGCAAGGCCGCTGAGCGGACTGTTGCCGCCGTAGCGCAACTGCTTGGAACCGGGGTCCGCATTCCGGAATTCACCAGCTAAACCAAACCATGGCTGCCCTGGCTCCCTCGAACGGAGTCAGGGCAGTTCCTTGTCCAATGCTGGCATGACGGACTTTTTGGGGGTTCGCGAACACTGTCTCAGAGGGTCGTTGACGTCGTATGACTCAGTAACGCGCGTCATACGCCCCTAGACTGGTCCTCGACGTGAGGCCCGTAACCGGCAAGACTTGCAGATCCGCGTAAGGAATTAGATGAGTACGCACACGATTGATCTCGACGTCGTCCGTCGTCAGACGTTCGGAGAGATGTTCAGGAAAAGGTCAACGGACCGCGCACTGGCTGACGACGTCCTCCGCGGCGAGCTCAGCATGCGCCCCCACCCGGCGTGGACCTTCCAGGAACCGATCGATTGGAAGGCAGATCCGTTCGGTCAGCGGAACTGGCAGGCGCAGCTCCACATGCTGCGCTGGTTGGAACCCGTCCGAAGGGTAGCTCTGGACGGAGACCAAGCCGCCCAGGCGTTCTGGCTCCGGACGTGCAAGTCGTGGATTGAAGCCAATCCCCAGTCGGATCCAAAGCAGAAGGACGACAAAGGCAATTACGTCAGCTATGCCTGGGCGGACATGGTGGAAGCTCTTCGCGGCATGGTCCTTACCTTTGGACTTCCCCTCATCCGAGACGGCGAAGACCAGTGGCTGGTTGATTCCATTTATGCGCACGGACTCTGGCTCTCCGACCCCAAGCATCTCGGCCACTCAAATCATGCCCTGCACCAGCACCAGGCTCTCTTCATCATCGGCTCGGTCTTTGGTAATTCGGAGTGGACTGACTTGGCAATCCAGCGCCTTGCCGGTCTTTTCGAGGAAAACTATGATGACGAAGGCGTAAACGTCGAAGGCGCCATTGGCTATCACAAGAACAACCTGGTCTGGTGGGAAGAAGCCTTCAAACGCCTGGACGTAGAGGGGGTGGCCCGTCCTGTCTCTGCTGACCGGTTGAACCTCGCTTACCTGGAATTAGCGCACGCGACGAAGCCTGACGGAACTTTTGAACTCATCGGCGATACGGAAGCCACTAGTGCCGGTGTCCTGTCATCGCCCGAACTGGATTATGTCCGGTCGGAAGGAGCCGCTGGGCAACCGCCCGCAGAGCTCACAAAAACCTATCGCGCGGGGTACGTATTTGGACGAAGTGGCTGGGGTGATCACGAACGCGACTTCAAAAAAGAAACGTTCTATTCCCTCTCCTACGGCAAAGCGAACCGTGTCCACGGACACCAGGATGGCGCTTCACTGACCCTGCATTCCAACGGGCAACCCTGGCTGGTTGATGCGGGGAAGTACGCATACAAAAAAGATGCGATGCGCGATTACTGCCTCTCCAGGCTCGGACACAACGTCGTGGAAGTCGTCGGTAAGGCTTACGACCCCAAGACTGAAGTATCGCTGGTCCGGTCATTCACCAGCGACGATGTTGACGACTTTACGTTTGTCGATCCAGGTTACGAAGGCGTGAAGTTGAAGAGGCGGGTCGTTTACTGCCGCGGCGGAGACTTTTTTGTAGTCATCGACAACGTCTTCAGCGCCGATGAGGTCTCGGCACGTCAACGGTGGCACCTTGACGCCGACACTGCAGTCGAGGACGTTCCCGGTGGTGTGAAACTGGATCGCGACGGCAAGTCCTCCTTCATTCTATGGAAGGGCAACCTGCCGGTTGTTTCTACAGTGAAGGGCTCTGAGGAACCCTTCGACGGCTGGATGTCCAGAAAGTGGATGGAAAAGCTGCCGAGCCCCGTCGTCTCCGCTGAACAGACCGGGAGGCGTTTCCGGTTCATCACCATCATTGCCGCGCCCCAGTCCGGCTCATTCTCGGTGAAGAAACTCGATGCCACGGGTGGACGAATGGCGTTGAGTGCGATCTCGGGGCGCTACCAGTTCAATCTTGCCATTGAAGAAGATCGAGTTGCTGTAACCCTCGGTGAGCAGGGACATATGTCCTCCGCTATGGAGGACATCAGGTCTGCCTGGCTCAAGGCCATGGACCTGTGCCGTGAGGCAGATGTTGCATGGACAGCCCCCAAGCCCGGCAACGGCAAATTCAGCACGCGGTACTGGGCCTTGTTGAAGTCCTGGGTGGGTGCCCGGGAAACCACACGGTCTGCCCGTTTGGAAGCATTGACCATTCTGCTCGATCTCCTGCTGGACGCAGCCCAGGACTCAAGCGATGATCAGGGGCTGCGAACGGCTATCGTTGACCTCCTGTCCAACGACCTCACCGAACAGCTCGGTCTGAACAACAGTGCTCTGGGTGTGATGCGCGAGCCGCTCATCGCCTGGCGTGACGTTGAGCTTCGCTCCAACACTTACGGTCGCCGGATCCAGACCATCAGCTCTCCGGATGAGATCGGCTTCGAGGACGAGGAAAAGTCGAAGATATACTCGGCCAACCTTGGCGGCTTGGTACTGCCTTTTGCCGTGGGACGGGGGGCTTCTGATCTGTTGTCCGTAAGGTTTCACGGAGCCATCAACCGGACCAAAACAACCCTGCCGTTCTTCCAGGGTCTCACGTCCGAACTCATGGAAGGCGGGAACCATGCCGTCTTCCAGGATCCGTCACTGGACCTCAATAAAAGCATGACCCTTTCCTGGTATCTCGGGGATGGGAGCACCAACGTTCATCAATTTATGGCTAAGTGCATACAAAAACTTCAGTCTGAAACCGGTGCTTCCCAAGTACTTCTGGCCGGCAGTTCCGGGGGCGGATTCACCGCGTTACAGGTCGCGTCCTACCTTCCGGAGTCAGTGGCGCTGGTATTTAATCCCCAAACTGATGTGAAGGAATACTTCCGAACGAGTGCGGACGTCGCACTGGACACCTGTTTACAGCCCGACGTGGATGTAGAAGAAGCACGAGGATTCCGGCTTTCCACGTCAGTTGTGGAGACGTATGCGATGCTCAAGGATCTTCCCAGGGTCTTGTATGTCCAGAACACCGGCGATACCCACCACGTAACCAAACATCGCGATCCGTTCCGCAGGATGCTGGAATCTGAACACGGCAGCCACGACGACAGGATTGAGTTCATCGATGTCGAATGGGGTGCTGGCCACGTGGCTGCCACCGCAGAGCTTTATGCCCATTTCCGCGCTGCCGCGCTGGAGCACTTCCCCCGGGTGCCCGTTCAATAACCAAACAGCAACACGATTCATCGCCCAGATTTCTTTGACTTAGGAAAAATGTTGCCCAATAACAGAAGACTCAGTTCTGACAGGAGCATCGGCCTTTCCGCCGCTGCTGGTCTTGGCTTCACACTTATCGGCCTGGTGATTGCGCTCATGCCGCAGGCAGCTTCAACTGCAAGCATCGTGGCTTTTATAGCTTTGTTTGCGCTGGGGGTATTCGCCTTCTGCCTGGCCACCGCCGGTGCCATTGCACGCACCAAAGAAAACAGGCGGCTGCAACGTGAGTCACACGCCTCGATCAAAAAATACCTGCTCACTCTTCAGCGGCAGCTCGGTGAGGTCAAGGACACCCAAGCCGCCACCACCGCAGCACTCTCAGACGTCAAAGACACCCAAGCCGCCACCACCGCAGCACTCTCAGACGTCAAAGACACCCAAGCCGCCACCACCGCACAAATAACAGAACTGGCCGAGATTGCTGGTTCAACCGGAACGACGGACATCGCCACCTCGCACGATGCGGAGGTATACGACAAGCTTGTCGAGGACCTCAAAGCTGAGCATGATGAAGAGGTCAAGAAGCTCGAAAAGCGCCACTTGGCCCGCCAGTTCAATCTTGTAGCGGCCGACGGCAGCAACTGGCATTCCTTCGCTGCTTCAGAGGTCAAGAAGCTTGCCGAGGCGCACTACAACACCACGCCGTTGGCAGTCTATGAAATGCTCGAGGCGCACTCGTCCTTCGAAAAAATCAACACGGCCGCACTTCGCGGCTTGGCCAACGAACTGCGCAAGCTCGGTTACACCGTCAAGAGCCAGAGCGTGCTCCGGGTAGTCCTTGAACGGAACCCCAACCAGAAGTTGGCCAGTGCCATCGAGTTGCGGGACGAAGAAGTCAAGCTGTTCTCCGGGGCCTTCAAGCCGGAGGTCCAGTCTCCCCACGCGCTCTTTGAGCCCAAGCCAAACTGCATCCTCCATGTGGTCGGCAAAGTCCTCCCCACGACGCAGTCCGGCTATACGTTGAGGACGCATTACACGGCTCTGGCACAGATCCAAACCGGTTTGGAAGTCCACGTTTGTAACCAGGTGGGCGACGCTGTGAACGAAGACGCGCCGGCACAGGTGGAACTGGACGGGGTTTCCTACCACCTCCCAAGGGGGCCCATCCGCCTCCACACGGCCCTGACAACGTGGATTAGTGCAAATGTCGAGGAACTCGCCAGGGTCGTTTCCGAGGTACGTCCGGCCGTACTTCATGCACACTCGGACTTCCTGAACGCCCTGTCAGCGCGGGCGGTCGGTGATTACTTCGGGATTCCGGTGATCTATGAGTCCCGCGGCTTCTGGGAGGAGTCGTGGCTTTCCCGCATGGCCCAGGCCAACGGTATCGAAGACATAGAGACGTTCAGCGAACGCTGGGGCAGTCCAGACACCTACGCTTGGCGCCGGGAGCGCGAGCACGATTGCAGGGACGCAGCAGACCACGTCTTCACCCTTGCCGAAGTCATGAAGCGCCGTATCACGGAGGAAGGTTTGCCAACGGACAAAACCTCCGTGGTACCGAACGCAGTAAGCGGTGACCAGTTCCCGGTGCAAACACGAAACCTCGAACTGGCAGGCAGGCTCGGCATTCAGGACGACGAGATCGTCATTGGCTATATCTCGTCCCTGGTCGAGTACGAAGGTGTCCCTGTACTCATCGAGGCGTTCAGTCAGTTGCGGCAACGCCTCAACGTTCCGGTCAGGCTGTTGGTGGTGGGTGACGGACCGGTCCTCGACTCGCTCAAGGCAGCGGCGTCGTCCTTGGGACTCGACGACGCCCTGTTCACAGGACGCGTACCCCATGAGGACATCCTTGACTACTACGGCCTCATCGACATCTTTGTCGTGCCGCGCACTGCAGCAGCTGTTTGCCAGCTCGTCACGCCCCTTAAGCCGTTCGAGGCGTTCGCTACCGGACGCACGATCGTGATGTCGGACGTGGATGCTCTCAAGGAGATTGCCGAGGCAAGCGGCTCCGCTGCCCTGTTCCAGGCTGGAAACAGCAGTTCGCTGGCGGACGTGCTATCGGAACTTGTGTCGAATCCGGAGCGGCGCAGTCAGATGTCGGCCACAGGGGCGTCATGGGTTCGGGAAAGCCGTTCGTGGGAAGCCAACGCTGCTGTTTACAATCAGCAGTATGCGAACCTGGCGGCGAATGCAATCCGTGTCTGAAACGCTGTTCCAGGAACTGACGGACGGTGACATCGAAGCGCTTTGCCGGATGATCGCTTCGGGTCACCGTCCCGATTTGTCCAGCGGCGTGTGGTTCGACAGTCTGGTCGGCGATTCAGCCGCTGAGATCACCACTAATGGTTGGAAAGCCGGCGACTATGACCGGTTGGACCTTTCGCTGCCCCTCGAATGGGATAATCTCTGCGCTGACGACAGAAGCTGGGGTTCGCAGCTGCACGGCTGGAAATTCATGGATAAGCCCATCCGGGAATTCCTCGCTACCGGAGACCGCGCATACCTGCAATGGTGTTTGGACCGTGCTGTTTCCTGGTCGGAGAGATATTCCAGCCAGGAAACCGATAATGCCATTGTTTGGTACAACATGGCACTGGGGCAACGTGCCCTACGGCTGGCAGGGCTTATCTACCTGGGCGCAAGGAACGGTATAGCGGTTCAGGAACTTCGCACCCTGCTCTACGCTGTGAACAGGCACGAGCTCGAGTTCGCTCTGGAAAGCTCGTTCAATCCACGCACTAATCATGGCTACTTCGTGGCCATCGGGCAGACCGTACTGGGTACAACCCTTGACGCCGTTCCGGAGCTGGAGAGGTTGGCGCAGGTGGGGCGCGAACGCCTCGCCGTGATGATCCGGACGCAGTTCCTTCCGGACGGTGGTCATAGTGAGCACTCCCCCGAATACCACCGGATGCTCATGCATTCCTTCCAGCTTGCCGTGGACTACGGTCTCATCGAGGACTCAGAACTGACAGGCCGGCTCAGGAAAGCAGCTGACCTGCTGGGTTGGATGATCCAGCCCAATGGATCCTTGGTGCCCCTCGGTGACACCCCTTACGTGAACATGGTTGATGGAAGCCACCCACTGACATTGAGCCCCCAGACGAATTACCTGATGTCCGGCGGGGCAGACGGCGAGAACTGTAAAAAGGAGCTTGGCGTATTTCCAGAGTCAGGCTACGCTTTCGTGCGTTCGGGGCAGCGTGCCGCTGGTGCGCCCGTTGCCGCTTCGACATATCTGGCGTTCACAGCCGCCTTTCACGGACGGGCACACAAACATGCCGACGACTTAAACTTTGTTTGGTACGACCGCGGGCAGGAAATACTGGTTGAAGGCGGCCGTTACGGCTACGGGGCCCAACTGCCTGCCGACTCGCCACTCCGCGCCGACGGCTTCTACTACGCCGACCCCTTCCGGCAGTACGTCGAGTCGAGTTGGGCGCACAATACAGTGACCGCCAATGGAAGAAATCACGACCGCCGTCGTACGCCGGTAGGCTCTGGCTTGGGCGTCTGCGAGGACCGGAGTGGCGTATTTGTCCTGCGTGGCCGGATCGACCACACAGGCTGGACGCATCGGCGCATTATTGAGCTGGAGCCCGGTCTGGGCCTCACCGTCATAGATGACGTCCAAAGTACGGACGCCATCAGGCGGGACTATCAGGTCTGGTTCAACGTCGCGGGCCAGCTGGATCTATTGAATGATCCAGGCCAGGACCGAGCCAGGTTACTCTGGGGCACAGCCGACGCCGAGTGGATTCTGTCGCTGCAGACGGACCCAGACGCAACTATCCATGCCCCGGTGCGCGAGTCCAATAACCCGCTTCGCGGGTGGAGATCCGTCAGTGACGGCACCCGCGAAGGGGTATGGTCCGTCTGTTTGGAGGCCACTTCAACCCGCCATCACGTCTTCAGGAGCAGGTTCACTTTCTGTGAACCCGCCCCTGAAGAATGATTTAACTTCGGGCTGGGATAAGTGTCGAGGTGTCGCCGTCCATGATCGCCGACACCTCGGCGTCCTCCCAATTTATCGGCTCGTAGAGCCGTCCCAGTTGCTTGACCAAATCAATGCATTCGGCAAGCTCAGACTCCGGAACAAGCCTGAGCTTGCGGACGAACCAGTGCTTCATGAAAGTTTGGGCCCGCGTCGCCTTGTAGTCAGGCATCAGCCCGGTTTCCTCAAGCCACGCGGCACGTGCTGTCTCCAGCGGCAGATACTTTCGGAAGAACTTAGGTCCGACCGAGTTCACAACAGAATTCTCGACTGCGCCGTAGTAGATGTGAATCGGCACCTCAAGGACGTCAACTCTGCGAGCGTAGTGAACCAATTGCTGGAAGAAGAAGGAGTCTTGGCCCAGTGCCCCCACCGGCTGCTCAAGACCCAGCTCCTTCAGCCACTCGGTGTTGAGCACGACAGCCTGGATACTCATGGGATAGAAGTCCAGCCTCTGGGTGAGGCTTGACGAGCCATCGCCCGTTTCGGCCATTGCCAGTCCACGCCCCACTTTGCGCGAGTTGTGGAACATCTTCACTCCGTCGGAGTATCTCAGCATGTCCCCCACGACCATGTCCAGAGATTCGCGGGCTGCAAGTTCCACGAGCTTCGCGTAACCATCACAGACGGCTTCATTGTCGGGATCCAGGTACGTTACCCAGGGCGCCGTCGCCAGCTCCAAGCCTTTGTTCCTCGGCCTTGATGCACTCCCCGAACCCGTATCGCCAAACTTGAAAACGGACACGTGGTTATATCGGGCCGCCAGTTCGTCGAGTATCTGATGCGTACGCAGGTCAGTCGATCCATCGTCCACCAGGATGATCTCCATCCGAGTGAATATGGACGACCGTTCGAGCGACCTCACGCACTTGTTGAGGAGGAACGGGCCGTTGTTATGGACGGGGACAATGACTGAGAGAAGCGGCTCGGACGCTCCGGTGACCCCATTGCTAACCAGCGGGAAGGACTCCGTACCCCTGCCAATGCCAAGAGGATCCAACACATAGCCGTTACCCTCGATGGACCCGCCACCCAAGTAAGAGGAGCCCGCGTCGGAGTCAAGCCAGACGGCTCCTGCGGAAGGAGCAGCCATGGTGGCCCACGACTCGTGCTCCGGCAAAGGACTTCCGGAACCAACACCCTGAACAGACTTCATGACGAAATCAACGTCGGCGTACTTGAAGGCGTTCACGAGATCCTCGAAGTACGTTGGAGCGTATCTGAATTGATCCGACAGGGGCACGGCGATATCGAAACTCCGGCGGGTATCACTTAATTGATCCCGACTTACAACTTCGATGTCCTTCAGCGTTTGCTGCTGCACCGTCTGTTTCAACTCATCCGAGGCCGTATCCAATACCGCACAAACGCGGGGCTTTCCGCTGCCTTCCAAAATTCCAGCGGCCTTAAGGATGTCTGCCATCCGATCATGGGCAAGATGATCGGTATAAGCCCGACGAAGACCTTCCATCTGAACTTCGTAAAGATCCAAGGCAGACATCCCATCCAAAACCGCACGGACGTCAGTACTTGTCTGAGCGGTAAAGACATTCGGGAACCTGTTGTTGACACCCAGGTTGTAGTTGGACAAGACCATGGAGCCCATGGCCTGAAGCTCTACTACCCGGTTTGCATACATTGAAGAGCTTGCGATTACCGAATTCAGGTTGATGTTGAAGTCGGAAATCCGTTGGAGCTTCAAAAGCAGGTCATGCTCAACGGCAGGCGCCACGTGCTGAAGGTATTCTTCCGGGTAAAAATACCGGCTGTTGGCAAGCGACCAGTTCCGATCAAAAATCACGAGGTTCCGCGACGATTCAAGGACACCATCGAAGATAGCCTTGGCTGATGCCCGGCGCTCGGGATAGCGCTGGGTGTGCCATGATCCGGCGAAAAGCACGTCCGATAGGCGACGTCTCCTGGAGTAGACCGGAGAGTGATGGTGCGGATTTACTCCAAAGCTCAGTACTTGTACGGAAGTGGCATCGGGGCAGTCCCTTTCGTAGTCGGGGACGCTTTCTGCTGCGCAGGTGAAGACATGGTCGGCTGCCTGCGCAATGCTCAGAAACTGGTTGTAGTTGGGTGGGTCCTCTTTGGAGTAGAAAGCAATTGGGGTGCCTTTCGCCCTGAAGTAAGGGACGACCTCCTCAAGAAGGAAGTGTCGCCTCTTGGAGCCCTGCGTGGCGAGGCCTTTCCACTCACCGTCAAGTCCCCGCCAGGTACTGGCAATGAGCAGCAGTCCTGCCTCGGCAGCAATCTCCTGGTAATTTTCGGGAGTTACGTATAGAAGCCGGGCTGTTGAATCAAAGCTCTTGTAGAGAAATTCATCTGCGATGACAGCGACATCAGCAGCATGGGGCTTGAGGCTTCTGGACCCCAGCGAAGCGGGAATCGCATCCAAAATTGGACGAAGGTCATCCAGGTAGCCCTGGAGGTGTGACTCATTTCGGCGCGCCAGATACTTCTTGTGGGTGGCAGCGGGCAGGACAGGATCTCCTGCGAGTACAGAGTCCACATAGAATTTCGAGGTATAGAAACCCTGCCGGGAGTCGGACCCCAAGTGGCTGTACTCAAGTTCCTGCAAGCGCTTCTTAACGCGCCAAAGGCGATCGTTCTCGCGAATCACCGATTCCCCCATTATCCTTTTCGTCCTCCGCGGCGCCAGCCGCGGCGCCAATATTTCAACTGCAGGGCACCGAGAAAGGAATTCGACAATGCCGTGAGTTTGCTTTGCACATCACCCAACTGCCTGTCACGCTCGGCAAGCAGCTTCTCAGTGGCAGCATATTTCTTTCGGTACATATCAAGTTTAAGACGGGTCGCATACAGCTCTTGGCTGAACTTCCGCCTTTCAGCTACCACAGAGGCCATCCCTATTTCCCGCTCATACGCGTCCTGCAGTTCAGCCTGTAGTTTTGCGATTTGGGCCTCGTGGGCCAGTGCCGCGCGGGTAATGCCCCGCCGGATTTGCTCAATATCGCTGGTGTTGCGGTCCATGAAGTAGTGATTCTTCCTCTGCGGTAGCCGAAATACCGCTAGTTAACGGCGGGGACTGCGGCGGGCGTGGCCTGCGTCAGCGCGTCAGGTCCCCAGATGCCCCGGGAATCAATGACCGTCTTGCCGGCGTAGGCAGCGGGAGAGATGGACTTGAATTCATCGTGGTCGACCAGGACGACGATGACGTCTGCCTGGGCGATAGCTTCCTCCGTGCCAACGAGTTCAACGTTGGCGCGGTCCTTCAGTGCCTTCGGCAGGGCCTCGACGTGCGGCTCCACAACAAGGAGCTTGGCGGCGGGAAGCTGTTCAGCCAGATCAGCAGCAATGCCGATGGACGGCGACTCGCGCAGGTCATCGATGTTGGCTTTGAAGGCCAGGCCAAGGGTTGCGATGACCGGTGCGGCACCGGCTTCTTCAGCGGCCTTGCGGGCCTTTGCTACTACCCATTCCGGCTTGGAGTCGTTGGTGACTCGGGCTTGGCGAATGAGCTGGGCTTCCTCGGGAGCGGCGGCAACGATGAACCACGGATCCACGGCGATGCAGTGGCCGCCCACGCCCGGACCCGGCTGAAGGATGTTGACACGGGGGTGGTGGTTGGCCAGTCGGATCAGCTCCCAAACATCAATGCCCAGCTTGTCGCTGATGATGGAGAGCTCGTTGGCGAACGCGATATTCACGTCGCGGTAGGAGTTTTCCACGAGTTTGGCCATTTCGGCCGTGACATCGTCGGTGACCAGGATTTCACCCTGGCAGAAGACAGCGTAGAGGTCCTTGGCAAGTTCGGCTGCTACGGGGGTAACGCCACCAACAATGCGGTCGTTCGTGACCAGTTCGATCATCACGCGGCCCGGAAGAACACGCTCGGGGCAGTGGGCGAAGTGGATCACGGGAGCACCGTTGGCTCCGTCGAGGGACAGGTCCGGGCGGAGCGCCAGAATGTAGTCGGCCAGGTGGCGGGTTGCACGCGGAGGGGAGGTGGACTCCAGAATGACCAGTTCATCGCCCTTTAGCTGCGGAGCGATTCCGCGTGCAGCGGCCTCGATGTAGCTGAGGTCTGCAGAGTGGTCTGCGCGGAACGGGGTGGGGACGGCAACGATGTAAGCCTCGGCGGCCGGAGTCTCGGTGGTGGCGCGCAGGTGTCCCTGGCTAACAGCACCGGCAACGTGAACGCCCAGGTCAGGTTCAACGAAAGGAACCTCTCCGCGGTTCACGGCGTCCACCGTGTTCTGGTTTACGTCCACACCCACGACGTTGATGCCGTTGGTTGCCAGGATGGCCGCGGTAGGCAGACCAATGTATCCAAGGCCAATAACGGCCACTGTCTTGATGTTTGTCATTATTTTCCCCTTTTAGTTAAACAGTGATGTGTTCTTTGGGGGCACCAAAGAATTTTATTTCGCCGGAAGCGGCAAGTTCTTCATCCGAGATATCCCACGTGTGCCCGTCACCTTTTCGGTACTGGCAGAAGTTGAAGCGGTCAGCGGAGTATATGGAACCGCCGGCCGTTGTAACGGCCTTCAGGAAAGCAGTGTCCTCTCCCCTGTTCAGCGGTTCAAAAGGATGGGCTTCGAAGACCTCGCGGCGGGCGGTAATGGTGGGCCCCATGACGAACCGCGTCTGGCGGTGTTCCATATGGGGGATCCTCAGCATAGTGGCGTTGGTCGAAGCGAAGTACATGTAATGCGCCTGCTTGCCCACCACGTCTGCCTTCGAATAATCGAGTGCGTGCAGGAGATCCACCAAGTACCGGGGGCCGTAGTAGTCGTCGTCGTCCATTTTGGTCAGTACCTGACCCGTTGATGCGGCTACGCAGCGGTTAAGACACTCACCGAGCGTGACGTCCCTTGTGGCCGTCAACAACGTGAACCGGCTCACTCCGTGCTTATGCGCAAGTTCCTGTACCTGGCTCTCCGGCACCTCAAACCCGTGCGTCAGGAGAACCAACTCGACGTCCACATCTGTCTGGCTGGCGACAGTTGAAAAGACGTGCTCCAGCTGGTGCGGCCGGATGGTGGGTACCAAGGCACTGACTGTGGGAAGGTCAACCCTCCGGACCCGCCCGGGAAGGACCGAGGCAACCACAGTCTCAGCACGGTGTGCGTAGGTATGTTCGCTCCAGATACGCCTCTGTCCCCGATGAACGACCCGGTCATTAAGCTCGGAACTGCGGGCGAGCATGCGGATTTGGCTCTCAGCCTGTTCGCGGGACCCCGCTACATAGACCTGATCGGCGTCAAAGAAGTGTGGGATTGCCGCGCTGGGCGTTGATACAACGGGCGTCCCGGAGGCTGTGATCTCGAAGATCCTCCGGGCACACATGCTCGGAGAATCAACAACTGAGTTCACGTTGAGGAACACCTTGTAGGCCCGGTAGGCACTCAACATCTTGGCATAGTCAAGACTGCCAACAACGTGTTCGTTAAACGGAACCGGGAATTGGTAATTTGAGTCGCCACCCAACTGGCGCGAGAAGATTTCGAGCTTCGGTCCAGATCGGGCAGAGGCATCCCGCGCGGCATGCAGCAGGATGTCCATCTGCTGCCGGCGTTCCGGATACTTGTGCGCGAAATACATTCCGGCGAAGGCAACTCCACGGGCATGATGGGTTTGGCCCACACGCACGGGATTATGGATCGCCGGTTGTGCAGCAAACGGAAGCACAGCCACACGGTCGTGGCCCAAGTCCGCCCGGTATGACGGAATGCGGTCCGAGTCGCTGGTGAAAACAGCATCAAACTCCCGGGCAGCCGGGAGGAAGTCGGCGTAATGCGGCGGGTCTTCTTTGTTCCAGAACACCGTGGGGATACCGTGGCTGCGGCACCACGCCATCAGGTCAAGAAAGTCCTGCTTGGGTCCGGAGGTACCCATGAGCTGGTACTTCCAGGAACCTTGGTTCCCGTTCCACGCGGACTCCACGAAAAGGAAGTCGATTCTGGTCTCTTTGAGTTGCTGGCGCCACGAGTCCTTTTTTAACTGGACCAGGTTCCATTCAAAAGAGAAGGCTGCGATGGAGAAGTCGTCCAAGATCACGCCTACAGTCAGGTCGTCCCGCCTAGGACCCCGGTCCGGAACCCGGTGGGGCGCAAATGTGGGGACGCTTCCCTCCGTGCGGGGCTGTGTCGCAGCCCCCTTGGCACCGTTTATGCGCTTCTCAATTTTTTGCCGTCTCCGCCACTCCAGGACTTGAGTGGGGCCGCCCTGCCTGAAATGCCAGACGGCCTTCCGAATATCACTGATCAAAAGAATCTCAACGCCCTTCCATGCGGCGCCCACTGGCCCGTTCCAACACCCGCGTAGCTACAAGATTTGCCCGTGCTTCTTCCCTGATCCTGGCTGCGGTCAGGTTATTGCCCCTTGACAAATTCGATGAGAAATCCCGGTAAATTCCTGTGGTTTCATCCGGCAGGCCATCCATGATGAGCTCCCCCTTGTCCAACCAAATCACACGGCTGCACATGTCCCGGATGGTGTCCAGCCCGTGACTGACGATGAAGACGCAGCCCGCCTGTGCACGAAGCTCGTCCATCCGGGCCTTGCTTCGGTTATTGAACTGGGCGTCGCCGGTGTTGAGAGCCTCGTCAACCAAAAGGATCTCCGGATTAACCGACGCGGCGATCGCGAACCGCAATCTTGAGGCCATACCGGATGAATAGGACTTCATCGGAAGGTAGATGGCCGAATCCAAGCCGGAAACGGCAACGATACTGTCAAACTGGGCGTCTATCTGCTCCATGCTCATACCCATGGCCAGGCAGCCCAGTACCACGTTCTGATCACCTGACAATTCCGGAACCAGGGCCGCATTCACGCCCAGGAGGACAGGGGTGCTCGAGGCATAAACGGCACCATGCGTTGGCGCAACCTGGCCACTGATGAGCTTCATGATAGTGCTCTTGCCGGAGCCGTTGCGGCCGATGATGCCCACCGATTCGCCGCGCTCCACAACCAAGGAGATTTCCTTAAGCGCACTGACGGTCACAAGATTCGGACGCTCCAGGACCCTCTTGATCCTGTTCCTTAAACCTTTTCCCTTGGGCATTGTCCTGCCCTCGGAGGATGGAACTCTGTACGTCATCCTCACTTTGTCGATGACGACGCAGGGTGGGCCGTCCAGGAAGACCGCTTGATCAATCGCGACCATACGTTTCCTCCCCCTTCCAGAAGAAGACGAAACCGACCAAAAGCACTCCCAGGGCAACAACGCCAAGGCTGGCCCACGACTCCCAGGCGGGCAAACGGTTGTAGAGAACGCAACTGCGCACGATGTCGATGACGTTGAACAGGGGGTTGAACTTCATGATTGCCAGCAACGTGGGGTCGCTTACGAAACGTTCGTATGAATAGAAGACGGCCGAACCGTACATCCATGCCCTGATCATGAATGGAAGCAAGTGGGTGACGTCATGCAGCCGCGAGATGATTCTCGCAAGGATCATCCCCAGTCCGAGGTTGAAGACGCCCTGCAGGAAAACTGCAGGAATGATGAGAAGCCACATCAAGCTGATGGTTTCCGCAGGGGGAATAACGACGACCAGCAGCAACATGCCAAGTATCAGGGGTACTGACGACAACAACTCGCGGATGTTGGCACCCAAAGGCAGGGCTGCCCGGGGAAAGTTGAACGCCTGGACGACCGACTTCCCGTTACGTATGGAGCGCGCGCCGGAAGTAATGGCTCCGGCGCTGAACTGAAAGAGGAAGACGCCCACCACCAGATAGCCGACGAAGTTTTCAATTCCACGGCTGGTCTGAAGCAGGAGGCCAAAAATCACGTAATAGGTCAGCCCATTAAAGACCGGATTTAGCAGCAACCAAGCACTGCCAAGGCGGTCCTTGCGGGTACCGCTCTGAACCCTGGCCCGGGCATCGTAGAAGATGAACTGGCGGTAGTCCCACAGTTGAACCAAGTAGTCCAGGAATCCCGGCCGGGACCCAACCCGGGAGAGCTTTCGAATGTCCACCGACATCGGCTGAATAGCCGCCGGCGGCGGAAGCTTGGCCTTTCTCGCCGACATCAGCCTGCCTTCCTTACGTTCTTCGATGCCAAAAATTCATATGCACTGCCGTAGGCCGCGGCGTTTGCGCTCCATGTCCGCGTCGCCAACACGAACTGCCTGCCGGCAGCACCCAAACGCTCGCGCTGCTCCTCGTCCTCAAGCAGTTCCCGCAAGGTTTCAGCCAGTTCGTCTGGATTCTCCGCATCCACCAGCCGTCCGTGGACTCCGTCATGCACTATCTCGCTCAAAGCTTCCAAGCGGCTGGCGACCACCGGACGCGCGCAGGCCAAGGCTTCGACAGGCTTGAGGGGTGTCACAGATCGCGTGACGGGAAGGTCTTTGCGGGGCACTACAAAAACATCCAAAGCCATGTGGTACATCCGGGCGGTTTCCGGCTTGACACGTCCTGTGAAGATGGTCCTTTCGACCAGTCCCAGGCGTCTTACCTGGTCTTGCAGGGCCGGAGCGGCAGCGCCCTCCCCTACCAAGACCAACGTCAACTCTGGCAGCCGCGGCGCAAGCAATGCAAATGCTGTGACGAGGTCATCCAGGCCCTCGTAATCTACCAGGCTGCTTACTGTGCCGATGTACTTTCGATGAGGTTCGAGCCCCAAAGCCAGCCGCGCTTCCGCGTGTTGCAGAGGCTCCTGAAGGTATGCCCCGCCCACTGCGTTCGGGCTGATGTGGATTTTCGCTTCCGGTATCCCAGCGTCCATAATGTTTTGCTTCATGGACTGGCCCAGGGTAAATACAAGATCCGCTGCTGCCATGGTTTCCGCTTCACGGTCAAGAAAAAGCTTGTACCGTTCACTGGTCCTTGCACCGGGACCCCTGCTGGAAGCCCACGTATCGGCCAGCTGTCCCCTGACTTCATATACCCACGGCACATTGATAGAGTCAGCAACTTCACGGGCAACCAGGCCATTGACGAAGTGCGTCGTGGTATGGATGATGCCTGGCCGAAAGTCGCGGGCTATCCCCAAGAGCAGTTCTGCTTGCTGCTGCAATCGTCCGTCCATCGACTTTGCCAGACGCTGTGGCAACAGCCGTTGATAACGAACGCCGTCGACGACGTCACTTGCCTGGGCGGTAAGGACACCGACCTGGACCGGATAACCTACGCGGGTAACAGCCAAGGTGTCCCAGCCGGCGTCGTGCTGGGCCGTTAAAATCGAATGAGTGCGGCGCGCGTACCCGCTTGCCGTGTGGGGAACCGAGTTGGTCAGCAAGTGCAAGACTCTGCGATGGCCTGGCGTGGCTGGTTCCTTTGGCAGGGTGGGTCGCCACCCCTGAAAGACACGGAGCTCGGATTCGAGGCGACGCTTCTGCTTGGCCATATCGCCGCCACGGCTTTCCAAAGCGCCCACAGCGCCTGTCATATCTCCGTCGTACCACTTACGGCGTGCCACGGTAGCGGCCGCTCGGCTGCTGTTTGCCGCAAGCGGCAGCAAAGAATCGGCCAGCTCAGGCTGACCAGCAGCCAGCGCCGCTTCCGCAGCCCTTCGGGCCCTCCCTGCCGATACTTCCTGGTCCAACGTAAGGTGCAACCGCCGTGACACCGCCGCAGAGTCTCCGGCCGCGTGGCTGGCCAGAACCAGCAGCGGATGCGTGGACCGGGGAGCCGAATCCGATATCAGCCTGGCAATTGGGCGCACCAACCGGGAAGGGAGCCTTCGGCTGACCTGGAGTCCAAGAACGAAGGGCGCCTCCGTCAAGTGGTCGGAAACAGTGGCCGCCGCCATCGACATGTTCCGGATGAACTGCCTCATGCGGCCTTCCTCTTGGTCGGCGCCGGAGCATTCCTGCGCACCAACGAAGAGATCATATCCATGTAGTTGAGCGCCAACTGAGCGTAATCGGCATTGTTCCGTACCCACTCCCGGCCGCTCTTGCCCGCTGCTAAACGTGAGCGGTCGAGGGCCAGCTCCCGCCACAACTGGGCCACAGCTTCCGGATTTGACGCAACCACGTCACCTCCCCCGGCATCCAGAATGATGCGCTCAGCTTCACCCTTGACAATCGCGGTCACGTGTCGCCCTATCGCCAACACCTCGTAGGTCTTAGAAGGAACGGTGGTTTCGAAGGATTTCCAGTCATCCCGCAAAGAAACGATGCACGTGTCCGCTTCACGGTACTTGTCCACAACCGCCGTCCCGTGCAGGGAGGGGTAAAAGCTCACAGGAGCATCCAGCTCACGGGCCAGCTTCACCAGTTGGGGACGGTTTGTTCCATGCCCCACCAGCGTCAAGTGGAAGCCCTCACCAAGCAATGCGCTGGCACGGATCAAGACTTCAAGACGCTGGCTCTTGCCGTGGTTTCCCAAGTACAGAGCGTGGAAGATTTCCCGGTCCATGGCCGGGGGTTCGAGAAAGGGTATTGCTTCAAGGTCCAAACCATTACTGACCGTCTCCACGTTGCGGAGGCCTCGTGTCCGCAGGGTCTCGGCGAAGCCCTGAGTGACGGTCACAATCAAGTCGGCGCGATGCTGGACGAATTCCACTGCCCGCTCCACCACACTCTTGACACTGCCCTGGACGAGGCGGGCGTCCCTGGCCAGATCCGGCCAGGCGTCCCGCATCTCAACGATGAACGGCACTCCATGCAGCCGTGAGAGTACGTAGCCGGCTGCGAGAGTGGGCAGGCTCGGAGCTGTAGCCACGATAGCGTCGGGCTTGTTCCGACCCAATCCAAGCGGGACGGACATCACCGCGGAAAATGTCTGGTCCAGAAGTCGTGCAACTGTTGAGGTTCCAAGGTGGCGCAGATAAGGAACACGCCGGATGATTTCGCCGTGCGGTCCTTTCTGGTGCGAGAACGCAATCCCGGCTTCGCGGCGGGGAAGATTCCGGCGTCCATTGGGATAGTGCGCCACCGGAGTGACGACATCCACGTCCCACCCTGCCTTGAGGAATTCCCGGGACAGTGAAGACCACCGGCGCTGCGGCGGACTATGTTCGGGCCAGTATGAATGGGTGAGGAGCATGAGTCGCAATGGACGTGCATCAGGGGCAGTCTCAGCGTTCTCCCTTTTGAGGGAACTTTTCATAAGCTACTTGCCGTTGAGACGGGAGCCGCGCATACCCTTGGAACGCAAGGCGCGGAAGTATGCCAGGCCCAGCAAAACCAGAACCAGGACTGTGAGGCCCTGCACGATGGGGTTATTCTCGGCCACTGGTGCCAAGGCGACCTTCAATGGCCCAGTGATGTCTGCGTTGGCAAGGGGAACGGCAGCTGTTCGTGTCTGCGCTGGTGTCGGTGTAGGAGTCACAGTTGGCTCCGCAGGTACTGCTGAAGCGGATTCCGCGGCAACGTCCGGGATAACCGCGTAGCTCTCAACAGGCTGTTCCATTGGAACGGCAGGCACAGGCGCTGAAGACGGGCTTGGCGCGGGAGGAACTTCTACCGCAGGCACCGTGGGCTCAACCACTGGGGGAGCAACAGGAGCCGGTGCGGGCGCTGGCTGTTCAACCGGAGGCTGGACAGGAGGTTGTGAGGGTGCAGGCTCCAACGGTGTTGGGTCGGGGGCCGGCTGAACGACTGGCGGCAGGACCACTCCGGGAAGACTGGGCTGCGGTTCCGGAGTCGGGGATGCAGTTGTATCCGGTGCCGGACCGGTCTCTGTGGCCACCGCGGGTTGAGCTCCCAGAAACCCGAGAATCCCCAGCATCAAGACCAACACTGCGGTCTGAACACGCTTGATTCCGGTACCCAACTTCCCCCCTGTTACTACTAGTTCGAGGCATGTTCCGGCCTCGTCGGCAAGCCAACCGCCAGAGTCAGGACGGCAGGGAGCCGTCCATCACGCTAGGGCGGCCCGGATTAGTTTATCGTATGGACGGAGTCACGTCGTTCCGGGCCGCTCCATGCCTGACCACTTGACGCAGTTCCCGGCGAGGATGGTGCAGGCCTACTGATATCGTCGTCTTGCCGATAACCCCACCTAGGAAGTCATGACGCTGCCGAGAGTATCCGGAGTACCCAAGAGACAGCGCCCGGGACATGTTTGGGTTTGGTACGCAGTTGTTCCCCTGGTTGCCGCAGTTCTTCTGGTTATTGGGTTGAACGCAGTCGATTTCGATTCCAAGCCTTCTCCTAAGGAGACGCCACGGCCGGCGCCGTATCCCATCAGCGGATACTTCATCTCGTCGACTTCCGACGACGCGAGGAATCTTCAGAAGTTAAGGGACGTCAAGGCGGTTGGTGGCGACACCGTCATCACCTTCGGCAACTCATTGGTGCCCACTCCGGCAGAGTCACTCCCGGCAGACTGCATAGTCAATGGCGACAGCTGCGCCGGCGCCCTGGGTTCCACCATGAAAATCAATAAGTTCTTCACCTTCTCGGACGGGGGCCAATGGGGAGAGACGGCCCTGAAGTGTCCGCAGGACCGGAGCGTTGACAGCAGGGGAAAGACCTACACCATCCTGGCTTTTCCAACGGAAGGCGAAGGTTGCCGCTCCCCCACCAACACTTACGACGTCGTAGTCGCAGGGGGTAGCCGAACTACTGCCAAAGATCCCACCGTTTCCCTGGGCCACGCCGCATCCGAGCTCGACATGCAGTTCTATGCCGGAATGCCGGCTCCTGTGAAAAGAAGTGACATTGAGTACCTCCCGGATCTCAGTTACAGCAGCACTTTGAAGCGCTTCACTGAACGCTTCCTCGAGTATCAGGCGGCAAAGAACGATGTCCCAGGGCTGGCTGGCTTCTATCACCACTTGGAGATGCCGGTGAGTGACAACGCCTTTTTCGAGCCGATCCTGTCCGTCTATACGATGCAGAATGAGGCGATTCACCGGGTCCTCCCTACACGTTCTGCGCTCATTAGCCCATACATAGAAGCGCGACGCGATTCAGCCAGCATCACCCCGCAGAACGCTCGGGCAGGAATTCGAAAGATTGCGGCCACTGCTCGCGGGCTGGAACTCAACATAGCCATCCAGGACGGCATGGGCACAGGCAAAGGTGCGGCCTTCCTTGAAGCTGATGCGACGGCGCCAGTGGATGAGTACGCTGCCAGCATCGTCGGCAAAGGAACCTGGAAACAGAGATACATCGCCCCCAATAAGGACTACTTTGATGCCGCCGCGGCCGGGATACGCGGCACGGGCGCTAATCTCTGGGCAAATCTTGAAGGCATGGCCCCGGCTGTCGCCTCCAACGATTGTGATGGAAGCTTGCGGGGTCAAACCACATTGGCCAGGATCGACAGCCAGCTTCAGCAACTGGGTAAGGCCCGGAAGGTCATCTCCTACATGTGGGATCCGTATTTCACCTGTGAAAGCCAAAACGCCCCGCTGAAAGACCAGCTTGCTGATGGATTTCACGCATCCCTGATTACCGACACGGTGTTTGATGCAGATGCAGGAAAAGTTTACATATCCGGCTTTAATCTCGCCGGACAAGGTTTTCAGGTCGAGTGGACGCTGAAGGACGGTTCAAAACAGCGGCAACATGTCGGGAAGGCAAGCTCCGCTGAAAGTACGGACGGCAGCAAAGATGCCAACCCTCGTCTTGAGACAGTCACGCTGGACGTCGGGCCGACAAGCCTGCAAACAAGCAACTCCTACATCGTCAGCCTTGGGGAAAATCCGCAACTGCCTGGCGGCGCAGCCTCACCTCAAGACGGCTGAAGGCCGTACAGCACCTCCGGCGAGGCTATCCAGCGGAGCTTGGTAGAATCATCACTGCTGATGCCGACACCAAGGAACATATGACGCTCCCGACAGAAATCGAAAATGCCGAGCCAGAGTCGCGACCTCGGCGTCAGAAGAACCCCAAGAAAACCGCGAGAAACGTGCTGCTTGGATTTGCCGCCGTTGTACTCATTGCAGGCATAATTGGCGGTGCTTATATCTACAACCTGGCGCAGACATTCAATTCCGGTACAACTAAGATTGATTCTGCATTCCCGGAAGAGTCACTGAGGCCACAAAAAACAGAGCCGACCAACGGCGCAGCCGCTCCCATGAACATCCTGGTGATGGGCAGCGACACACGAGGCTCGGCCGAGTTGGACGTCGACACTTCGGCATCGACGGATCAGCGGGCCGACACGCTGATGCTGGTGCATATTCCCGCAGACCGCAAAAACGTTTACGCCGTTTCCCTCATGCGTGACCTGTGGGTGAACATCCCTGGAAAGGGCGAGTCCAAAATCAACAGCGCGCTGGCCCTCGGCGGCGTGCCTCTGATGGTTCAGACAGTTGAATCGCTCTTCCAACAGCGGATTGACCATGTGGCCATGGTTGATTTTGAAGGGTTCAAGGGTCTTACTGATGCCTTGGGCGGGGTCGAGGTTGACGTGAAGATACCGTTTGCGCCTGCGTCCGGCCCGATGAAAGGGCATTACTACGCTGCCGGAAAGCAAACCCTTAATGGTGACGAGGCACTGGCATTCGTCCGCGAGCGCAAGTCCTTCAGCGACGGCGACTACCAGCGTGTCCGCAACCAGCAGACCTACATGGAGGCGATTATCAGCAAGACGATCGCCCGGGAGACACTTACCAACCCGGTCACGGTGAACAGCATGGTCACAGCCGTTTCGCCCTACATCAGCGTGGACAAGAGTTTCGATGCTGCAGCGATCGGAAACCTTGCGGTTGGGCTCAGGGATCTGCGGGCCAGCGACACCGTGATGTTCACTCTTCCGACCCTCGGTACTGGCACTTCCGTGGATGGCCAATCGATCGTCGTTGCCGACACCGGTGCGATCTCCGAAATAGCCGATGCCTTGGGCAAAGACCAACTTGGAGCGTACGTCACGGCGCACGCCCTCGAAAAAGGCAACTGACGCCAACCGCAAGCCCCTGACTGAAGACCATTCTTCGGTCAGGGGCTTCGTTTTGTTCTTTTCGCAGTGTTTACCGGCAATTCTATTGTTTAGCTCCAATACCGGACTGTACCGTGAGCACCACCACGAAATTCGTGTACAACTTCTGGGGAGAGAAATACATGAAACGCACTTTGGTCGCATTAGCTGGTGCCGTGACACTTGCACTGACAGGCTCTGCTGTCCCGGCATTCGCCGCCATCACGCCGTCGCAGGTCACCACCGGCTTCACTGGTTCCGCTTATGGGTCTTATATCTTCAATGCGGACAGGACTTTAACATCTGGCCCAACAGCCAACTCAAGCGTTAGTTGCACGGGGGCCACCGGCCGGAGTTCCAGCAACACACAGCTGCCGGGCTGAATGTTCTGACGGTCGGAACTGTTGGTAACGCCTCGACAAGCGTCAAGACGCTGCTAACCACGACGGGCAAGCGCATTGAAGGAAAGTCCACGGTGTCGGGAGCCAACCTGCTTGGTGGCCTGGTCACTGCTGGGCCATCAACTCCGAAAGCACCGCGGAAAAGAACACCGCCGGAGCATTTTCCGGCACCAACACCACCACCATCGCGGACCTGAAGGTACTGGGGCTTCCTGTGAGCGCCAGCCCTGCGGCGAACACAGTGCTGGATCTCAACGCTCCGCTTGTAGGCTCAGTTGGAAAAGTGACCCTCAACGGGCAGGTGAAGCGTCTGTTCTCCACCGGCGTCTACCAGGTCACAACAACAGCGCTGCGTGTTGAGATTCTCAAGGAAGGGCTGCCGGGCCTGAAAGTGGGCACTGACATCCGCCTCGGAGTGAGTTCGGTTAGTCTTACAGCCCCTCAGTCCGGATACCTCGCAGGGTCGGGCTACAGCACCCGGGCAACGCTGGCGTCGGGTCTGCTCGGATCGAGCCCCACTGCTCACGCCTCCGTAAAGTGCAACGGCGGGACCTCAACCGTTAACATTGCGGCCACCTCGATCCCGGGAGTCGCATCCGCTGGAGCATCCACCACAACCGCCACCGGTGTTTTGACTCCGCAACCCAAGAGCACGGTGACCAACACGATTGCCGGCCTCAACGTAGTTAACGGGCTGGTTCAGGCCGATGCCATCAAGGCTGAAACCAGCGCCACCCGTGTGGCGGGCAGCTCCACTGCAACCGTCACAGACACATCCACATTCACCAACCTCCGCATTGCCGGGCTCCCGGCGATCAACGCATCGGTGGCCCCCAACACTGTGGTTCAAGTACCTGGGCTTGGCCAAGTAACCCTGCACAAGGTCAGTAAATCGTCCACAACAATTATCGTGACCATGATCGAGATCGTCTTGAATCAGCCGCTCGGCGCCCTGCCTACCGGGTCGAAGATCCAAATTGGCTACTCGAACTCAAGCGTCGGGCTGTAGTCCGTCAAAGAGATAACCGAAGGTGGTCCGCTGCTGAAACAGCGGACCACTTTCTTCATTCCCGCTGTTTCCGAAGAAATCGAAGCACATCCTCCGCCACCCGTTCAGGGCATTCCCACAGCACCAGGTGGCCGGTTCCCTGATAGATCTTCAACTGTGCGTCCGGGATTCGCCCAACGAGGGCATCCTGGTGATGCCTCGGCAAGAGGTGGTCATGGGATCCCCACAGAATGAGCGTGGGCGCCCAAATTCTTCCGGCCTCTGTCGGTGGAACCGCCTCGTACAATCCTTTCAACGACGCATTCCAAAGCGCAGCCGGGACCGCCAATCCATCCCGAACCCTGTCTTCAATGTATGCACTGGGAACGACGTGCAGAAGTTTGAACCACGACAATGACTCCCGGACCCATCCCTCTGGAATCGGGTCCTTCAATTGCGCAACCTCATCGGCAAAGGGTGGCCTGCCCTGCAAGCTCAAGGGTGCCCCGACCAAGATCAACGAGGCCAGCAGTTCCGGATGCATCACTGCCAGTTGCTGGGCTACGTACCCGCCGCTGGATGATCCAAGGACATGTGCCTTCGTGACTCCGAGGCATGTCAAAAGTGAAGCAACATCGCCGGCCATGGTCTCCAGCGAATAGCCTTCGGAGGGTTTGTCGGACCCACCGTGGCCACGCAGATCGGGTACCACAAGGGCTCTGTCCGGGAGCGCGGCTATCAGCCGCTCGAAACTTCCCCAGGACTCAGTCCAGGCGTGCAGCAGAACCAAGGGCGTGCCGCCGTCGTGCACGTTGTCGGGCGACCCTTGGATAAAGCACCGAAGACGTATCCCTGTCTTCAGGACAACAGTCCTGACTTCGGACTCCATCTGCCCAGATTACTCCCCGCCCGGGTCCTCACCCATGGGACCGGGCAGCCCGCAAGCCAAGCTTACGCGCCAAGAAGACACCCAACAGAGCTCCCGCTGTGTTGGCGATGACATCGGAAACCGCCGTCACCCTTCCAGGTATCAAAAGCTGCATCAACTCAATGAATGTCGAGGCAACAGCACCGAGCAGCACCATGCTCCGCATGGTCCACGTCTGTGGCCACAGGGCCAAGGTCAGGCAACCAAGCGGGATGAACATAACGATGTTCGCAACGAACTCAATGACGACGGCTGCCGTATCGAACGGCACCCCAACGACCGTAAGCCAGCCTGCCATGACTCCGACGAACCCTGTGACTTTCCCTGCTTCCTTGGAAGGCAGGAAGACAACCAATGCCAGCGCCACCAAGTAGCCAGCGAACAGTCCGAGGAGCCACCGCCGTTTGATTTCCAGTGCGGGGCTTTTGGCGGTGGTCATTCGATAAGCCTAAGTGGGGCCCAGCCTTTGTGGGTCATTCGCCGCGACGGCAAGCGGGCACTGTCCCACCGCTGTATGATCCGACTATCCGACGGTTCGTCGGCTTCGTCTTTGGGGGGACTCACTTATGGCTTCCACGTCCGTTTCGCGCGCACTCGGCTTGGTTGGATCAAGACGCTGGAGCTCAGCTGCGGCGGGAACGGTCGCCGTTGGACTCGCCCTGGCTTTGGCGCTCGGGACAACTTCGGCTCCTGCGCATGCGGATGTGGTGGTGGATCGCTTTCCCATCCCGCAGTGGATCACCGACATAGCGGTGAATCCTGTCACCGACACGGTTTTCGTCGCCTCCGGTATCGAAGGCGTAATCCGCCATGGAGCGGGCGGTACGAAGAAAATCTACCCAGAGGTCGGAGAACGTATTCGGCTTGCCGTTAATTCAGTGACGAACAAGCTGTACATCAACAATTCGTACGGTGCGGTCGTGGCTTTTGATGATGCCACGGGAGCGAGCACGGAGATAGCCCTCGATGCCACCCCGACAGCAATTGCAGTGAATGAAAAGACGAACAAGGTATATGTCGGCACCACGACCGGTCTTGTCGTCATCGACGGCAGGACGAATGTGGTCACTCCAGTCCCAGGCGCCACCTCAACCAGGGAAATCGTGGTCAACACCGTCACCAATACGGCTTACGCTCTCTCCTCAGGAGCAGTAAAGGTCATCGATTCGCTCGGCAAAATCACTTCGACTGTCTCCATAGGGGCGGGGGGCTTTCTTGCCATGGCCCTCAATCCGACCAGCAACAAGCTATACGTCACTACGGCGCCGCAATACGGCTCAAGTTTGAAGGTCGTCGATGGTGCCAGCAACACCATCACGGGCACCGTAGCTTCAAATGACCCGCTCGGTGCGCTTGCCGTCAATCCTGTAACCGACAAGGTTTACATCGGTTCAGGCAACGACGCCAACAGCTCCATCAAGGTGGTCGACGGCCCCACCATGACCGAGTCCGCCATTGTCCCTATCGCAACGCCAGCTAACACCATTGTGGTCAATCCAACGAACAACAAGGTTTACGCCACCATGGCTGTTCGTGGAGCCACCATTATCGATGGCCGGGATAACTCAAACACCGTCCTCTATACAGGATGGGATCCCGGAAAGGCGGCCGTGAACCCGCGCAACAACAAGGTTTACGTCGTCAACACTGCTAAATCCGGATTTCAGGTGAAGCAGTTCACAGTGGCTGTTATTGACGGTAACGCAAAGAAGCCGGCCAAGAACGATTTCAATGGGGATGGAAAGGCCGACGTCCTGGCTCGGGACGCTTCGGGGCTTCTCTGGCTCTACCCCGGCAATGGCACCGGAGGGTGGCTGCCCCGGGTCCAGGTAGGCCAGGGATGGAACGTCATGACCGCCATGGTCACTCCCGGTGATTTCAACGCGGACGGTCACGCCGATCTGTTGGGCCGCGATGGCGGGGGCCTGCTGTGGTTCTACCCGGGCAACGGCGCCGGAGGCTGGAAACCGCGAGTCCAGGTTGGACACGACTGGCAGACCATGAACTCCCTGCTTGCACTCGACTACTACGGCGACGGATACCTGGATCTCATCGCCCGCACCACTTCCGGCTCATTGCAGCAATACGTTGCCGATGGGAAGAGCCGCTTCCTGCATCCCGGCTGGGCCGGTGGTGGCTTATACAGCGCAGCCGGATTGACTGAGCTGACGGGCGTGGAGGATTTTAACGCCGACGGGCTCGGTGACATGGTTGCCAGGGACAGTGCCGGCGTACTGTGGCTCCACGGGGCGACCGGTTTTGGCAGTTGGCTCCCCAAGCAGCAGATCGGCCAAGGCTGGAACGCCATGAACTCACTGGTTGGTCCAGGCGATTTCAATGGCGACGGTAAGGCAGACATTCTTGCGCGCGACGCGGCGGGAAATCTCTGGCTCTATTCCAACAACGGCGTGCGTACCTGGCCCTCCGCTATCAAGGTAGGAACCGGCTGGAACGTGATGACCGAGATCCTCTAATCTGCGGCAGCCGAACCAAAGCAGGGAGAATGGGCGTGCGGGTGCCTAAACCGTGACCCCTCAGCTCCCCCGCATCCCGTCGAACGCCGCACTCGTGCTCCCCTGCGGCACTACCACATGGACGGCGTTGCGCTCCACAACGAATTCGGTGGGCGACTCCGTGGCGATCTCGCCGTCGAGGTTCACCGGCTGCGGCTGATCCGTGACCAAACGGACGCGCCGGGTCTCGCAGTGGAACACGCGATCGTGCTTCACAAAGCTTCCGTCCTTGAGGAGCCTGGCGATTTTCACGAGCTCCGGGAGGGGTGCCTTGGAGATCGCGTAGATGTCCAGGGTGTGGTCATCGATTCCTGCCGTGGGTGAGACCGTGTTGCCGCCCCCGTAGTGCCGGCCGTTGCCCGCCGCGATCTGGATCAGGTCGTCGAATTCCCGCGTCTCCAGGTCTCCGTCCGGGAACTCCAGCCGTGCCGCAAACGGACGGTGCCGTGCGTAGGCCTTCACCGTGGCAACGCCGTAGGCCAACGGACCGATGTACCGTTTGAGGCGGTGGCTGAGGGCTTGAGTGACACCCACGGAAAGGCCGGCGGACGCGACATTGAGGAACGGCTGGCAATTCGCCCGGCCAAGGTCAATGTCAACCACTTTCCCACTGGCCACCACGGCGCAGGCCGCCGCCAGATCATCAGGTATCTCGAGCGTGCGGGCGAGGTCGTTGGCAGTGCCCAGCGGCAGCACACCAAGAACAATGTCTGTCCCGGCCAGTATCCCGGCGGCGTGGCTCACCGTGCCGTCCCCGCCACCAACAACAACAAGGTCGTGCCCCTCCGCCATAACCCCGCCGAGGGCAGGTGCAAGGTCCGCCCCTGACCTGAGCAAGTGCACAGCGGCTACAGGGACACCGGCCCCTTTAAGGGTGTTGATGGCTTGGTCGCTCACCGCGGCACCCCGACGCGAGGCGGCGTTAATTACGACGGCGGCCGAGCGCACCTCACGTAGGGACTTCATGGGGACCATCGTAGGCGGATCCACCTTGGAAAAACCTGCGAGAGGCCCGCAGGAACCCGGCAGCGTCAGCTGGCGGCAGCAGCGTCGTCGTGCTCTGCCGGAAGCACCACGGTGAAAGTGCTGCCCTTCCCGGGCATGCTGCTGCACGTGATGGTGCCCCCGTGACGTTCCACGATCGACTTGGTAATGGAAAGCCCCAGGCCGACGCCGGGAATTGCCGCCTGCCGGGCGCTGTCTGTGCGGAAGAACCGGGTAAAGATCTTGGCGGTTTCATCACTGGTCATGCCTATTCCGGTGTCGCACACCTCCAGGTGGATCCAGCCGTCGTTGCGGGCCGCCTTCACGTTGACCTGGCCGCCACCGGGCGAATACTTGATGGCGTTGGATATGAGATTGTCCAGCGCCTGGCCCAGCCGCAACGGATCCGCCTCCGCCCACAGCGGGGACGGCACGTCGGCAACCAGGCCAACATTGGCGGCGTCTGCCTGCGCATGGGCTGACACCAGGCTGTTCTCCACCAGACCCGACACATCTGTCCTCCGCAAGTAGACGCTCTCGACGGCGGCGGAAGACAACAGCAGGTCCTGCACCAAAGCATGGAGCCGCTCAGCGTTCCGCTCCACCACTTCCAAGCGGCGCCGTGGTGCGGCGGGAATCTCCTCATCCCCGTGGAGTGCAAGGTCCATGTTGCCCAGGATCGATGTCAACGGGGACCCGAATTCGTGGGAGACATTGGCCACCAGTTCATCCTTGGCTGCGAGGGCCTCAACCACATCGGTGACGTCGCGGAACACGATCACCGCTCCCCCGAAACCGTCGTCAGCCGGGCGTTTCATGCTGCGTGCAGCCGTTGAGATGGCCCGCTGCTCCGGGCCGGAGCCAAACCAGACAAGGTAATCGGAAAACGTCTCTCCCTGGATCGCCCGCTCAATAGGGCGCTTGTCGGGCGGCAAGGGCGTCTGCTTGTCCAGGCCATGGATGAAGCTTTCATCGTCGCCGGTGGATGTTCCGGTTTTGGCCAGCCGCAGAAACTCCCTTTGTTGGTTGTTGGTCAGGACGGTTTTTCCTTTTGAGTCGACCGCGACAATACCGACGTCGATCGTGTCCAGGATGGTCTCCAGCAGCATTTCCCGGTCCTTGCTCGCAGCGAGCAATTGTCTGAGGGCTTGATCCCGCTCGCTGACGCGCCGTTGCTGGATCCGGGCATTGGACCCCGATAGCCGGATAGTGATCGACACGGCCAAGAGCAGCAACGGCAGGACTGCCACAGAGAAGATGTCGGCAGCGGTGGGTTGGGGCAGGTGGGAGATGAATGCCGGGAGGGAGATCACCAAAGGGCCGGCAAAGCTGATGGCCAGGCTCGTCTTGGCGCGCAGTCCGGAAGCGGAGAGCCAGATCACGGGGAAGAGAGCCAGGACGGCCAACCCTGGCAGCACGCCATACGACCCACTGCGGGTAAACGCCAGGGCCACAAAATCCAGGACGGGAATGATGAGGCTTGCGTTCGAAGGCAGCCGCTCCCAGGGCACCAGGAAGCAGGCCAGGAACAACGTGCCGTGCAGGAGCAGCCCGACAACCAGCATCCAGTTCTGGAAGAGGGTAGGCCAAACTCCGCTCGAGGCAACGATCAATCCCGTGACAACCAGTGTCAAAGGCAATTCACAGACCGCAACTTTGGCCCGCGGCGTCAGTTTCCTGAAAACGCGGACGGCGGTCCGTAGAAAGGGCTGCTCAGTCAAGGCAGGACTCGTTGGAGGGAGGCACGGACCAATTACTATCAGGAGCCGTTTCCCACTGGCAATGGCACAGAACGGAGCAGATCAGGCGAAATGGGCTCTGATGTTGGGATCGGCACATATTGCACATATTAGGTGCCATATAACTTGATTGCTTGTATCGTACGTATTGAGGTGACGCTTTCCGTATTGCGCTGGGCTTGCGGTGGTGCGTACCGACTCGAGGATATTTCAATGAACGAGCCTGGGGTTGCTGTAGTCATTGAGGATGATGAAGACGTCCGGAACCTGGTGGGCGCCATCCTGAAGGAGGCCGGCTTTGTGGTGCACTCTGCCGCGACCGGACGCGAAGGCGTCGAGGTCGTCCGGGACCATCAAGCCGTAGCCGTGACGCTGGATGTTGGCCTTCCGGATATGGACGGCCATGAGGTACTGAGGCGAATCAGGCAGTTCAGTGACGCGTACGTGGTGATGCTCACGGCCCGGCGCGACGAGCCTGACACCCTGACGGCCTTCCTGACCGGCGCGGACGACTACGTCAAGAAACCATTTCTGCCCCGCGAGCTCAGGGCCAGGGTCACGGCCATGATGCGGCGGCCTCGAGTGGTGTCCGCGCAATCCGTGCCGGAGGCCCAGGCCACTCCGATGGGAAGTCCGATCCGCCAGGCTGCGGCCAATCATGCCTCCATTGAGCACAACGGCCTGACCCTGAACTACAAGGCCCGCACTGTTGACCTGGATGGCAAGCCTGTGGCCCTGACCAGAAGCGAGTTCGACCTGCTCCTCGATCTGCTGCGCAACCCGGGGGAAGTGCGGACCAGGGCTGATCTTGTGCGGGCCGCCCGTGGTGATTATTACGACGACGACGCCTACATCAGCGAAGCTGACGAGCGTGCCGTTGAGACACACATCGGCAATCTGCGCCGGAAGCTGCGTGAAGATTCGCAAGCTCCGCGCTTTTTGCAGACGGTTCGAGGGGTCGGCTATATGCTCGTTCCCAAAAAGACAGACTAACCGGTTGGATCCGGTTCCGGAGTCGAATTCTTCAGGACATAGCTTTCTTTGAGCTCCTGGATTGTGCTTTCACCGCATTCGGCAAGCTCATGCAGGAGCGGCCGGGCCTGGCCCAAATCTCCGTTGTTGATGTGTTCTTCCATTTGCCCCGCAAGACCTGCGAGGCGGACTCCACCCACCATGGCCGAAGAAGTCCGAAGGCTGAGGATCGCGTCCAGTGCGGCGGGCACGTCACCATGTTCGACGGCGGTGCGAAGGGTTTGGTGCCTTGCCTCCCAAAGCCTCACGAAGTCGCGCGCAAAATCACGTGCGATCCGAGGGTTATCCAACTGGTCTTCAAGCAGTTGGAATTCCGCGAGGTCCAGAATCGGATCAGCCGAAACATGGCTGCCGTGGGGCAACCCGGCGAAGTGGCCCCCGCCGGCTGCGCCGGGGACACCCTCCACGTTGGCTTCACGGAAATCTGAACTGGACATAACTCGATGGTACTTCCTGAATTTGGGCTTAAACCGATCTTGTGCTGATCTTGAGCAAATCCTAACGACCTCCTGATTCCGGCAGTTCCTATTTGTTACTTCTCCTGTTGAATTTGCTCAGCTGCCGCCAAGGGTCACTATTGCGTTGATGGCCGCGGGCCCCAGGATGGCAATGAACAAGACGGGGAAGATGAAGAACAACAAGGGGAAGAGGATCATGACCGGGAGTTTCATTGCCTTCTCTTCGGCACGTTGACGTCGCTTGACCCTCATGACCTTCGCCTGGACCCTCAGGACCCGGCTGATGGCAATACCGTACGTGTCCGCCTGGATGACCGCCTGGACAAAGCTCCGCAGTTCGGGAACGTTGGTCCGTTGGGCCAACGCCAGGTAGGCCTCCCGGCGGCTTCGTCCCACCTGCATGTCCTGGAGCGTCCGCACAATTTCTTCCGCCAGGGGCCCCTTGCCGTTTTCCCCGGCCCGGGCCATGGCCCCTTCGAAACCGAGACCTGCCTCCACGGAGATCAGCATCTGATCCATGGTGTTGGCCAGTTCCAGTTGGATGGTCTTTTGCCGTTCCTGCCCCTTGCTGTACAGCATCAGGTCCGGGATGAAGTACCCCAGCAGGACAACGAATATGCCCACAAGCCGGATAAGCCCGCTCGAACTGTTCGTGGTGATGAGCAGTCCGAAAAGGGCCCCGCAGAGTCCAAGGGCAGGTTTGGCAGCCAGGACCCGTCCCAAGGGAAGCGACTGCGGACGGCCGGCCAGTGACAGCAATCGGTCAAGCTTCTGGACGTAGTTTGCCGGAGTGAGTTTGTAACCGATGCGTTCCAGCAGCCCGATCCGCCTCTGTTCCCCGGCGTCGGTTCCAACGTAGCCCCGGGTGAGGAGTTCCTTGACGGCCCGCGGGGTCTTGCGGTCAACGGAAAGCAGGGACCAGGCCAGGTAGGCCCCCGGCAGGGGTACCAGCAACAGCGACATATACAGGAAGGGGTGCACGGTTCACCTCAGAATTTCAGGTCGATGATTTTGCGCATCCACAAGCCACCGATCGTCATCAGAATGGCTGACAACGCGATCAGGCCCCAACCAAGGGGATGCGTGAACATCACGTTCATGTAGCCCGGGTTGACCACCATAAGCAGCAGAACGATGCCGAAAGGAAGCGCCATGAGGATGTAGGCCGAGAATTTTCCTTCGGCAGCCAAGGACTTGATGTGTCCCTTGATTTCGCTGCGTTCGCGGATGGTCTCATTGACCTGGTCGAGTACCTCGGCAAGATTTCCGCCCACCTCCCGGTTGATCTGGATCGCTTGGGCAATCCACACGAAATCCTCGCTCCGCATTCTTTCTGCGGTATCGCTCAGGGACGCGTGCACGTCGCGGCCAAGGCTCGTCTCCGTGATGATGCGACGCATTTCCTCGGCCGTGGGGCTTGCCGATTCAGCAGCAGCTGCATCGATGGCCCGGAGGATGCTGTGGCCGGCCCGCAGGCCTCCGGAAAGAAGCTGCAGGGTGTCGCCCAGTTGGTCATCAAAGGTGCTGCGCCTTTTTCCGGCCCGGAATTTCAGGACCAGATGGGCTATCAAGGGTGCCGCAAGGCCCAGGAGAACGGCGATCAGGACGCCACCGGCTACAAGCCCGATCAGCGCGCCAACAAATGCACCGGCAATAACCAGGACAACAAAGTCGGCCTGGCTCATCCGCACTCCGGCATGATCAAGGGTCTCGCGGTTGAACAGCCGGACGTTGCGCCGCGTCAGGAACCCATGAAGGGCCTCCGTGGTGGAGCCGGTCAGTTTGGTCAGTCCCGAGCCTGAGCCTAGCTGGTAGGGCCGCCGGCGTTCCAAGGGAACCTCAGGGGTTTTCGGAAGAATCACGGCAATGCCGAAGGCGACGATGGCTGACAGCATAAGGGCCAACCCGGCAAACAGCATCATGGCGTGCTCAAGTCCTCACGGTGGTTGTCAAAGGGGCCGCAAACAGCTCTGCCGGAACCCGTATTCCTACGTCTTCGAAGCGATCGATGAAACGTGGGCGGATGCCGGTTGGTACCGGGCGGCCGAGGAACCTGCCGTGATCATCAACGCCCGCCGAATAGTCGAAGACGAAAGCGTCCTGGAGGGTGACCACGTCGCCTTCCATGCCTTGGACCTCGGTAACGTGCGTGATGCGGCGTGTTCCGTCGCGAAGGCGGGATATCTGGATGATGAGGTTCACCGCTGACGCTATCTGCTCACGGATTGCCCGCAGTGGCAGGTCCATCCCGGCCATGAGGACCAGGGTCTCCAGCCGGGCCACGGCGTCCCTCGGAGAATTCGAGTGCACCGTGGAAAGCGAACCGTCATGGCCGGTGTTCATGGCCTGCAGCATGTCCAGCGACTCTCCCCCACGGACCTCGCCGACGACGATCCTATCCGGACGCATGCGCAGGGAGTTCCTGAGCAACTCCCGGATGGTGACCTCACCCTTGCCCTCGGTATTGGGCGGCCGGCTTTCGAGCCTGACGACGTGTTGCTGCTGGATCTGCAGTTCCACTGCGTCCTCGATGGTGACAATCCGGTTGTCCTCCGGAATGAAGGAGGACAAGACATTCAGCAGCGTGGTCTTGCCGGTTCCGGTGCCACCGGAAACGATGATGTTCAGCTTTGCTTTGACGCAAGCGTCCAGGAGCTCGGCCATCTGGGGCGTGAGCGTCCCAAAGTCGATCAGGTTCCTGACCGTCAACGGCACTTTGCTGAACTTGCGGATCGTCAAGGAGGACCCTCCGACAGCCAGGGGCGGGATCACGGCATTGACGCGCGAGCCGTCTTCCAAGCGCGCATCCACCAGGGGTGATGATTCGTCGATCCGGCGACCCACCCTGGAAACGATGCGTTCGATGACTCTCCGTAGATGGTCCTCCGAGCTGAATACCGATTCGGTGAGGGCCAGTTTGCCCCGCCGTTCGACGTAAATCTGGTCCATCCTGTTGACCATGATTTCGGTGATGTCCGGGTCGTCAAGCAGGCGCTGCAGTGGCCCATAGCCCAGGACGTCATCCGCCACGTCCGCAACCAGCCGGCTGCGCTCCTCCGCAGAAAGCGGCACCTGCTCGGCGTCGATGATCCGGATCAGCTCTTCACGGGCAGTGCTCCGCAACTCCAGTTCACTGAGCGAGGAATCATTGAACCGTGCGCCCAGGCGCTCGAACAATGCCGTCGCTGCACGCCTCTTGAGCGCGGCAAAGGCGTCCACCGGTTGTTGGGTCCTGGGTTTGGGTGCATCAGTAAACTCGGCTGTTGTGGCATGGGGGTTTGCTGTACCGGAGGCCTTCACTTGGAGACCGGGCTTGCCTTGCTGGACGGCCTGGGCAAAAGTTGGTTTGCCTGCTGCCGGGTGGGTGGTTTCGCGGCGATGCTCTGCCCCCGGAAGCGAGGCCACGTCCTCGGCGTCATGCAGGCGTTCGGAAAGCTTCACTGGACGACCACCCTTCTGTGGAGTTTCCTTTGGGTTGTGTTCCGCCATGCGGGGTTGAAGCGCTGCACCAACTGGTTGAGGCCCTTCACTGCCGGATCCTTTGTAGCCTCCTGGAGCACGGGAATTCCCCGGTTGGTGGAAAGGGCTACGGCTTTGGAACGGGGGATGCTCACATCAACCGGGGCGCCTACGGTCGATTCGACATCCTGGACCGACAACCCGGCTTTGGAGTCGGCCATGTTGAGCACCACGTGACGGCCTTCCGGGATGAGGTCGAGCCTGCGAAGTATGTCCAGCCCCGACCGGAGGCCGCGCACGCCGGGCACATCCATGCCGGTCACCCAGACGGCATCCGTGCAGTGTTCCAGGGCGGCAAGTCCGATCTCAGGAAGGCCGGGAGCGGTATCAACGATGACGTACTGGAACTGTTCAGCCAGCTGGTCCAGCAGCCGGGCCACCTGCTCCGGGGTAATCCCGTCAGCTTCAACCGGGTTCTTGGGGGCGCACAAGGCATAGATGCCTGCCGGGTGGACAGTCAGGAAAGCCTTGAGCACCAGCGAGTCCTGGCTGGCGGTTGGAGTCACGGCGTCTGTCACCGTGTGTTCCGGATTGAGGTACAGCCCGGAGGCAACGTCGCCGAACTGCAGGTCCAGGTCCACGATCACCACGCCCATGGGGGCGATCTTGCCCAGTCCCACCGCGATGTTGGTGGCGATGGTCGTTTTGCCCACACCGCCCTTGGGAGAGAAGACTCCGATGACCGTACCCTTGGGTGCGCCCGATGGTTGCGGTTCCGCTGTCCGCTGGCGGGTCGCAAATGACTGGCACGCACGTTCAAGGGTCACCCGGATCTCAGCCACCTCCGCCGTGGGCCGCATGATGTCGCGGATCCCGGACCGCATGGCTTGGAGGATGAAGTCAGGGTCGGGTTCGGTGACCAGCAGCACGCTCAGTTCCGGCAATTGCACGGTGAGCACCGTGGTCAGGCGGAGGGCTTCCTCCACGGGCACGTCGGGGCCCAGGATGAGCACCTCCATGGGTTCCTGGTTGAGGGCGCCGAAGAGTTCGGCCGGGTCAACGGGGAGGACGTTGGTGAAGAAGGTCTGCACGCTTCCGGGGAGTCCGCCGGCGACTGCCTGCCGCAGCCGCTGATCAAAATCGGCGCTGGGAGTAATGAGGACGAATCGGCTCATTTGTAGATCTCACTCCTCTGGATAATCCGGGGACCGTTCTCCTGGGCATCCAGGGGCTCCTTGCTCAGCCAGATCTTGGCGAACTCCGAGGCGAAGACGATCTTGGACGCGTCGACGTCACTCACCGCCACCGTCAGGAGCAGTGATCCAGTGGGGAGAGCCGTGTCCTTGGGATCGGCGGCGGACCCCTGGGTTGGGCTCGGAGTCGGCTGGGCCGCCGATGGCTCCGGAGCACGCTGGACAGCGGTCACCAGGACCTTGTGGATGGTCAGCTGGGTTGTTTCCTTCTCCGGCTTTGCCTCGATTCCGCCACCTTCCATGGAGATGAAGATCCCCACATGGTCACCGGGCACCAAGCGACCACCCACCACCCTTTGGGGCTCGAGTTGGAAGGAGACCTCCTGCAGTCCGTCCGGCACGTCCACCTCGCCGCTGGCTTTCAAGGCCTCCGGGACGATCAGGCGTTCGGCGACCAAAGGCTCCCCCGGGACCAGGTCCACAGCAGCGACCTTGCCCGTGGAATCACCCAGAGCCTTGATCGCCGTGGCGGGGACGGCCGCAGCCGGGAGCTGCTCGGCCGTCACTGAACCCGTCATGGCTTCCACGGGTGTGCCGGCCGGAATCGGGGCCTTGACCATGAGGACATCCACGGGGGCCAGGTTTTGAACGGCCCTTTGATCGGCGCCCTGGGCATAGGCAAAGACGAGGATCACCCCGACGATGGCCAGCAAGGCCGCGGCCGATCCTGCCACTAGGCGTGATTTCACTGCTGCTCCTGTGCTGATGAAAGGAAAGGTGTTACTTGGTCAGGCGGACGATGGTGGCCCCGTGGGCACTGACTGGGCCCAGTGTGTAACCGTCGGCCAGGGATACGTATTTGACGAAAGTCCCGACGATTCCGCGGCAGTTTCCGCTACAGGAAAGTGCGGAGGACACGTACGGACTCGCGTTGCGGAAGGTGTCCGGCAGGCTGGAGTTGCCGCTGAACTTCCAGCCGATGACTTTGAAGGCAGCGAACGACACCAGGTGGTAGATGGCCCCGCTTCCCGTGCCCGTTACGGCGTTGAAGACAGGAAGCAGAACAATGACGTCCTTGCCGGCGTTGATGGTGTCAGCCCACTTGTTGAGTGTGCCGGCACAGTTGGTGGGGATACTGTTGCCCGGCGCGCTCCCGCCCTCGCTGAGGGCAAGGTCGATGTAGCCACCGCAGGAACCTGGATTCTGGACGGTCCATCCGAATCCACCTTCTACTGCAGCACCCGAAGGCCCGTAGTTGCAGCCGGGGTTTGCGCCACTGCCGTGTGCCTGGAGAAGCTGCGGGTTCCCCCCGACCTGTCCCTGCACCTGGCAGACCGAGAACGTGAGCGGGAACGGGGTGGTGCCGGTCAAGGGGCTGCCCCACTGGACCGTGGACGAGGTCAGGACCTCGGCTGTGTTGATGCCCAGGGCACGCGCGAAGACCAGTGAGACCGAGTTCGCCCCGCCTCCGGCCTGTTGGGAGCCGGCAGACACCGTCACCGTTCGGTTGGTGAGGTCCAGGTTGACAGAGTTGATGTTGCCCCGGCTGTCTATCGAGTTCTTGTTGGCCAGGTCCTTGGCAATCTGCGGCGTAACCGAACAGTTGGGGTCACTGATACTGACAGCGCATTTCTGAGCAACTGCCAGCGCTGCAGCATCGGATCCGTTCTGTACCTGTGCCCTTTCCGAGTAGAGCATTCCCGCATCCACGGCGAGCGCAGCAAACGCGAGCAGCACCACCAGGATCAGGGCGACGAAGACGGCCACAGCTCCCTGTTCGCCGTTCCCGCGTGCTCTTATCCGCCGCATTGCATGGCTCCTACACCCTCCATGGGAAACGGTCCTGCGATCCCGGTGAGGGTGCTGAGCGTGTACTTGATGGTCACCGACATTTGCATGCCGGAGGCGCAGCTTGGTGCGCTGAAGGTGAAGTTGGTGTCAAGCAACTTGGGGTTCAGGGAAACGGCCGCGTTCTTGGCGGCCGTCCGCGCAGCCGTCACGTCGTTCGAAATTGCCATCACCCGCACGCCCTCGCGGGCTGCGTTCGAGAGTGAAACCTGTGCGTTGTAGGCCCTTCCGAATTCCATGATTCCGAGCACGAGGAGCACCAGGACCGGTGCCAGCAGCGCGAATTCGACTGCTACAGCCCCCCGTTCTGAAGCCCTGTCCATGGAACTGCCCTTTCGGTTGCCGGTCAGGGGTGGCTGTGGAAGGAAGAATGCCGGGTGGGTGGCCCCTGCCCCACCCACCCGGCACAGCGGGCCGTTTTACTTGGAGCAGCTGCCAACGACAGCGGCCGTGGAACCGGAAGCGGGAGCCGAGGCAGTCCACGTGCCGCCCTTGACTGCACATGCGGAGCTGTTGAAGGTCTCGACGAGGTTGCCGCCGAGGAGGCTGACAGCCACGATGATGACCACGGCGATGAGGGCAACCATGATGCCGTATTCGACGGCGGTGGCACCGGTCTCGTCACGACGGCCACGGGAAGCGATGTTGTTGAGGTAGACAAGCATTGTGAAACTCCTGAGCGAGTTGGGGATTTGGGCTGGCCCGATACCAGCTCCCTCACAACGTAGCAACGAAAAATACCCCCAAGCGGAGTCTTGGGGACATCCTGCGGAAAGGCTCTGGTTCCTGCGCTGGCCCTGCGCTGGTCCTGTACTGGTCCTGCGGAAATCCTCGGAAAAAGCTGCTGGTATCCATGCAAATAAAGGCCGCGCCACCATGGCACGGCCTTTATTTTTTATAGGTAACTTCGGCGGACGGCTCAGCCCATTGCGGTGGCCGTGGCCGGCGGCAACGAGAATTGCTTCCGTGCCCAGCGGGCCAGCTTCTTGCCTTTGCCCTTCCACCAGTTGTCTTCGTCTTTGTCGTGGTGCAAACGGAAGATGATCACCACCAGGACAGCTACGCTCATGACCACGTTCAACCAGGACGACATGACGACTTCGGCCAAGGTACTGACTCCCATGACCATGACCGACGGCACCGCCAAAGTCCTGAAGATGGTGCTCGCCACGTAGCGGCGGTGCGAGCGGGGCACGGACAGGGCACGCACCATGTCGAAGCAGAGGCAAACCACCACCATGATCTGGCCCAACGACATCAGGATGAGCCCGGGCAGCGAGCCCGCGAACATGGCCGCGGATTCCATGCCGGCGCTCATCGGAGACCCTCCATTGCCGCTGTGCCGCGATCGCTGAATTCACGCATTTGAACTACTCCCCAGACCAGAAACCCGTTGAAAACCGATGGTCTCCATTGAATCCTGCGCGCGGAAGGGTGGTCACGAGTAGTCAGTACTCGAATACGTGGAGGGGATCTACTTGGTTGGCACGCGTGTACTCGGTCCAAGCCCTGCGTGCCGCTGTCCAGGACGACCCTGCACTACCCCTTGAAAACCGGCGCCCGCTTCTCCTGGAAGGCCCTGAAGCCTTCGGCGTAATCGTCGGTCTTGCACAGGCGCGCCTGCTCGGTGTTTTCCTCGGCCATGGAAGCCCACAGGCCAAGGCGCTGGTCGCGAATGTGGGCCACCAGTTCCTTGGAAGCGACGAACGCCTGGGTGGCACCTGCAGCAACGCGGGTAACAATCGCCCGCGTTTCATCCAGCAAGGACTCAGCCGGCATGGCCCGGCTGAACATACCCTGTGCCACAGCCTCGCTACCGGAGATCAGGTCGGCCGTGTAGATCAGGTCCAGCGTGCGGTGCATGCCCAGGCGTTCGGTGAAGTACCAGTGCCCGCCCGAGTCCAGCGTTGCCCCGAGCTTGGCGAACGGCGAGCCGAACTTGGCGTTCTCCGCCACGTACACCACGTCCGTAGCCAGCAGCAGCCCGAGCCCAACCCCCAGGCAGGCACCATGCGCAGCAGCGAACGTCGGCGCCGGGAAGGCGGCCATCTTCTTCAGCAGCGGCTCAACCAACCCGCCCAAATACGCCTGGGCGTCGTCGGTTTCAGGGGTCACCCCGGCAATGTCGCGGCCGGCGCAGAAAGCGCGCCCCTCTCCCCGCAGCAGCAGCGCCCGCACTTCACCACGCGAGGCGGCGGCAGCAGCGTCGTCGTACGCTCTGCCCAACTCAAGCAGCGCGTCCTCGTTGAGCGAATTCAGCTTTTCCGGGGCGTTGAGGACAATTTCGGCAATGCCGTTTTCAAGGGAGAGCTCGATCATGGGACTCCTTAGACGTCGAAGTCGACGGTCACTTCTTCGCTGGTGGGGTGGGCCTGGCAGGTGAGGACGTAGCCCTTGTCCAGCTCGTCCTGCTCCAGGGCGTAGTTCTCATCCATGGACACGGTACCGGTGACCAGCTTGGCGCGGCAGGTGCCGCACACGCCGCCGGCACAAGCGAACGGAACATCGGGACGGACGCGCAGGGCAGCGTTCAGGATTGACTCGCGGGCATGCGTCGGGCTGGCGACATCGCCGGTGAGGCCGTCCAGCTTGAACGTGATCTTGTACGTCTCCTGCGACTCGTCCTCCACCACGGGACGGCCTGCGTGGCCCTCGGGACGGTCCGGGCGCCCGGTGGTGAACAGCTCAAACCGGACGTGCTCCGGCTTCACGCCACGGGAGGCAAGGGTGTCCCGGCACAGCTGGACCAGCTCAAACGGCCCGCACAGGAACCATTCATCCACGTCCTCGGCGTGGATCGCCGACGACAGCAGGGACTGCAGCTTCTCCGCATCGATGCGGCCGGTCATGAGCGGCGCGATCCGCTGCTCGCGGGACAGGACGTGGTGCAACGCCAGGCGCGAGGGGTACTTGTCCTTCAGGTCGGCCAGTTCCTCCAGGAACATCACGTCCATGGCCGCCTTGTTGGCGTAAATCAGGTCGAACCTGGTGTCGGGATTTGCAGCCAGCAGCGTCCGCGCGATCGCGATGACCGGCGTGATGCCGGAACCTGCGGCGATGGCCACGAAACTGCCCGGCTCCCCCGCGAGCTCCTCGGGGTGGTTCATCGAGTTCATCACGTTGTGCTGGACGTCCGAGCCGTCCTTGCCGTGCCGCGAGATGAAGGCACCCTGCGGGCTCATGACGTCCAAGGCATCGCCGGCCTTCAGTTCGGCGTTGGCCCAGGTGGAGAAAATACCGCCCAGGTCTTTCTTGATCGCCACGCGGATTTCGCTGCTGCCATCGTCGAACGTGCGCGGCTCTGCGCAGATCGAGTAGCTGCGGCGGACCTCGTGCGGCTCACCGTTCTCATCCGGCAACGTGGTGCGGAGGGCCACGTACTGTCCGGGAAGGTAGTCGTACTGCCCGGCCAGCTCCACGGGAACAGCGAACGTCACCTCAATGGCGTCGTCCGTCAGGCGCCGGACTTCCGAGACGGTCAGGTGATGGAAAGACGCACGACGGCGGCTGGCCGTCTGGGTTTCGGTGGTCATGGAATTCCTTACAGGACTTTGAAGTAGTCGAACGGTTCCTTGCAGTCCTGGCAGACGAACAGCGCCTTGCAGGAGGTGGAACCGAAGCGGGTGAGTTCCTTGGTGTTCAGCGACGAACACTGCGGGCATTTCACAGCCAGGCTCAACCGCACCGGACCCGAATGGCCACCAGCGGCGGCGCGCCCGGTGGGAGGCGCAATGCCGTATTCCTCCAGCTTGGCTTTGCCGGACTCTGTCATCCAGTCCGTGGTCCAGGCCGGGGAAAGCACCAGGTTCACCTCAACAGCTGCGTATCCGGCGTTGCGGAAGGCAGCCCGCAGGTCGTCACCGATGGCGTCCATCGCGGGGCAGCCCGAGTAGGTGGGCGTGATGGTGACCTCGACGGCGGTACTTGCCGGGCCGGCGCCGTGGTTTCCTTCGGGCTGGGGTACTTCCGTAACCCGGACACCGCGCAGGATGCCCAGGTCCTCGATGGTGAGGACCGGGATCTCCGGATCGCAGACCGTGGAGGCGATGTCCCAGGCCTGCTGTTCAGCAGTGGTGACCGTTGCCATCACCATCACCAGCTCGCGCCCGGGTGTTCGCGGGCCAGGACCTGCATTTCGGCCAGGACATAGCCCAGGTGTTCGGAGTGCTTGCCACGGCGTCCGCCACCCAAGGACTGGGGAACGTCAGGGGCGGTCAGTTCCGCTTCGGCGAAAATCTCACCGGTCAGGCGATCGAAGGCCTCGCGCAGGCTGGACGGCTGGACCGTGACACCGGCTGCGGCCAGGCGGGTGGTGAGCTCGTCGTCCTCGAATAGTTCGTCCACGTACGGCCACACCAGCTTGAAGCCCTGGATCATCCGGGCACGGGACTCCTCAGTTCCACCGGCAAGCCGTAGGACCCACTGGGCGCTGTGGTCACGGTGGTAGTCCACTTCCTTCACGGCCTTCGCTGCGATGGCTGCAAGGGTGGGATCCGTGGACGCAGTGAGCGCTGTGTAGAGCTCGAACTGGTAGAAGCTCACAATGAACTGCCGTGCAATCGTGACCGCGAAGTCGCCGTTGGGCTGCTCGAACAGGTGTGCTGAGCGGAATTCGTGCTCGCGGCGGAAGTAGGCGAGGTCGTCCTCGGACTTGTCCCAGGCCGCACCGGCGTAGGTAAGGAAGGACCGGGCGTGGCCCAACTGGTCCAGGGCGATGTTGCCGAGGGCAATGTCTTCCTCGAGCTCCGGGGCACGGGAGATCCAGTGGCCCAGGCGTTGGGCCAGGATCAAGCCGTCGTCGCCGATCCGCAGCGCGTACTCTGCCACGTCCTCGCCCGGCTTGACCTGCCCGCGACGGACCTCAAGGGCAATGTCTTCGGGGCGCAGCGCGTTGCCCGGCGTGATACGCGTGGCGCTGGCCGAACCGTCGCCGGACGCACCGGCACCGTGGACGCCGACGGAGATGTCGCCGTGGCCGTCGATCGCGAAGTCAGTGTTGGTTTCGTGGGAAGTCACAGGTGCTTCACGCCTTCGCTCTTGGTGTAGTACGTGGCATGCCGGTAGTCCTTGCCCTGCGGCGACTCGAAGAAGGCACCCTTGGAGTCAGGATCGCTGGAGGCAATGGCCTCGGCCGGAACCACCCAGATGGAGACGCCCTCGTTGCGGCGGGTGTAGAGATCGCGGGCGTTCCGGAGGGCCATGGCGGCATCCGGGGCGTGCAGCGAACCTGCGTGGACGTGCGAGAGGCCACGGCTGGAGCGGACAAAGACCTCCCACAGGGACCAGGGCGTCTCTTGGTGAGCCGCACCGGTGGCGACCGAAGGCGCAGAGGCGGGTGCCGGCGTCGTGCTTTCTGCCGTGGTGGCAGCAACCTTGGGTGCCTCGCTGTTGACTTCGCCGGCGGCGCTGGCCGGGGCTTCAGGGTTTCCGTGGGGAGCCATTATGCTGCGTTCGCTTTCTGTGCTTGCTTGCGGGCGTAGGCTGCCGCTGCTTCCCGGACCCAGGCACCATCCTCGTGTGCCTCGCGGCGGCGCTCGATGCGCTGCGAGTTGCAGGGACCGCGGCCGGCCAGGACTTCCTTGAACTCGTTCCAGTCCAGGGGTCCGTGCTCCCACTTCTTGGTTTCTTCGTTGAAACGGATGTCCTTGTCGGGCAGGGTCAGGCCCAGGACCTTGACCTGCTCCACCATCATTCCCACGAACCGGCTGCGCAGCTCGTCATTGCTGAAGCGCTTGATGTTCCAGGCCATGGACTGCTTGGAGTTGGGGGAATCGTCATCCGGCGGGCCGAACATCATCAGCGACGGCGCGTACCAGCGGTTCACGGCATCCTGGGCCATCTGCTTCTGCGCAGGCGTGCCGTTGGACAGTTCCAGCAGGATCTCGAAACCCTGGCGCTGGTGGAAGGACTCTTCCTTGCAGATGCGCACCATTGCGCGGCCGTAAGGACCGTAGGACGCACGGCAGAGAGGCACCTGGTTGCAGATGGCCGCGCCATCAACAAGCCAGCCGATGGCTCCCATGTCCGCCCAGGAAATCGTGGGGTAGTTGAAGATCGACGAGTACCGGGCCTTCCCGGCGATGAGGTCTTCCATCATCTTGTCCCGGGTCTGACCCAGGGTCTCGGCCGCCGAGTACAGGTACAGGCCGTGGCCTGCCTCGTCCTGGACTTTGGCCATGAGGATGGACTTGCGCTTCAGGCTCGGTGCCCTGGTGATCCAGTTGGCTTCCGGCTGCATGCCGATGATTTCCGAGTGCGCGTGCTGCGAGATCTGGCGCAGCAAAGTCTTGCGGTAAGCCGCCGGCATCCAGTCGCGGGGTTCGATGCGCGAGTCTTCCGAAATGATGCGATCAAAGTACGCCTGACCGGCTGCCTCCCGCTCCTGTTCCTCCGGGGACAGCTCAGCGGGCACTGACTGCAGATTCTGCGATGCCATGGTTGCTCCTAATAAATTACCGACCGTTCGTTCAGAATATGCGGAGCGGGTGTTTTCAGTCAACCTTTTGGCTTCACCTCAGGCTCACCCTCTGTTCACGGCGGCTGGCAAAAGTAGACGGCATGACTGACTTCTCACGCCGCACCCTCGTCAAAACGTCCCTCGCCGGTCTCACCATGGCCGGGCTCGCCGCCGGAACCGCCGCCGGAACCGCCCCGGCTTCCGCTGCCCCCACGGCAATCCCGCTGGTCCGCAAGCGGCTCACCCTCCCCACGGGCATCGCCACCGGTGACGTCACCACGGACTCCGCCGTTCTCTGGTCCCGCGCCTCCGGTCCGGGCAGGATGACCGCCACGCTCCAGGCGATCGACAGCGCCGGGGAAATCCTCCGCGGGCGCTACGGATTCAGCCGCACCATCCGCGGCCCCCTGGCCACCGAGGCCAGCGACTTCACCGCCAAGATCCATGCCAAGGGACTCCCCGCGGGCACCCGTTTCAAGCTTGAGCTGAACTTCGAAGACGACAACGGCGCAGGAGAAGCCGTGCACGGGACCTTCAGCACCGCTCCCGGAGCCATCCACGGAAAGCACGACGGCGGCACGGACGGCGGGCGTGAAGGCGGCAGGCCGGCGTCGGGCTCCCAATCGTTCGTCTGGACCGGCGACACCGCCGGCCAGGGCTGGGGCATCAACGAGGAACTCGGCGGGATGCGCGGCTACGCGGCCATGCACCGCACCAACCCGGACTTCTTCATCCACTCCGGCGACACCGTCTACGCCGACGGCCCCATTGCCGCCACGGTCACCGAGAAGGACGGCCAGGTGTGGCGGAATATCGTCACCGAGGAAGTCTCCAAAGTCGCCGAAACCCTCAAGGAATACCGCGGACGCCACCGCTACAACTCACTCGATGCCAACATGCGCGCCATGTTCGCCGATGTCCCTGTGATCGCCCAGTGGGATGACCACGAAACCACCAACAACTGGTACCCCGGCGAAATCCTGGACGACCCCCGCTACACCGAACGCAACGTCAATGTGCTCGCCGCACGCGGCCGCCAGGCGTGGCAGGAGAACATGCCGATCGCGGACTCCGCGGCGCTGTGGCGCGCTGGAACGTTCGACGGCGGGCAGTACCAACCCGCACGCATCTACCGGAAGATTCCCCGCGGCCCGCAGCTGGACATCTTCAGCCTGGACATGCGGACCTTCAAGTCCCCCAACACGGACGGCAAGGAACCCTACGCCACCAGCATCCTCGGCCAGGAACAAGTTGACTGGCTGATCAAGGAAGTCCGGCAGTCCAAGGCCACGTGGAAGGTGATCGCCGCGGACCTGCCGTTGGGCATCATCGTTCCCGACGGCGCCGTGAACCAGGAGAGCCTGGCCAACCGGGATCCGGGAGCGCCGCTGGGCCGTGAGTTGGAAATCGCGGCCGTGCTGTCGGCGTTCAAGAAGTCCGGAGTGAAGAACATCGTCTGGCTGACCGCTGACGTGCACTACTGCGCGGCCCACCACTACTCCCCGGAACGGGCGTCGTTCACGGACTTCGACCCGTTCTGGGAATTCGTGGCCGGCCCCATCAACGCAGGGTCCTTCGGCCCGAACGACATGGATGGGACGTTCGGACCCGAGGTGGTGTTCTCCCGTGCCGGACGGTTCCCGGGCGAATCACCGCGGGACGGCGAGAACCAGTACTTCGGGCACGTGGACCTTTCCGATGACGGCACCTTCACAGTGAGCCTGCGGAATGCCAACGGCACGGTGATCTTTACGAAGGTCCTGACCCCGGAGCGGTAGGCGGGGGCATGGCCGCTGGCGTATGCTCTCCTCAGCGCAAGGGATAGACGCGTCGTTCGCTTTTGGTGGGGCCACTCTTGGAAGCGGGGGTTCAGTGGCAGGAGTGAAGCACGGGGTTCCTTCAGCGCGCCCGGCAGGGAAAGGCCTGCCACTGTTCATGACGGCCGCCGGCGTGTGTGCCGTTCTGCTGACCATCATGTTCGCCAGCGGTATCGGGACGGCCACTGCGCAACTGACCGGCGACCTCGCCATCCTCACCGCGGTATTGACCGCCCTTGTGGTCCACGCACGGGCTGCGTTCAAGCACCATGCGGAGGTCAAGCGCGGCCCGGTGGTCCACAACACCGTGATGGCCCGCTGGTTCGTGGTGGCCGGCCTCGCCGTGTGGAGTGCCGGCCAAGCCATCTGGACCCTGAACGGAATCACCCTCGACCACCAATACCCTTTCCCTTCGTTCGCGGATGTGGGTTTTGTCTGGTACGCGCTGCCCACGGCGATCGGGCTGGTCCTGCTGCTGCGCGGGCAAGGACTCAGGCTCCCTGTCCGGCGCACCATCCTGGATGCGGGGGTGGTGGCAAGCTCCATGTTCTTCATCGTCTGGACCTCGCTCCTGGGCCCGATCGCCGGCGGGACTGAACAGGATCCGCTGGCGCAGGCCACGCAGATGGCCTACCCGATCGCCGACGTTCTCATGGTGTCCGTGGTGATCGTCCTGACCATGCGGGCAGCCCGCGGCCGGCGGCTCCCCTGGCTTTGCCTGGGGCTGGGATTCTGGATCCTGGCCATCACGGACCTCACGTATGTCCGGTTCACGATCGAGGGAATCACCGGCGTCACGGGTTCACCCCTCACGCTGGGCTGGGTCCTCGCCTTCCTGCTGGTGGGCCTCAGTCCCCTGGTCCGGGAGACAGGTACCGCGAGGAAGGATGGCCGCGCGTACGCCGCGATGCTGGAGCTGCTCCCGTACCTTCCCGTGTTCAGCGCGGTGTTCTTCATCCCCGGACGTGCCGTCGGAAACGATCCCATCCTCATAGTCACGGGCCTGCTGATGGTGGCGTTCGTCGTCGTGCGGCAGGTGCTGATCGTCGTCGAAAACGTCACGCTCACCAGCGAGCTGGAGTCCAAGGTCACCGAGCGCACCGCCGAACTGCTCGACGCCCGCGAGGACGCCCTGGAGGCAAGCCGCCTCAAGTCCGAGTTCCTTGCCACCATGAGCCACGAAATCCGCACACCGCTCAACGCCGTGATCGGCTTGACCTCGCTCATGATGGACACCGAGCTCAGCGAAGCCCAACGCCAGTACTCACGGGGCGTGAAGGGTGCCGGCGAGGTCCTGCTGACACTCATCAACGACATCCTGGACTTCTCCAAGCTGGAAGCCGGCAAGGTGGACCTGGACGTTACCGCCTTCGATCCGCGGGAGCTCGTGGAAGAAGTTGCCGGGCTGGTGGCGGAGGCCGCGCAAAGCAAGGACCTGGAGCTGATCTCCTACTGCCACCCGGACGTGCCGGAACGGCTCATGGGCGACCCCGGGCGCATCCGGCAGATCCTGCTGAACCTGTCCTCCAACGCGGTCAAGTTCACCCCCTCCGGGGAAGTGGAAATCCAGGTCTCCGTGCTGGAACAGGATGGAAAGGACGCCCGGTTGCGGTTCGAGGTCCGCGACACCGGCATCGGCATCAGCCCTGAGGACCACCACCGGCTTTTCGAATCGTTCGCCCAGGCCGACGCCTCCACCACCCGCCGCTACGGCGGTACCGGCCTGGGACTGGCCATCTCACGCCGGCTCACCGAAGTCATGGGCGGGCAGATCGGCCTGGACAGCGAGGTCGGCAAGGGCAGCAAATTCTGGTTCGTCCTGGAACTGCCCGTGGGCCCGGCACCAACAGAAACAACTGCCCTGCCCGCGACACTGGCAGGCCGGAAAGTCCTGGTGGTGGATGACAACGCCACCAACCGGCTGGTCCTGGAAACGCAGCTGGCCAGTTGGGGCATGGTCCCCGTGGCAGTACCCGATGCGAACGCCGCTTTGGAGGAATACCACGCGGCAGCCACGGCCAGCGCTCCCTACGACCTCGCCGTGGTGGACATGTGCATGCCCGACACTGACGGCTTGGAACTGGCCCGCCTGATCAAGGCGGAAAGCAACGGCAACCCAGCGCCCGGCATCATCCTCCTGACCTCCACCATGGCCGTGGAGAAGGCTGACCTCACCTCCGCCGGAATCCGCGAGTACCTCACCAAGCCGGTCCGCAGTTCCGAGTTCTACAACCGGCTGCTCCGGCTCGTTGCCACCAAGACAGCGCCACGCGCCGTCGCCCACGCCCCTGTCTTCGAACGCCCCGCGCAGCTCCACGGCAGGCTCCTGGTGGCGGAAGACAACGAGGTCAACCAACTGGTGGCCCGTGGCATGGCCCGGCGGCTGGGATACGAAGTGGACATCGTCAACGACGGCGCGCAGGCAGTGGAGGCCACCCTCACCGGGGAGTACGCCGCAGTCCTGATGGACTGCCACATGCCGGTCATGGACGGTTTCCAAGCCACCCGCACCATCCGCGCCCGGGACGCCGGCCGCCCACGCATCCCCATCATTGCCATGACGGCCGGAGCCCTCAACGAAGACCGCGAGCGTTGCTTCGCCGCCGGAATGGACGACTACATCAGCAAACCCGTGGACGTGGACAAACTCGGCGAAATCCTGGCCACGTGGGTGCCGCAGCCGGCCGCTGCTTCGGCCAACTCCGCGGAAAGTACGACGCCGGACGGCCCGGTCGCGGGTGACGCTGCGGCTGGTGCCACGGCGGGTGGTGCCGCGCCGCAGCCGGCGGCTGGTGCCACGGCGGGTGGTGCGGAGCCTCAGCCGGCGGCAGCACCGGCGTCGGGCACTGGCGTGACAGCGGCAGGCGACGACGCGGTGCTGGATCTGGACCGCCTGGAGCTGCTGCGGTCGCTGGGTCCGGGTTTGCTGCCGGACGCGATCACGGCCTTCCGGACAGAATCCAGTGCGTCCCTGGAGAACCTGGCCGCCGCGTTGGCCGGGAACGACGCCAGGGCGCTGCAGTCCGCGGCGCACAAGTTGTCCGGAGCGGCGGGCAATATCGGCGCGGTGGGCGCTGCCGGGCTGGCGAAGGAACTGGAGGCCCTGGGCCGGGCAGCCGAGCCCGGGTTGGAGGCTGCCGGAGCCCCGCTGCTCCAGGAACTCCACCATGAACTGGACCGTGTGGACCGGGCGCTTGCGCGTGTGGTGTTGGGAGCTTCATGAAAGTCCTGATAGCTGATGACGAACTGATCTCCCGGATGATCACCAAGGCCGCGGTGGAGCAGTCGGGCCACGAGTGCATCGTGGCCGTGGACGGTGACTCCGCATGGGAACTGTTCCAGGTCCACAGTCCGGAGGCCGTGGTGACCGACCTGATGATGCCGGGCATGAACGGACTGGACCTGTGCCGGGCGATCCGCTCCGCCGAGGACGAGAGCTACACCTACGTGATCCTGGTGACGTCCCACGGCTCCCGCGAAGACGTCCTGGCAGGCATGGAGGCCGGCGCGGATGATTACGTCACCAAACCGCTGGACCCCTTCAACCTGCATATCCGCCTGCTGGCCGCGCAACGGATTACTTCGCTGCACGCCGATCTGGCCCGGTACCGTTCGGCGCTGACCGAGCAGGCCCGGACGGATCCGCTGACCAAGCTGCACAACCGACTCAAGCTGACGGAGGACCTGGCCGGGCTGCATACCTCGGCCGGGCCGGGTGACTACTGCTTGGCCATGGTGGACGTGGACAACTTCAAGAGCTACAACGATCTCTACGGTCACCAGGCCGGTGATGCTGCGCTGGCCACGATCGCCTCGACGCTGGCGGCGGAAGTCCAGGCCTCGGACGCGGTGTACCGGTTCGGGGGCGAGGAGTTCCTGTTGGTCCTGCGGGATCAGACGTCCTCGGGGGCCGAGGTGGTCCTGGAGCGGGTCCGGTCCGCGGTGCATGCGCTGCAGATCGAGCATTCAGGGGATCCGGACGGGGTGCTGACCATCAGCGCCGGGGTTGCCGCGTACACCGAACGGCACCGGGCGGGGACGGAGCAGCTCCTCAAGGAGGCCGACCTTGCCCTGTACGCAGCCAAGGCGTCGGGACGGAACCGGGTGGCCGTGTCCACCCAGGGCTCCTCCCCCAACTAGCTGGCATCAGGGGTTGTTCTGAGCGCTGGGAACAACCCCTGATGCCAGTCAGTTGGGCGATAGAGTGGCCCCATGAGCCACACTTCCTCCGCGCCTGCTCCTGCCTCGGGTTCCTCCGTCCAGCCCCCTGTCGCCAAACGCGTCCCTGCCCGTCGCGAACACCACGGCGACGTGTTCATCGACCACTACGAATGGCTGCGGGACAAGGAATCGGACGAGGTCATAGAGCACCTCAAGGCAGAGAACGCCTACCAGGAAGCCGTCACCGCGCACCAGGAACAGCTCCGCGAGGCAATGTTCCAGGAAATCAAGGGCCGCACCCAGGAGACGGATCTGTCGGTGCCCAACCGCAAGGACGGCTGGTGGTACTACAGCCGCTCGGTGGAAGGCAAGGAATACAGCATCCAGTGCCGCGTCCGCGCGCAGGAAACCGGCGACCGTGTGGCCGATTGGACGCCGCCCGTGGTGGAGCCGGGAATCTCCATCGAGGGTGAGCAGGTCCTCCTGGACGGCAACGTGGAGGCCGAGGGCCAACCCTTCTTCAGCGTCGGCGGCGCCGCGGTCACGATCGACGGCAACCTTTACGCCTACGCGGTGGACAACTCCGGGGACGAGCGCTTCACGCTGCGCATCAAGGACCTCCGCACCGGCGAACTCCTGCCGGACGTCATCGAGAACATCTTCTACGGTGTGGCCTTCTCCCCCGACGGCACACGCCTGTTTTACACGGTGGTGGATGATTCATGGCGTCCGTACCAGGTGAAGTCGCACGTCCTGGGCACCCCGGTCGCCGATGATGAGGTGCTGTACCAGGAAGACGACGTCGCCATGTGGCTGGGCTTCGACCTCGCCTCCGACCGGCGTCACCTGGTGCTCAGCATCGGGTGCTCCGAGTTCAGCGAAACCCGTCTGCTGCGCTTCGACGACTACGACGCCGGCCTGGCCACGGTCATCTCCCGCGACGAACGCCTCCTTTACGAGGCCGAGCCCTTCCTCCTGGACGGCCGCGAGACCCTCCTGGTCACCCACAACAAGGACGCCATCAATTCCATGGTGAGCCTGGTTGATCCGGAAGAACTGGCCAAGCCGCTGTCGGAGCAAAACTGGCGTACCGTCGTCGGGCATTCCGACCAAGTGCGCGTCAACGGCGCGGGCGTCACGTCCACCCACCTGGTGCTGTCCATCCGCAAGGACACCATCGAGCGCGTCCAGGTACTGCCGCTCGCCGGTCTCGGTACGGCAGGGCAGGCATCGCCCGTGGAGCCGGCTTTCGACGAAGAGCTCTACACGGCAGGCGTATCCGGTTCGGACTATGAAGCTCCGGTGATCCGCATGGGCTACACGTCCTACTTCACGCCGTCGCGGGTGTACGACTTCGTGTTGCCCACGCCGGACAAGCCCGCTGGTGAGCTGCTGCTCCGCAAGGAGAGCCCCGTGCTGGGCGGCTACTCTCCCAGCGATTACGTCGCCACCCGTGAATGGGCAACCGCCGACGACGGCACCCGGGTTCCGCTGTCCGTGCTGAGGCACGCTTCGGTCAAGCAGGATGGCACAGCCGCCGGCCTGGTATACGGGTATGGCTCGTATGAGATGAGCATGGATCCCGGTTTCGGAGTGGCCCGGTTGTCCCTGCTGGACCGCGGAATCGTAATGGTCATTGCGCACATCCGTGGTGGCGGCGAGCTCGGCCGGCACTGGTACGAGGACGGCAAGAAGCTCACCAAGAAGAACACGTTCACCGACTTCATCGCTGCTACCGACTGGCTGGCTTCCTCGGGGTGGGTGGATCCGTCCCGCATTGCTGCGATGGGTGGCTCCGCCGGTGGCTTGCTGATGGGCGCCGTGGCCAATATGGCACCGGAGAAGTACGCAGCCGTGGTGGCCCAGGTGCCGTTCGTTGACGCCCTGACGACGATCCTGGACCCGGAGCTTCCGCTGTCCGCCCTGGAGTGGGAGGAGTGGGGCAATCCCATCACCGACCCGGAAGCGTACGCATACATGAAGTCCTACACCCCGTACGAGAACGTGCGTTCTGTGGCCTACCCGAAGATCGCCGCTGTTACGTCCTTCAACGACACCCGGGTGCTGTACGTGGAACCGGCCAAGTGGGTGCAGGCACTGCGGGCCGTGTCCACGGGTTCCGAGCCGATTGTCATGAAGATCGAGATGGACGGTGGCCACGGCGGAGCTTCCGGCCGGTACGTGCAATGGCGCGAGCGGGCCTGGGATTACGCGTTCGTAGCGGACTCCCTCGGCGCCACCAAACTGCTCCCAGGCGCCGGCCTCAAGTAACCTCCCCCCTCACCCAACTGGGTCGGGATTTTTTGCGGGTTGTGGGGGGGAAACCCCCCCAAAAGCGCCCCCCCGTGGGGTTAAGGGGGGGG
>NZ_JBQLIS010000025.1:0-64805 GCF_052156435.1 Paenarthrobacter sp. NCHU4564
TTACCCCCGCCCTCCCCCACCCCCCCGGCCGGCGTTTGGGGGGTTTTGGGGGCCACAACCCCCCACAACCTGCGACCTGGTTGGGTGCTCGGTTAGTACGCAGGGGAAAGAAAAAGACCCGCACCGGCGAACCGGTGCGGGTCTTCATTTGTGCGCCCAAAGGGATTCGAACCCCTGACCTTCTGTTCCGTAGACAGACGCTCTATCCAGCTGAGCTATGGGCGCATTTCGCGTGATTCGCGGCGGTCTGTTTCTCTGACCCCCTCGAACCTCAATAAACTTTACAGAAGTTCATGTGAAGTTCCAAATCGAGAAGCTGTAATCTGCGCAACTAGACCGGTCTACGTGACCTTTGTCACTTAAATACGCTTCCTCGAAGCCAAGATCCTTGAATTCCCGGGGTTTTGCTCTTCGTTCCTTTGCAGATCAGATGTCTGACAAGCCCAATGGTCTGGTCCGCGGCCCCTATCGTTTAGGACACACCACTGAACCCGAGGAAGGGAACCGCAATGGGCGATCTGGCGCGACTGCCGCTGCTTGAGAAGGCACCTACTACGCATGCACGCCTTCTGGCTTGGGTTGAGGAAGTTGCTGAACTGACCCAGCCGGACCGCATCCACTGGGTTGACGGCAGCGAAGCAGAGAACAAGAAGCTGACCGACGAGCTCGTCGAGGCTGGAACTCTGAAGCGCCTGAACCCGGAGACGTTCCCCAACTCCTTTGCCGCGTTCTCCGATCCCGCAGACGTTGCCCGTGTTGAAGAGCAGACCTTCATCTGCTCCGAAAACGAGCGCGATGCCGGCTTCACCAACAACTGGATGGCGCCGGAGGAGATGAAGAAGAAGCTTCGCGGCCTGTTCGCCGGCTCCATGCGCGGCCGCACCATGTACGTCATTCCATTCGTCATGGGCCACCTGGATGCCGAAGACCCCAAGTTCGGCGTTGAGATCACCGACTCCGCCTACGTGGTGGCCTCCATGCGCATCATGGCCCGCATCGGCTCGGATGTCCTCGAGCGCATCACCCAGACCGACGCCTTCTTCGTGCCGGCCCTGCACTCCCTTGGCGCTCCGCTGGAGCCCGGCCAGGCCGATGTCGCCTGGCCCTGCAACCCGGAGAAGTGGATCGTGCACTTCCCTGAAGAGCGCTCCATCTGGTCCTTCGGTTCCGGCTACGGCGGAAACGCCCTGCTGGGCAAGAAGTGCTACGCACTCCGCATCGCCTCCGTGATGGCCCGCGATGAGGGATGGCTGGCAGAGCACATGCTGATCCTCAAGCTGACTTCCCCGGAACAGAAGACGTACTACATCTCCGCTGCGTTCCCGTCCGCCTGCGGCAAGACCAACCTTGCGCTCCTCGATCCCACCATCAAGGGCTGGACGGTGGAGACCCTTGGCGACGACATCACGTGGATGCGCTTCGGCAAGGAAGGCGAACTCCGCGCCGTCAACCCGGAAGCCGGCCTGTTTGGCGTCGCTCCGGGCACCGGCTGGGGCACCAACCCCAACGCCATGCGCGCCATCGCCAAGGGCAACAGCATCTTCACCAACGTCGCGCTGACCGACGACGGTGGAGTCTGGTGGGAAGGCATGACCGAGGAGACCCCGGCGCACCTGACCGACTGGCAGGGCAACTCCTGGACTCCGGATTCGGAAACCCCGGCTGCGCACCCGAACTCACGCTTCTGCACGCCGATCGACCAGATCGACATGCTGGCGGACGAGTACTACAGCCCCGACGGTGTGGAGCTCTCGGCGATCCTGTTCGGTGGCCGCCGCAAGACCACCATCCCGCTGGTCACCGAGGCCCGCGACTGGTCCAACGGCATCTTCATGGGCTCCACCCTTTCGTCGGAGACCACTGCTGCTGCCGCCGGCGCCGTTGGCGTTGTCCGCCGCGACCCCATGGCCATGCTCCCGTTCATCGGTTACGACGCGGGCGACTACCTGAACCACTGGGTCAACCTGTCGGCCAAGGGCAACCCCGGGCGACTGCCGAAGATCTTCCTGGTCAACTGGTTCCGGCGCACGGCCGAGGGTGGCTTCGCCTGGCCCGGATTCGGTGACAACGCACGCGTGCTCAAGTGGGCCATCGAGCGCCTTGAAGGGAAGGCCGACGCCGTGGAGACCCCGATCGGCTTCGTCCCGACCGGAGACTCAATCGACCTTGAGGGCCTGGACATGACCCCGGCCGAGGTTGAGTCAGCGGTCCGCGTTGACGCTGACGAGTGGGCTGCAGAGCTGGCTTCCATCGAGGAATGGTTCGCCAACTTCGGCGGTTCGCTCCCGGCAGCACTGCAGTCTGAACTGGACGGCCTCAAGAAGCGTCTGGCCTAGACCTCTTAGGGACAACGGCGTCCCTAAGTGAACGACGGCGGCCTGTCACCATTCGCTGGAAAGGTGACAGGCCGCCGTCGTTGGTTTTTCTAGTTGGCAAGCCAGACGTCCGGTCCGAAAACCTCGTAATGGATGCGGGTGGCGGGGATGCCGGCTTCAATCGCTTCGTCGCGGATCTTCTTCATGAAAGGCAGCGGCCCGCACAAGTAGAGCGAGGCGTCGGCCGGCAGGTCCACCTCGCGCAGCGACATGAAGCCGGCGTTGGCTCCGGGTTCCGGGGACTCCAGCCAGAGGTGCAACCGGGCATCGATCTTCGCGGCGTCCGCAGTCATCTGGCCGCTCAGGGCCCAACCGTCCATGGACCGCTCGGCGTGGAGGACCAGGATGTCGCGGTCCGATCCGGCGTCTGCGAGCGAGCGCAGGATCGACGCCGTCGGGGTGCATCCGATTCCCGCCGAGGCAAGGACAACCGGTCCCTCCCCGTCCTTGAGCGTGATTTCGCCATACGGGTTGGAAATCTCAAGAACGTCACCAGGTTCGACGGCGGTGTGCAGGGCGGTGGACACCTCGCCGCCGTCGTTGAGTTTGGTGGTGAAGACCCGGCTGGTTCCCGCGCCGCCGGTGAGCGAGTACTGGCGGACCTGGCGGAGGCCGTCCGGCAGTGCCACCTTGACGCTGATGTATTGGCCGGGCTTGGCTTCGGTAACCGGCGTATCATCAGCAGGTTCAAGGGTGAATGTCATGCAATCCTTGCCGGCCGCCTCCTTGGATACCACCCGCCAGGGCATCCACAGATGGGTGTTGGCCTGGGACTCGTAGAGGTCCTTTTCCAGCTTGATGAGGGCGTCGGCCATGAGCCAGTAAACCTCGGTCCAGGCTTCGGCGATTTCCGGCGTGATGACGTCAGCGAGGTCGGCCGCGATGGCTGCGAAAAGGTGCTCGTAAACTACCCCGTACTGTTCCTCGACGATACCCAGGGATGCGTGCTTGTGGGCGATCCGCGAAAGAACCCTCTCCGGAAGGGTGCCTGGATTGTTGACCAGGTGGGAGGCGAACGCAGCGATGCTTCCCGCCAGCGCTTTCTGCTGCTCGCCGGAGCGCTGGTTGGATCGGCTGAACAGGCCGTCCAGCAGCTCGGGATGCGCGGAGAAGAGGCGGTTGTAGAAGTCTGTGGTGATGGCACCTATCCGTGATCCGACCAGTGGGAGAGTGGCTTCAATGATGGGGCGGGATTTTTCCGAGAGCATGGTTCTCCTGACGTTGGTATCCGGCCGGGTTGTCCGGACCATCCGAATACAAGTATTTCTAATGCTTGTATTCACAGCTCAATTTCTACGCCCTGTAGAAGGGTTATGCAAGTTGAGTCCGCCAAGCGCGGTCCGATCCGCCGAGCGCGGGCCGATCGGGACGGCGCGGGCCGATCAGGACGGCGCGGGCCGATCAAGACGGGAGGGCCGGGGCTGCCTGTGGTGAGCTTGCCGGTTCTCCTGCAGACGCGTGTTGGAATTCGGGACGCAGGCCGATGGTTTGAAAGACCGGAGCCATCTGGCGCGCATGGGGCAAAGAGGAAATGACTACGGCATCGAGCTCGCGGTAGAAGGCTTCTCGTGCACGTTTCATGGCATGGCGGAGCCCGCACTCGGTCAGGAGGGGGCAATCGCCATTGGGGGACTGGCACTCGGCCGGGTCCTGGCGGCTGTCAAGCTGCCTCAGGATCTGGCCGACGGTGGCCCGGCGGCCGGCGGTGTTCAAGCGTGAGCCGCCGAGCCTGCCCCTCTCAACATCAATCAAGCCCATCTCGCGCAGCCGGACCATGGCTTTGCTGACGTGGTTGTAAGGAGTGCCTACGGCATTGGCCACAGCCTGGGTGGTCAACAACGTGCCGTCCGGTGCGGCGGCAAGCACCATGACAGCGCGGAGGCTCACATCCGCGAAAGCATTGATTTTCATGGCTTTCCCTTACGTGACGAGGTCTAGTCCACCCAGATCGTCGGCTCGTGGGTGTCGGGCTCCATTGCTCCAAAAGTGAACCCGTCTTCTGTTTCATGATAGGGAACTATCGCTGCCAGCACGCCACCGTCGCGGTGCTCCGCTGCTCCCGTAATCCCGTCCGATCCATGTTCCGGCAGGGTGACGTCGTAGGCAATGGCTACCGCGCGGTAGTCGTCCCGGCCTTGGCGGAGGAGGTGCTGAACGTCGTCCAGCATCTGCCCGGCATCGAGCTCGCCGTTCTCGTCCGGCTCGTTGGGCGTCACCATGACGATCCTGAGTTCACCGTCATGGGACAGTGTGATGCCGAAGGGAAGGAATCCACCGTTCTGGAGCAGGTGTTCCTGCGCGGTGCCCAGGGCTGTACCAAGGGTCTCCCGGAGTTCACGCTCCTGGACGATCCCGGCGTCTTCCGCGCCGGGCGTGGAGGTTTGCGTGTGGTCTTCGGCCGGATTCCCCGCTGCTTGAGGTGTTTGGTTCATGGTCTGTGTTCCTTATCCCCTGACGATGGCGAGGACGCGGTCGCGGATCTTTTCCATGGTGGGCTGGTCTTTGGCTTCGGCGTTCAGGCGCAGGAACGGTTCGGTGTTTGACGGGCGCAGGTTGAACCACCAGGATCCGTTCCTGGCGATGAAGGTGGACCCGTCCATGGTGTCGACGTCGATGTCTTCTGCGGCGAAGTCTTCACGTACGCGCGCGATCGCGCCGGCCTTGTCTTCGATCTCGGAGTTGATCTCACCGGAGGAGACATAGGGCTCATACTGCCGGCCCAGCTCCGACAGTGGCCCGTCCTGCTCACCCAACGCTGCGAGGACGTGCATCGCGGCAAGCATCCCGGTGTCGGCGTTCCAGAAATCGCGGAAGTAGAAGTGGGCCGAATGTTCGCCACCGAAAACTGCGCCTTCTTCGGCCATGACGGCCTTGATGAACGAGTGGCCCACACGGGTCCTGACTGCGCGGCCGCCATCAGCGGCGACAAGCTCGGGCACAGCCTTGGACGTGAGCAGATTGTGGATGATCACCGGGGTTTCTTCACCGGCTGCCTTGGCCCGGGCGATCTCCCGCCGGGCCACCAATGCGGTGATCGCGGACGGGGACACCGGCTGGCCGGTCTCATCGATCACGAAACAACGGTCGGCGTCGCCGTCAAAGGCCAGGCCGATATCCGCGCCGTGCTCGATCACCGCTGCCTGCAGGTCCCGGAGGTTTTCCGGCTCCAAAGGGTTGGCCGGGTGGTTGGGGAAAGAGCCATCAAGCTCGAAGTACAGCGGGACGATCTCGAAGGGCAGGGCAGGCAACAGCTTGTCACCGAGCACCGCGGGAGTGGTCAGCCCGGCCATGCCGTTGCCGGCATCCACCACGACCTTCAACCGGCGCGAACCGGACAGGTCCACCAGCTTGCGCAGGTACTCGGCATAACCCTTCAAGACATCCTGGACACCGATCTGCCCGCGCACGGCAGCGGCAGGAATGGAACCACTGTTCAAGTATTCCTCTGCCAGGGCCTGGATCTCCTTCAAACCCGTTTCCGAGGAGATCGGCACCGCACCGGCCTTGGCCATCTTGATCCCGTTGTACTCCGCCGGGTTGTGGCTTGCAGTGAACGTGACCCCGGCGGCGTTGAGCGCGCCGCTGGCGTAGTAGAGCTCATCCGTGGAAATCAGGTCCAGCAGCTGCACGTCCGCCCCACGGGTGGCAGCCCCATTGGCAAACGCCCGGCTGAACTCCGGGGAGGAAGGGCGCATGTCCCCGCCCACCAGGACGGTTTGGCCTTCCAGGCCAAGGACATCAACGAAGGCAGCACCCACGGCCTCAACGATTTCAGCCGTGATGGATTCCCCCACGATTCCCCGGACGTCATACGCCTTGAAGGAAGCCGAGAGGTCGAAATTCTGGTTCTGCTCGCTAGTCACGCGCTCAATCCTACTGCGGGAGGGCAATTCGGCAGGAACCGGGAGGAGTGCTTGTGGAAACCCGTTTTCCACATAGGCCGGTTGCATGGTGATGGCTGTCGGGGCTGGCTGGAATACTGGAATCCATGGCCAATCACCCCGCGAACGCCGCCGCTTCCGTGCAAACATCTACCCGTCAGGACGCCCTGGCCTGCCTCCGGGAGCTGGTGGGACATCCAGAGGCGGACTTCCACGAGGGGCAGTTCGAGGCCATCGAAGCCCTGGTTGATGCCGGGCGAAGGACCCTGGTGGTGCAGAGGACCGGCTGGGGGAAGTCTGCGGTCTACTTCGTCTCGTCGCTGCTCCTGCGTCGCCGTGGTGCAGGTCCAACGCTGATCGTCTCGCCGTTGCTGGCCCTGATGCGGGACCAGGTCGCGGCGGCCGCGCGGGCGGGGGTCCGTGCGGTTGCAATCAACTCCGCGAACGCCCTTGAGTGGGAGACAGTCAGGGCCCAGCTGGCCGCTGACGAGGTAGACGTACTCCTTGTCTCCCCGGAGCGTCTGACCAACCCTGCCTTCAGGGAAAACCAGTTGCCGGAGTTAATCCGCCGGACGGGGTTGCTGGTCATTGATGAAGCGCACTGTATCTCGGACTGGGGACATGACTTCCGGCCCGACTACCGCCGGATCGCGGACCTCATCGCCCAACTTCCGGGGTCTGTCCCCGTGCTGGCAACCACCGCCACAGCCAACTCGCGTGTGGTGCACGATATTGAAGAACAGCTCGGAGCAGGAGTGCTGACCATTCGCGGGGCCTTGGGGCGGGAGTCCCTGCGGCTTGGCGTCCTCAAGCTGGCCAACTCCAGGGACCGCCTTGGGTGGCTTCTGACGCACGTGGGCGACCTTCCGGGAAGCGGCATCATCTATGCGCTCACGGTTTCCGCTGCAGAGGATACCGCCCGTCTGTTGTCCGAGGCCGGCCACAACGTGCTTCCGTATACGGGCCGAACTGATCCTGCGGACCGTGAGCGGGCCGAACAACTGCTTAAGGACAACCAGGTCAAGGCACTGGTGGCCACGTCCGCTTTGGGAATGGGATTCGACAAACCGGATCTGGGCTTCGTCGTCCACCTTGGCGCCCCGTCGTCCCCGGTTGCGTACTACCAGCAGGTGGGTCGCGCCGGTCGTGGCGCAGCAAACGCTGACGTCCTCCTGCTTCCGGGACCCGAGGACCGTGAGATCTGGCAGTACTTTGCGACAGCGTCCATGCCCTCCGAAGAAAAGGCCTCGGATGTCCTGCACGTCCTGTCGGAAGCAGGTGCGGCCATGTCCACGGTGGCACTGGAAGCCCGGGTGGACCTTCGCCGCACCCCGTTGGAACTCCTCCTCAAGGTTTTGGCCGTGGACGGAGCAGTGGAACGCGTAGGAGGCGGCTGGCGCTCAACAGGACACCCCTGGAGCTACGATGCTGAGCGGTACGCACGAATCGCGGAGGCCCGCGTGGATGAGCAGGACTCGATGGTGATCTACCAGGACACCGCCGGTTGCCGCATGGAGTTCATCACGTCGGTGCTGGATGATCCTACGGCTGCTCCCTGCGGCCGTTGCGACAACTGCGCCGGCCGCTGGTTCCCGTCGGATATCGCCGACTCCGCCATGGATACAGCCGGCCAGACGCTGCGCCGGGCAGGAGTCGCAGTGGAGCCCCGGCTGCAGTGGCCCAGTGGCATGGACCGGCTGGGGGTCGCGGTGAAGGGAAAGATCAAGCCGGACACAAGCGTTTCGGAAGGACGCGTCCTTGCGCGGTTGACTGATCTGGGCTGGGGAGGTCCGCTGCGGGAGCTGTTTGCAGCAGGAGCGACAGACCGCGCTGTTGACCCCGCCATGTTGCAGGGCTGCGTCCAGGTGCTGCGCGAATGGTCCGGGGCCGAAGGCGGAACGCCGTGGAGCGGAGCCGGGCGCCCCGCCGCTGTGATCAGTATTCCCTCAAGAAGCAAACCGCAGTTGGTGGCGACGTTGGCGGAAGGAATCGCAGGCATCGGCCGTATGCCGTATCTGGGTCAGCTCCAGCCCCAGTTCGGTGGACCCACGGGATCACGTGGCGGCAACAGTGCCTTCAGGCTCGCGGGAGTCTGGGACCGGTTGGTCGTAGGCCCGGAGCTGGCCCACGCATTGACAGCCTTGCAGGGACAGCCTGTCCTCCTGGTGGATGACCTGATCGACTCACGGTGGACCATGACAGTGGCGGGAGGAGCGCTTCGGCATGCTGGGGCCGGCGCGGTGCTTCCACTGGCCCTGGCGCAGGCGGGATAGCGCCGGAATAGCGCGGGGATGTTGCGGGGCGCCCGTATGGACGCCCGATATGAACGTCCAACTGCAATGAAACCCCTACGATGAACGTCATGTTGTGATCGCTCCCACTCTGCCTCTATAGGATCTAGGCAAACCCGCATGAGCGGAGCGGACCACCCCAGAGATCCCGGACGGAAGTCATGAGTACACCTTCCAGCAGCACGGACGTCACAGCAGGACAGGAAGGCACCTGGCAGCCACGCCTGGCTTTGCTGGTGGCAGCGACGTTTTTCATGGAGTTCCTGGATGGCACAGTCCTGACCACGGCCATTCCCAGTATCGCCTCAGACTTCAACGTAGCTGCGGCGGATGTCAACATCACCATGACGGCATACCTGGTGACCGTGGCCATGGGTATTCCGCTCAGCAGTTGGCTGGCCGAGCGGATGGGCGCCCGAACGGTGTTCTGCGCGGCCATCGCGGTGTTCACGGTCGCATCCTTGCTATGCGCACTCAGTCAGGACTTGACCATGCTGACGCTGAGCCGCGTGGCCCAAGGAGCCGGTGGGGCGATGATGGTGCCGGTCGGGACCCTGGTGGTCCTCCGCGGCACGCCCAAGTCCGAGCTCCTGCGTGCCACCGCCTATCTGGTGTGGCCTGGCCTGCTTGCGCCCGTCCTCGCTCCGATGGTGGGCGGAGCCCTGACCACGTTCCTGTCCTGGCATTGGATCTTCCTCATCAACCTGCCGCTGGGCATCGCGGCGTTTATCGCAGCCCTCCGGTTGGTACCGGGCACCAAACCTCAGGGCAAGCGCAAGCTGGACTGGTTTGGCCTGCTGCTGACCACGCTGGGCGTTGGTGCCTTGGTGGTAGGCCTGGAAACCCTGGGCGGCCACGCGCCCGGGCTGCTGGCCGCCGTCGTGGTTGCTGCCGGAGTCCTCTCGCTGGGAGGTGCAGTCTGGTGGATGCGCAGGACCCGCGTGCCGCTGTTCAACCTCGGCGTCTTCCGGACCCGGACGTTCAGGGCGACGTCCACGGGTGGTTTCATTTACCGCCTGACCATCAGTTCCGTCCCGTTCCTGCTGCCCTTGATGTTCCAGGACGGGTTCGGGTGGGATCCCCTGAAGGCCGGGGTGATGGTGGCCGCCGTGTTCATCGGCAATATCGGCATCAAGCCAGCCACCACGCCCATCATTCGGCGTTTTGGCTTCAAGCCGGTGCTCGTGTTTGCCTCGCTGGCGTCGGCGGCAACCTTTGCCCTCTGCGCGTTCCTGACCCCGCAGACACCGGAACCCATCATCTTTGCGTTGCTTCTGTTCAGCGGGGCGTTCCGCTCCATAGGATTCTCCGCCTACGCCTCAGTGCAGTACGCGGACATCATCCCGGACGAGCTGCCCTCCGCCAACGCCATTTCCGCCACGCTGGTCCAACTGGCCGCAGGGGCAGGCATTGCGGTGGGCGCCCTGTTCCTGCGGTTGTTCGATACCGCCCCGGTCTTCGGCGCAGACCAGATTGCCGCCTACAAGGGCGCGTTCATTGCCATGGCGGTCCTGATGCTGGTGAGCGCCGCCGACAGCCTCGCCCTCCACCGCGATGCAGGTGCTGAGGTCAGCGCCGGGTCGGCCCGGAGGTAGCTTGCGGCGTCCGGCTGAAGCCCTCAGCGGACACCTGGAACGCAAAAGGTCCCGGTTCAAAAGAACCGGGACCAATTCGCGGAGACGGGGGGATTTGAACCCCCGGTCGAGTTTAACCCCGACCCTTCATTAGCAGTGAAGTCCATTCGGCCGCTCTGGCACGTCTCCAATCCGCTATTGCTAGCCCACCAAGGATACGCAGAACGTGCGGCCCAGTGCAAAACAGCCGCCCAGCCACTCAGGCTCCGGCCAGGGCCTGCCAGAGGAAGTGATTGCTGCGGGCCTGCAATGCTGCGGCCTGCCGGTTGTCCGAGGCTCCCGCGTGTCCGCCCTCCAATGCTTCGTGGAACCACACGTTCGGTATGCCCATGGCCTGCATGCGGGCGGCCATTTTGCGTGCCTGGACAGGCCCGACGCGGTCATCCGAGGTTGCCGTCCAGATGAACGTCTCCGGGTAGTCCACGCCGTCCCTGAGCAGGTGATAGGGGGAGAAAGTCTTGATGAATTCCCACTGCGAGGGCACGTCGGGGTCGCCGTACTCGGCGATCCAGGAGTATCCGGCGGACAACTTGGTGTACCGGCGCATGTCCAGCAGGGGTACGCCGCAGGACACAGCACCGAACAGCTCCGGGTAACGGGTCAGCATGTTCCCAACCAGGAGTCCGCCGTTGGAGCCGCCCACGCAGCCCAAATGCCGGCGGCTGGTGACGCCGCGGGTGACCAGGTCCTTGGCCACGGCTGCAAAGTCTTCATAGGCGCGGTGCCTGTTCTCCTGCAGGGCCGCCCGGTGCCAGGACGGTCCGTACTCGCCGCCGCCACGGATGTTCGCCACCACGTACACACCGCCGCGTGCATCGGCACCGGTCAAGCGGCGTTCCAGCCAGGCGCGTCCAATGGTTCCGCTGTAGGCAGGAGTGCGTGAGACTTCGAACCCGCCGTATCCGGACAGCTGGGTGGGGTTCCGGCCGTCCAGCACCAGGTCCTTGGCGGCGACTTGAAAATACGGGACTTTGGTGCCGTCGGCGGAGGTGGCAAAGTGCTGTTGCACCTCGTAGAGCTCGTCGTTGAAGAACGACGGCGACTGTTTGACGACGGCGTGGCTGCTCACCACGGTGGGGGTTCCGGAAGCGGCCGTCAGGGTTCCGCGCATCAGGGTGGTAGGTGTCGTGAAACCGGTGGCCACCAGCCAGAAGTCGTTGCCGGCGGCGTCCAAAGACGCATCGTCGCCCGGCCCGGGGAGAGAGTCTTCGTCGTCCACGGCGTAGGCATTGACATCATGCAGGGGCGGGCAGGCATCCAGCAGGGTGGACGCCCAGGAACCGTCCGGGCCGGCCTGGGAAGGATCCAGTACCCGGATTTCCGATGAAACGTCCCGGAGGAGGTTCAGCAGGAGGTAGTCGCGGGTCCAGCTCCAGGATTGCAGTGACGTTCGTTCATCCGGGGTGAACAGGACGGTGAGCTCCCGGGAACCCGCCAGCCAGTCATTGAACCTGGCGGCCAGCAGGGATCCGGCGGGATGCACGGTGCCGGCCGGTTCCCAGTCGTTCCGGGGGCGGAACAGGAGCCAGCCGCGGTGGGCGCTGATGTTGACGTCCGTGGGCACATCGATGGCCAGCCACCGGCCGTCCTGCATCAACCAGGTCTGGCGGTTGTAGAAATCGATGTAGTCAACGGCAAAGGTCCGTTCGAAGCCCGGAGTGGCGTCGTGGACCACCATGGCCAGCATGTGGTCTTCGGGGATCTCGAAAAGCCGTTCGGCATCGTCCAGCAGTTGGCCCCGGCGAAGCTTCACGCCGGTCCGGGCATACGAAGAGGACGTGGCAGGGAGTCCGGCGGCCGTGCTGGAGACGAGCAGGGTGTCGGCGTCGAGCCAGCTGATATTGCCCTTGGCCGTGGGAATATCAAAGCCACCGCCAACAGGATCCACGAAACTGCGGGTGGCTACGTCGAATTCGCGGTAGCAGTTGGCGTCTCCGCCGTCGGGCGACAGCGCGATCATGGCGTGCCGGTAGTCGTCGCCGTCCCGGGGGCGCAGGAAAGTGGCTCCGTGGAAAACCCACTCCTGGTCTTCTGCAGCGGCCAGCGCGTCGATATCGAGCAGCACATCCCACTCAGGCTCGTCAGCCTTGTAGCTGTCCCAGGTGGTGCGGCGCCACAGGCCTTTGGGGTGTTCCTGGTCTTTCCAGAAGTTGTAGTAGTACCCGCCCCGTTTGCCCACCATGGCGATGCGGTCCGTGGAGTCGAGGACTTCCAGGATTCCGGCCTCCACGGCAGCGTAGTCGTCACCATCGAGCAGGTCTTCGGTACGCGCGTTCTGTTCCCGGACCCAGGCCAGCTGCTCCTCGCCGTGGATGTCTTCCAGCCACGCGTTCTCGTCCGTGGGTTCAGGTGCGATCGGTTCGGCCGGTCCCTGACCGGTCTCTGCTGTGGTGGTCATCGCCCCATCCAAGCAACTCCCGTCAACGGGAAGCAAGTCACACGGAAGTTAAGCTGGAGCGTGGATATAAAGCAAACACGCAGTGTCGCCCTGATCGGGGCCGGTCCCCGCGGGACCAGTGTCCTTGAGCGCCTGCTCGCCAACTGGACGGCGACCCCGACAGCCCTCCAGTCGCTCCATATCCACGTCGTAGACCCTTACCCCGCGGGTTCAGGGCATGTCTGGCAGCCGGAGCAGTCGCGGCTGTTCCTGATGAACACCCAATCGTTCTATCCCACGCTGATTCCTGAGGATCCCCAACTTGCGCCGCCGCTCGCGGGTGGTTCGTTCGACCAGTGGCGGGAGTCCCGCCGTCGTGATGGCCGCGGACTGGACGAGGCCGAAAAGGCGGAGCTTTCCACGCTTGAGTCCCATGATTTCCCGAGCAGGGCGCTGTACGGGCGTTATCTGCGGCAGACGCTCGCGGAGGTGCTGGAGCGCAAGCCCGACGCCGTTGAGGTCACCTTCCACCAGACAGAGGCTGTTGCTGCGCGTCCGTCAGGCGACCAGTTCGACGTCGAACTTGCGGACGGCGCGGTCCTCACCGTCGGTTCGGTGGTCCTGGCGCTGGGCCATGTCGACTCGCGGCTGAACCCGGAGCAGCGTTCCTTCGACCAGGCGGCAGCCGAACATGGCCTGCTCTATTTCCCTCCTGCGCCTCCTGCCGATGTTGACTGGCAGCGCGTGCCGGACAATGAGCCCGTGCTGGTCCGGGGCATGGGTTTGAATTTCTTCGATGTGATGGGGCAGCTCACCGAAGGGCGTGGGGGCAAGTTTGTGGACGCCGGCTCACCCGGAGCCGCCGCTCTTGAGTACCGGCCATCGGGCCGCGAACCGAAGATCATTGCTGCCTCCCGGCGGGGGACGCCGTACCGCGCGAAAGCCGGCCTGACCGGGTATTACCCCAGCAGCGTCACCATGCGGTACCTGACGGAGGCGGCCATGGACCGTTTTCGGGCGGCAGGAATCCAGCCGGCGTTTGACCACGATCTGTGGCCGCTGCTCCACCGGGATGCCTTGTGGGCTTACTACTCGACGCTGGCGAGGTCCCAACCGGCAGCCATCCGCGACCCGAAACAGTTCCTGGCGGACCTGGGGGACGCGATGCAGCCGCACGCCCACTCCACGGCGAACTGGGAGAGCGACGTTGGTGAGCTCGTGGAGAAGCATGTCGTAGCCTCGCGCCGCCTCAATCTGCGCGCGCTTGCCGCGCCATTAGCCGGCAGGTCTTTCAGTTCCCGCCGTGAGCTGGATGCGGCGATCACTGCATACCTGGATGATGACGCGCGGCGGTCCGCCCTGGGGGAGTCGGACCCGGTGAAGATGGCGATCGGCGCCCTTCATACCGGCCGTGCGATTTTGAAGTCCGTGGTCGCGGACGGGGGGATCACCGACGAGTCCTGGCTTGCCGGACTCCGTGGATGGTTTGAGTCGTTCGTGGAGGGGCTGGCAAGCGGTCCTCCCGCCCTGCGATCGGAACAGCTGGCCGCCTTGGCGCGGGCCGGCGTCGTGAGCTTCGTAGGACCCGACCCCAAGTTCAGCGTAGACAGGACCGCGAGAGTCTTCCGGGCCGATTCACCCTGGGTACACGACGCTCCCGCGGAAGCCCGCACGCTGATCGAGGCGATGTCGCCGGCCAACCGGGTCAATTTCAACGTTTCGCCGCTGTTGGAGCAATTGATGGCTGACGGCCTGGTGCGCACCAGGATCATGATGAGCGTGGAAGGCACACCGATGCAGACCACGGGCCTGGACGTCCAGCCGCACCCGTACCGTCCAGTCGCTGCCAACGGTTCCGTCACGAAGGGCATGTATGTCCTGGGGCTGCAGCTGTCGGCCTCCCAGTGGGGGACCGCCATCGCCGCCGAAGCGCGTCCGCGCACCGGCAGGGTTTACGCCAGCGGCCAGCGAACCCTGCGCGATGCCGACGAAATCGCGCGGAGCATCCTCGGCATTTAAGCGCGTCATGCCCCCAAGCCGGGCTTGGGGGCATGACGACGGCGGGGGAGCGGCTAGCCCCTCAGGCACCGCTGGTATTCAAGCCACGCGATGGCGTACTTCAACCATCCCACGACGTCGTACCACTTGGTGGGCTTGACCGGAGCCGTGCACTGGGGCTGGGTGGGTCCGCTGTCAGCCACCGTGACCTGCGTTTTCACTACGGTCCCGGACTCGACGGCGGTCAGCACCAGCGTGCCCGGTCCTGCAGCTGCCGAGGCTGGAACCTTGAGGTCGACCACCGCGGCACCCCCGGATACCGGCACATCGCCGAGGGCTGTGTTGGCGCCCTTCGCGTCGATGAAGACAGCCTTGAGGGTCTTGTTGGCCGGGCTGCCGATGGAGGTCAGGTCCAGCTTGGAGACGGCCAGGGCGATGGCGTCGCCGGCCTTGACTTCCGCCGCGGTGGAGTTGGCCACGGCCACGGAACGTCGCGCGAAGTCCGGAGAGACCGGATTGTTCCCCTGGAGGTACTTGATCCAGGCGTCGCGGTCCACCAGTCCGGTGTCTTTCGTGTTGCTGCCTTCCTTGAAGATCCGGAAGTTGTCACCGCCGGTGGCGAGGAAACTGAACGTCCCGATCCTGTACTGCCTGGCCGGATCAATGACCTCGCCGTCGATCCGGATGCCGGTAATGCGGTCACCGGCAGGGCGGGAAGCGTCGTAGGTGTAGTTGACGTTCTTGGAGAGGCCCAATTGCTGGTAGGGGCGGCTGGGGATGGTGCCGTCCGGGTTGGTCTGCCATTGCTGTTCCAGCAGGGTCTTGAACTGGGCACCGGTCAGTGACGTGGTCCAGAGGTTGTTCACGAACGGCAGCACGGCGTTGGCCTCTGCGTACGTAATGGTGCCGTCGGGTGCGTAGTAGAGCTCGTTCCGGAGACCGCCCGGATTGACGACGCCGATCTCCGCCCCGCCCAGTTCCGGTGCTTTGAGCGTGTCCACCAGGGAGTCCGCCACGAGGTTGCCAAGGGTGGATTCGTTCGCGCGGTCGTCGCGCTTGGGGGCACCGCCGGCCGGATCAGGGGTGAAGGCTGTGGTGATATCAGCGGTCACTGCACCCACGGGCTGGTTGCCGATTTCTGCAGCATTGGCCAGTGCCTTGTCAACAATCGTCCTGACCGCGGCGACGCGCGGGTAGGCGGCGACGAGGCTTTCTGCCGTTTCGGTTGTCCTGTCCACGACGGCTGCCTTATACGCCGTCACGGACTTGGAAGCAGTGTCCACCGTCAGGGTCACGGTGCCAACGTTTTCGCCGTAGTTTCCGGTCTGGACGATCGGACGGGTCTTGCCGGTTGGCTGGCCGTTGCTGTCCAGGATGGGAGCATCCCAGGCGTATTCCTTGTGCGTGTGCCCGGTGAAGATCGCGGCAACGTCGGGAGTGGTCTCGTTGACCAGCTTGGCAAATGGTCCGCCGGCCTCGACTTCCTGTTCCAGGGTGGCGCCTTCCGGTGTTCCGGAGGCTGCGCCGTCGTGGTTTTCGACGATGATCAGGTCGGCGGCGTTGTCAGCCTTGATCCTGGCCGCAACGCGGTTGATGGCGTCCACCGGATCACCGAAATCCAGATCCGCGATGCCTGCGGGCGTGACAAGGGTGGGCACCTCCGGGGTGACCGTGCCAATGACGGCCACCCGGAGGCCGTTCATGTCCAGGACCTTGTACTCCGGCAGGACCGGGGTAGTGGTGCCCTTTTGGTAGACGTTGGCACCGAGGTAGGCGAACGTGGCGTTGTTGCCCCCTGCGACAACGCGGTCGCGCAGATCAGCCCAGCCGCCGTCGAACTCGTGGTTGCCCACTGCTGAGGCCTGGAGTTCAAGCGCGTTCAGGACATCGATGGTGGGCTGGTCCTTGGCGACCGAGGAGGCGAAGAGGGACGCCCCGATGTTGTCACCTGCCGAGATAAAGGCCGTGGCGCCAGGAGCTGCCGCAGCACGGAGTTTCTCAACGGTCCCCGCGAACAGCACGGTGTTGGTGTCGATCCGGCCGTGGAAATCGTTGATGCCCAGGAACTGCAGGTCAACGGTTGCCGGTGCGTCCGGAGCCAGGTTGAGGCCCACCACCACAGGATCGTGGTCGCTGGCCCGGAACTCGTCCGGAGCATAATAGTTGGTCACATTGTTGTTATACCGGCTGTACTCCAGCGCCACGGACTCCACGGAGTTGATGTTCCAAATGTCGGTTCCCGTCACGGTCTTGTGCGCAGCGGGGGAAGCCAGGATGTGGTCCAGGGAACCGACCATTCCACCGAACAGGTAGGAGTGCTTGTTGGTTCCCGCCTCCAGGTCCACGTAACCGGCACCAGTGAGGACGTTGATGGGGTCTTCCTTGGCGTAGGCGTTGAAGTCGCCGATCAGGAACACCTTGTCTGTGCCTTTGGAAGCCTGGAGGTCCTTGGAGAAGGCGAGCAGCGATTCGGCCTGCTTGGTGCGGGCAATGTTGGACGCACCCTGGCCCTTGTCCGTGTCGTCCGGAGTGGCCGCTGATCCCTTGGATTTGAAGTGGTTGACGATTGCGATGAACTTCTTGTCATCGGCCGCGCCCACCGGCTTGAAGACCTGGGCCAGTGGCTTGCGCGCGCTCGCGAAAGCCACAGTGTCATTGTGGATAATGGATTCGCCCACAGGTTCGGCGTTGGCCTTCTTGTAGATGAACGCCGTGCGGATCATGTCTTCGTCGCTGAGTGGCGGGGCGTTGGCCGGTGTCCGCACGTAGTCCCAGATTCCCGGCGTTTGGGCGTTGAGGGCGTCCACCAGCTTGGACAGGGCATCATCGCGGTTCTTGCCCAACTGCGCAGAATTCTCGATCTCTTCGAGGGACACGACGTCGGCGCCGGACTTGGCGATGGCTGCGACGATCTTGGCCTGCTGGCGCTCGAAGTTCTCAGCGTTGGCAGCACCTCGCGCGTTGCAGCCTTCCTTGACCGTGATCGGGTTGCCTTCCCGGTCGGTGTAGAACACGCAGCCACTGAGCTGGTCGCCGGTGGTGGGGAAGTAGTTCAACACGTTGAAGGACGCCAACTTCAGCGTGCCGCCAACATCTGCCGGACCCTCGGGGCGGCTGGCGGTGAACGTCGCCGGTTGGACTGTGTCGGCGTTGGCCGGAGTCAGTGCAGTGAGCGGCTGAAACTTCCAGGCGTTGTTGCCGTAGCCCAGGATCACGTTGGTGGTGAAGTTTGCCGGTGAGCCCACCCGGACAGGATCCGTGGTGGTGAGGTACGGGAGCTGCTGGGCCTTGGTGGTGGCGTCCTTGAGGAAGTTGGTGGAGGCGCCGTCGTCGAGCTTGATCCCGCGCATCGCGTTGTCGGCCACCACCGCCGCATATTCCGCCGAACCGTAGGCGGCTACCGCCGTCGGCTGTACCAAAGGTGACGTCCCGGCAGCGAGGCCGATTTCGCCGTACTGGTTCAACGAGTAGTTGTCGGTGACCGTGAAATTGCCTTCGGGCGCCACGAGCATGCCTTCGAAAGCCTCGCGCGCGGCGTCATTGGCCGGCAGCGCGAACGGCGTGGCTTTCACTTCGGGTGCGGCTTCCGTGAGCTTCTTCAGCCCGGCAGCTTCCACCGTGATCTGGGTCTGTTTGGCGAATTCGCTCACGGGACCGGTCAGTTCCAGATACTCGCCCTGATGGACGGAACCCGCCATCGTGGGGGAGTAGACGAACAAAGCGTCCGACGCCGTCCTGGCCGCCCCGCTGCCGTCGCCGCCGGTTCCGGGGGTCTGGACGTAGTAGCCGTTGAAACCGCCGGTGGCGTAGACCGCGGTGACCTTGCCACGGGTGGTCACCGTGGCACCGACGAAGGGGCTGGCTGCGCCCGTGCCCTGGATTTCCGCGATGGTCCTGGTGCCAGGTTCGGGCTGTGGATCCGAGGGCGTTCCGCTGCCTCCAGCCGCCGTGGGCGTGATGGTGGCGTTCAGGCTGAAATCGGCGGCGTTGGAGTCGGTATCCACGCCGTTGGTGCGGTTAAGGCTCCGCACGTCCGTGTTCCCGGACGGAGCCTGGGCCGGCGCCGCTTCGAACGTATTGGACGTACCGTAGCCGAGGAGGTCCGCGATGGCGGCGTCGCCCGTCACGGAGCCTGCGGCCAGCGGAGAGACGGCTGTTGGCTGCTTGGCGAGGATCAAGGTTCCCGCCGTGCCACTCGGGTTCAGGGTGCCGCTGGCCTGGACGTCCGCCGCGGGCAGGGCAGGAGCAGTGGACGTGCCGTTGTTCGTAGCGCCCTGGATCAGGAAGTGGCCCTTGGCCGGGATCGTGCCAGCCAGGGCGGTGATGCCGGTGGGGGCTCCCGATCCCGTCGCCGATCGGTATTGCAGGGACCAGCCGGCCAGGCTGACCGGCGTATCCGAGGAGTTGTAGAGCTCTACGAACTTGTTCTTGAACGCAGCCCCGCTGCTGCCTCCGCTCAAGTAGGCCTCGTTGATGACCACCGGCGACGTGCCGGCCGCCGGTTCATCGGCTGCGATGGCCGGGACCGCCGTCAGCGGGGCCGCTATCAATCCCGCTGACAGGATGGTCCCCGCCAATAGTTTCCAGTGCTTTTGGTGCATCCGCTCTAACTTTCATTAGTGAGCCCTGTGGGGCTCCATGGACGGCGCCCACTGTCTTGTGAAGTGGACGATGTACCGGAAGTTACTCCCGGGTAAAGCTGCCTCGGGCATAGCTGAACACGAACGGATGAATAGGGGATGGCGCGCCGGTGGCCGGGGGGTTGCTCCGGTCACCGGCAGGCCACCGGCTGGTCACCGCCTGACAGGCGGCCAAGTGAAACTTACTTGGCGGCCCCCTTCAAGGAACCAGTGGTTGGTTCCCCTGCGGCACCACCGATGAGGCAGACGATCTCGCGGTCGTTGGCCTTCCAGGTCTCACTGGTGGGGTAGAAGTACGTCAGTTCCAGGGACGATTGGTCGAAGGGCAGGCCTACGAACGTGGCGAACTCGGCTCCACAGAAATCCTCGGACTGAGCCTCCACCTCGGACTGGCCGGGATAGGCGTCGGCCACGATGTTCTTGGCGGCGTAAGCCTCAAGATCGTGGCTCTGTCCGCAGGGGATGACGGCTACGTCCTTGACTTCGGTGCCGTCGGGCTCGGCGATGCAATCGCCCACCTTGACCTTGAAAGCGTCCGCAATCGAGGTCTCCGTCGGCCGGCCCGACTCGTCTCTTTTGGCATCCCCGCTGCTGATGAAGGCACAGCCTGCCAGCGCCAAAGCGGCAGCGCCCAGCACGGCTGCGGCTTTGATGGTTTGTGAAAGGTGGAGCATTTCCGGTCCTCGTTCCCCAGAAGGACCACATCGGTCCGGACTGAGATCCGGCACACGTGGTCGGTCGATGAGGGACCGGATACAGGCACCCGTGCCGAACGATCCCCCAGGATCGGCAACGGGCAGACCGTGCCGGCCGCCCTTGGGTAGGTGGCGGCCGACGCGACCCGAAAATCAAAGTCTAAGGCGTGGGACCCAGGTCCTGGATCACCTTGAACACGGCACCCGTCGGGTCCGTCAGCGTGGCCAAACGTCCGAACGGTGTGTCCTCGGCAGCTTGGGTGACCGTGGCGCCCAAAGCCAGTGCCTTCTCCACGGTGGCGTCCGTTTCCTCGACAGCGAAATAGACGCTCCACATGGACGGGACCTGCTCCGGGAGGAAACCGGAGGCGTCCATGATGCCGGCCTTGGCATTGTCTCCGGCGCCCAGCGTCGTATACCGGAATTCCGGGGTGTCACTCATGACCTCCGTTTGCCAGCCGAAGACGTTCTGGTAGAACGACACCGCCGACTCGTAGTCCTTGGACAACAGTTCGTGCCAGGCCGGCGTGCCGGGCTCTGCTGCGACCTCATAGCCCTTCATCTCTCCGAATTGCCAGGCTCCGACGGAGGCTCCTGAAGAGTCTCCATACATGGCCATGCTGCCCTGCTCCGGAACCTCCATCGGCTCCAGGAAGATCTGGCCCCCGTTCGCGGCGGCAGCCTCAGTGGTGGCCTTGATGTCATCCGTACGCAGGTAGGTGGACCAGAGGTCAGGCATGGCGCCCATGTCTTCCTGCTTCTGCATGATTCCGGCTACGAGCTTTCCGTCCTTGGAAGCAGTGATGTAGCCGCCGTACTTTTCCTGGTCTCCAGTCTCGTAGGTCCAGCCGAAGAGCGCGTTGTAGAAGGATTTCGCTTTCTCAGGATCGGACGTCATCAGATCGATCCAACACGGTGAACCGGCAGTGATATCAGGCGTAGGCATGTGCAGAGCTCCTGTAGTCAGGCCGCGGCATACTCCGCGGCTGATGGTGTAGTGGTGGAGACACGAAGAACACTATGCGGGGGCTCTGACACTTTTTCAACAAAAAATGCCCGGGTCCATGGACCCGGGCATTTGCCTTGCGGAAGGTAAGGGATTTGAACCCTTGGTACGGGGTTACCGCACACTGGTTTTCAAGACCAGCTCCTTAGGCCGCTCGGACAACCTTCCCTGCCTAGTAGTGTTTCATAGGGAGTTGGCTCTACCAAAACATCACGTCCCGCAGGCCCCGCCCCGGCCCTGCAGGACCAGCAAGAAACCGGGAGTTCGTCATGAAAGCCGTCTACATCTCAGAACCGGGCGGACCTGAGGTCCTTGAGGTCCGGGACGTACCGGCTCCGGTGCCCGGCGAGGGCGAGGTGCTGATCGACGTCGTAGCTGCCGGCCTGAACCGCGCTGACGTGCAGCAACGCCGCGGCTTCTACCCGCCGCCTCCCGGCGCGTCCGACATTCCGGGGCTGGAAGTCTCCGGGCGCATCGCCGCGTTCGGGCCCGGCGTGACCAAGGCATTCTCCCTCGGCGACAAAGTCGTAGCGCTGCTCGCCGGAGGCGGCTACGCACAGCAAGTGGCTGTTCCCGCCGAACAGGTGCTTCGCCTGCCCGAAGGCGTCGACCTCATCACGGCCGCGTCCCTGCCCGAGACCGCGGCAACCGTGTACTCCAACCTCATCATGACCGCGCAACTGCAGCCCGGTGAGACCGTCCTGGTCCACGGAGCCACGGGCGGCATCGGAACCATGGCCATCCAACTCGCCAAGGCCTACGGCGCCAACGTTGCCGCCACTGCCGGCACTGACGAGAAGGCAGGCACCGCCAAGGCCTTCCTCGGTGCCGACATCGCGATCAACTACTCCGAGGAGAACTTTCCGGAGAGCCTCAAGGCACAAAACGGCGGGCGGGGCGCTGACGTGATCCTCGACGTCGTGGGCGCCAAGTACCTCCAGCAGAACCTTGATGCGCTCGCCGACTACGGCAGGCTGATCGTCATCGGGCTGCAGGGCGGCACCACTGCGGAGATCAACCTTGGCCAACTGCTCAGCAAGCGCGCGGCAGTTATCGGAACGGCGCTGCGTCCGCGTCCCGTCGCGGAAAAGGGCATCATCATGTCCGCAGTGCGGGAGTCCGTGTGGCCCATGCTCGCCGATGGCCGGATCAAGCCGCTGGTAGCCAGGACTTTTCCCCTGGACCAGGTACGGGAAGCCCATGAATACTTCGACTCCGGCGAGCACGTAGGGAAGGTCCTGCTGCTCGCCTGACCGCGCACGCCCACGAGGAAGGAGGCTCATGTCCATCCGGCACAGTTTGCTGGCCCTGCTGCAGGACCGGCCCCGGTATGGCTATGAGTTGCGCGTGGAATTCGAGGACCGTACTGGCGCCGCCTGGCCACTGAACATCGGCCAGGTCTATACGACACTGGACCGGCTCGAGCGCGACGGCCTGGTCAGCAAGGACGGCGACGACGGCGGCGGGCACGTGGTCTACAGCATCACCGACGCGGGGGTTGAGGCAGTCGGGGACTGGTTTGCGGGGGCCGTGGAGCGGGGCAATCCGCCCCGGAACGAAATCGCGATCAAGCTGGCGCTCGCCGTTACCTTGCCGGGGGTGGATGCGTCGGCCGTGATCCAGTCCCAGCGTGAGGTTTCCGTCCGGGCCCTCCAGGAGCACACGCTGGCACGGAAGAGCTTGTCCACACATCCCAAAACCGCAGATACCGCGATGCTTTTGGTCCTTGATTCCCTGATCTTCCAGGCGGAGGCGGAAGTCCGCTGGCTTGACTTGTGCGAAGCACGGATGGTGCAGGCTCGGGCCCAGTCCTGACTTCCCGTGACCGTGGCCCGGGATACCGCTGCCGCACACGCCTGCCGCACGGGAGCAACCGTTTACCGCGTGTTAGGCGGTGGTTGGCGTGGGTCCTTCTTTCCTGTCCGTGCGCGTTGCTAGGGTGCATGAAGCACCCACCCGCAGCTCTCAAGGAGGAGACATGGACAAGATCCCTGGCAAGGCCATTACGGCGGAAGGGCTGGACCCAAGCCTGCCGCCACCGGCCGTGGACGATTCCGTCCTTGAGGCCGAGGACCGCAAATGGACCCCGGCCAAGATCGGACTCTGGATAGCAATTGCCCTGCTGGGCGGCGTTGCGTGGGTCATGCTGGCCCTGGTCCGGGGAGAGACGGTCAATGCCATTTGGTTCGTTTTCGCGGCCGTCTGTACGTACCTGATCGGCTACCGGTTCTATTCCAAGGTGATTGAGCGGTACCTCCTCAAGCCCGATGACCGCAGGGCTACCCCGGCCGAGTACAAGGCCGACGGCAAGGACTATGTCCGCACGGACCGGAACGTCCTCTTCGGCCATCATTTCGCGGCCATTGCAGGGGCGGGTCCGCTGGTGGGTCCGGTCATCGCGGCCCAGATGGGCTACCTCCCGGGCACTATCTGGATCATTATCGGCGTCGTTCTTGCCGGTGCCGTGCAGGACTATCTGGTGATGTTCTTCTCGATGCGGCGCGGCGGCCGGTCGCTGGGCCAGATGGCCCGCGAGGAACTTGGCGTCATTGGCGGCACCGCCGCCCTGATCGCCACCTTGCTGATCATGATCATCATCGTGGCCATCCTGGCCCTGGTGGTTGTCAACGCCCTGGGTGAGAGCCCGTGGGGTGTGTTCTCCGTGGGCATGACCATTCCGATTGCGCTGTTCATGGGTGTGTACCTGCGCTTCATTCGTCCGGGCAAGGTGATGGAGGTTTCCATCATTGGCTTCGTCCTGCTGATGGCAGCCATCATCGGCGGCGGTGCCGTGGCCGGGACGGAATGGGGTGCGGCGTTCTTCCACCTGGATAAGGTCACGATCGCATGGGGCATCATCGTCTACGGTTTCATCGCCGCGATCCTGCCCGTCTGGCTGCTCCTTGCTCCGCGTGACTACCTGTCCACGTTCATGAAGATCGGCGTGATCGTGATGCTGGCAGTGGCCATCATCGTGGTCCGCCCGGAGATCAACGTTCCTGCGTTCAGTGAGTTTGCCAGCCGGGAGAACGGTCCCGTCTTCTCCGGTGCACTGTTCCCGTTCCTTTTCGTGACCATCGCGTGTGGTGCGTTGTCCGGCTTCCACGCCCTCATTTCCTCCGGCACCACGCCCAAGCTGATCGAGAAGGAACGGCAGACTCGGTTCATCGGGTATGGCGGCATGCTCATGGAGTCCTTCGTGGCCATCATGGCGCTGGTTGCGGCGATCTCGATTGACCGGGGCATCTACTTCGCCATGAACGCACCACTGGCCCTCACGGGCGGCACCGTGGAATCGGCTGCCCAGTGGGTGAACAGCCTCGGGCTGGCCAACGTCAACATCACTCCCGATGTCCTGGCCCAGACTGCCACGGACGTAGGGGAGGAAAGCATCATCTCCCGCTCAGGCGGTGCCCCGACCCTGGCTGTCGGCCTGGCGCACATCATGCAGCAGTTCATCGGCGGCCCGGGCATGATGGCGTTCTGGTACCACTTCGCGATCATGTTCGAGGCACTGTTTATCCTGACCGCAGTGGACGCCGGCACACGCGTTGCGCGCTTCATGCTGCAGGACTCGATCGGCAACTTCATCCCCAAGTTCAAGGAAGCCTCCTGGCGCCCGGGTGCCTGGCTGTGCACCGCCATCATGGTCGGTGCCTGGGGAGCGGTACTGCTCATGGGCGTCACGGACCCCCTGGGTGGCATCAATACGCTGTTCCCGCTGTTTGGTATTGCCAACCAGTTGCTGGCGGCCATTGCCCTGGCAGTATGCCTGGCCATCGCGGCCAAGCGCGGAGCGTTCCGTTACCTGTGGATCCCGGCAGTCCCGCTGGCTTTTGCAGCCGTAGTGACCATTACGGCGAGTTTCCACAAGATCTTCTCCTCCGTTCCAGCTGTAGGCTACTTCGCCAACAACGCCGCGTTCAGCAAGGCACTGGCAGAAGGGAAGACCGAGTTCGGAACCGCGAAGACCGTGGCTGCCATGGAAGCCGTGGTCCGCAACACCATGATCCAGGGCGTCCTCTCGGTCATCTTCGTGACCCTGAGCATCATCGTGATTGTGACTGCCATCCTGGCCACTGTGCGGGCTTTCCGTACGGGTGGAGGCCACGACCACGAAGACACGGCAGTGCCATCCAAGGTCTATGCACCCGCAGGTTTGATTGCCAGCCCGGCGGAGAAGGAACTGCTGGCCCAGTGGAACGCCCTGCCGCCGGAAAAGCGCCTCCAGAAGGCAGCACACCACTGATGAACGCAATCACGAAGGGCTTGAAGGACTTCTCCGCGTACATGCGCGCCTTGATGGGTGCGGACGCCTACCAGAAGTACTTGGAGCATTTCGAGAACACCGGACATTCCGGTCCTGCCATGACTGAACGCGAGTTCTGGCGGGACCGGATGGACCGCCAGGACACCAATCCGCAGGGCAGATGCTGCTGACCGGGTCCGGATGCGGGTTTCGCTACGAACGAAGTCCAAAATCCGGCCCCGGCGGCCGGCTGGCGTGAACCACGTGAGAGTATGAAACGCATGAGCGATCTGAACAACACCCAGCCTGAGGTTGCGGCTTCGGACGACACGCCTGTAGAGGGGACAACCCTGGACCAGGACACTGCCACCTCCGGCGCCGGCCCGGCCCCGCAGGAAACGTCGGTGGAAGAAACCAAGCCCAGGGGAACCAAGCTTCAGGAACTTGTTGACGAGCCCGCGAAGGTCATGCGGATCGGCACCATGGTCCGGCAGTTGCTGGAAGAGGTCAAAAGCGCGCCATTGGATGATGCCGCGCGTGGCCGGCTGGCTGAAATTCACGAACGCTCCATCAAGGAACTCGAGGACGGGCTGGCTCCCGAGCTCATCGAGGAGCTTGAGCGCATCAGCCTTCCCTTCCCTGAGGAGAAGGCTCCGTCCGACGCGGAACTGCGCATCGCCCAGGCACAGTTGGTTGGTTGGCTGGAAGGCTTGTTCCACGGCATCCAGGCGGCTATCGCCGCCCAGCAGGCGGCCCAGAGCCACGCGGCCGCACAAATGCAGCTGCGCCAGCTTCCGCCCGGCACGGTTATAGCCCCTGGCATTGTCATCGGCGAGAACGGCCAGCCCCAGCGTGCTCCGGCACCTGGGGCTGCACAGCAGGCCCGCCCGGAGGACCCCGACCACGGTCCGGGCCAGTACCTCTGAGCTGATCCGTGGGTTTCTTTGGGGCCGTCCGGCAAGGGCGGAAGGACGATCTCGAGCTCGGCAAGGGGCTTTGGCGCCGGGCCCATGACCGCTTTCACCGTGGCCTGGACCGGTACCACCAGGTACTTGAAGGCGTGGATGACGACCAGCTCTACGGAGAACTTGTGGACGTCGCCAACCAGCTGGCCGAACTGCTGCCGCGGGTCAGGGCTGTCTGTGTGGAGGCCCAGAAACGCGCTCCCAGCGATGGCCTGGATGTGCCCGGCTCCTTGGCAGGGGTGCATCGCGCGTTGTCCAAGGCCGGTAATTCACTGGCCACCACGGCAGAAGCCGCTGCGATGCTCAGGCTGGCAGTTGGCCCCGTGCCGGTAGGAGCGTTGTCCGTCCGACGGCGTGCGGAGTCGGTTTTCGAGCAAGTGTCGGATGCCGAGCGCCAACTCAACCCCTAACCCTTCGCCCTCAAGGTATAGCGCGTAAGCAACTACCAGCGCGCGCCGATATTCCCCTGTGGCAATAAGTTAAGCGGATAGCTGATTCTCGTAATATTTGGTGCTTTGAGCAACTTCATGCTGGCAGGATGGCAGACATGACTTCCTCACCAACACTTACTTTCAACGACGGCAACACCATTCCCCAGCTCGGCTACGGGGTGTGGCAGGTTGAAGACGATGTAGCCGAAAAGGTTGTCCGCCAGGCATTCGAGGCCGGCTTCCGCCACATCGACACCGCCAAGATCTACGGCAACGAGGCCGGCGTCGGCCGTGCCATTGCTTCCTCCGGTCTCTCGGCTGAGGACATCTTCATCACCACCAAGCTGTGGAACGCAGACCAGGGCTACGAGTCCACTCTTGCTGCCTTCGAGGAATCCCTGGACCGCCTCGGCCTGGAGACCCTGGACCTGTACCTGATCCACTGGCAGCAGCCCAAGCAGGACAAATACGTGGACACCTGGAAGGCCCTGATCGAGCTGCAGAAGCGCGGTCGCGTCAAGTCCATTGGTGTTTCCAACTTCACCATCGAAGGCCTGCAGCGCATCATCGATGAGACCGGCGTTGTCCCGGCCATCAACCAGATCGAGCTGCACCCGTTCTTCAACCAGTCCGAGCTGCGTGAGTTCAATGCTTCCAAGGGCATCCTGACCCAGGCATGGTCCCCGCTGGGCCAGGGCGGCGAGCTGCTCGAGAACGCTACGGTCGCCGAGATTGCTGCAAAGCATCATGCCACCCCTGCCCAGGTGGTTATCGCCTGGCACCTGGCCATCGGCAACGTGGTGATCCCCAAGTCCGTCACCGAATCGCGCATCCAGGAAAACTTCGCGGCCCTCTCCGTGAAGCTGGACGACGCTGACGTCCAGGCCATCAACGGCCTGGACCGTGGCGACGAAGGCCGTATCGGCCCGGACCCGGCTGTCTCCGACTTCGCCTAAGCCGCAGCACGCAAGTGCCCCGCCCCAACTAAGTAGCATTTGTGCGCGTTATGAGGGCTCATAACGCGCACTTCTGCGACCTAGTTGGGGGCGGGGCACTTGTTGTTAAGGCACGACGGCGGCGGGCGGGTTTGCTGACTGGCCTGCGGGCTGCGGCTCCTCACCCGATGAGGGATGGGCCGCGACCGCTGCGGCGTGCTCGGCGAGAACGCCCGTCTGGTGCCTGATCTTCAGCAGGTACAGCAGCGCGCCTCCCACGGTCACGGCGGCCACGAAGATCACTCCGCCCCACTGCAGGTACCACTCGAAGGGCGGGACGGAGTTGTAGATCTCCTGCCGCGGCCAGATCAAGTTGATTGTCATGGCGCCGCCCCAGAGCACGGCCAGGATATTCACCGGCAGCCCCCACTTGCCCATGCTGAACCCGGGCTCCGAGCCGTCCGCGGTGGCAAGGGGCCACTTCTTCAGGAACCGTTTGCGCAGCAGGGGTACTGTCACCAGCAGGTAGGACAGGTAGATCAGCACGATGCTGATGCTGGACAGGATGGTGAAGATCGCGGGCTGCATGACGTTGATGAGCAACGGGAGGATGGCAAGCACTCCAATGACGATGGCGGCCACGGTGGGGGTGCGGCGGACGGGATCAACCTTGCTGAGCTGCCGGCTGAAGGGCAGGTTGTTGTCCCGGGCCATGGCGAACATCATGCGGATCGCCGCTGCATGGACGGCCAGGGTGCAGACGATCACAGCGACCACAATGCACGCCAGGAACGCCTTGCCAAAAGGGCCGCCCAGGACGCTGAGGACGATGTACTGGAGCCCGCCATCGGCCGCACCAACCTTGGGGTCAGTGAGGTCCGGTGCGGCAAGGATGCCGAAGAACAGGATCAACCCACCCAGGAGGAAGGAGGCGGTCACGGCCCGGATGATGGCCTTGGGGGCCGTTTTCTTGGGGTCCTTCGTCTCCTCGCCCAGGGAACTGGCCGTATCGAATCCGTACATCACGTAGCCGGAGGCCATGGCGGCGATAAGGAAGGCACCGAAGAAGCCCAGGTCGGTGCCTTCTCCAAAGCCGGCGGTATCGAAGAATACCTCGGGACCGCGCACCACATGCCAGCCAAGCGCAAGGATCAACAGCACGGCCGCAATCAGCTCAACGAAGACACCGATGCTGTTGATGCGCGTCATGAGCTTCACTCCGAAGGCGTTGATCAGCGTTGAGATGGTGATCATGATCGTCGCCAGAACCACACCGTTCATGGCGAAGTCGAACGGCCCGGTTCCGTCCCCCACGATCTGGAAGCCGGACCAGAGTTGCGGGAGGGTGATCTGCAGCGCCAGTGCTACAGAACCCAGGGCCATGATGGAGGAGAGAAGCAACAGCCACCCGGCAAGCCACGCCGACGTCCCCGAGGCCAGCCGCTTGGCCCAGTTATAGACAGACCCGGCCACGGGATATCGGCCCGCAAGCTCGGCAAAACAGAGGGCCACCATGAGCTGGCCGACAAAGACGATTGGCCAGGACCACGCATAGGCAGGGCCGGCCATGGAGAAGCCGAAATAGAACAGTTGAAAAACACCGGTGAGGATGGAGATGTAGCTGACGCCGGCAGCAAAGCTGGCGAACTTGCCAATGCTGCGGTCCAGGGTCTGCGTATAGCCAAACTCATCCATGCCGCTTGAATCATTACTCTTGCTGGGTTCCACTATGGACTCCTTATCAGAAAAGCAAGATGGGATCGGCCGCCCTGGGGCGCGGCGAATCAGGATTTGCTGTGGTGGTTTCCCCCAATGGAAGGGGCCCCGGAGGGCACCCTTCTCAGGCGTACGACGGCGTGAATTCCTCCTCTTCGGTAGTAGCGGCGGCAGCGTTGGCCTCGCCACGTGCAGCCTTGATCAAGTCGGCGCAGCGCTCGCCGATCATCATGACGGTGATGTTGGGGTTGACGGTCACGTGCTCCGGCATGACGGACGCATCGGCGACCCGGAGTCCGGTGACCCCCTTGACCCGCAACGCAGGATCCAAAGGTGACATGTCGTCGTCGTACGCTCCCATCCGAACGGTCCCCACCGGGTGGTAGACCGTGTTGTGGGTCTTGCGGATGTAGTCCTGCAGCTCCTCGTCGGTTTGCGCATCGATGCCGGGTGAGAGTTCCCGTCCCGTCCACTCAGCCATGGCTGGCTGGGCGGCGATCTCGCGGGCCTTGCGGATGCCGGCAACCATCACGCGCATGTCGTGGCCCTCAGGGTCAGTGAAGTAGCGAGGATCCACCATGGGCTTGTCGCGGAAGTCCCGGCTGCGCAGCCGCACGGTGCCGCGGGAGCGGGCGTGCGTGACGTTCGGGGTGAGGCTGAAGCCGTTCTCGGTGGTGGGGTAGCCGTGGCGGAGGGTGTTCATGTCGAACGGCACCGAGCCGTAATGCATCATGAGGTCGGGGCGGTCCAGTCCATCCTCCGTGGGCGTGAAGATACCGATCTCCCACCACTGGGTGGAGGTTTCCACCATGGGCCGCTTGGCCTCGAACTGTACCAGGCCCTCAGGGTGGTCCTGCAGGTTTTCGCCCACGCCGGGGGAGTCCACCAGTGCTTCAATACCGTGTTCGGCAAGGTGTGCGGCCGGGCCGATACCGGACAGCATGAGCAGCTTGGGGGAGTCGATTGCGCCGGTGGACAGGATCACCTCGTGGTTCACGGAGAGCCGGTGCGTGCGGCCAAAAGCGGAGTCCACAACATCGACGCCGGTGCAGCGCCTGTCCGTGTCGAACACCAGTTGCCGGGCCCTCAAACCGGTCAGGAGGGTGAAGTTGGGCCGGTCGATAATCGGGTGGATGTAGGACACTGAGCTGGAGGAGCGCGTGCCGTCCGCCCGGCGGTTGATCTGGAAGAAGTTCGCTCCATTGATGACCGTGGCGCCCGTGTTGAACTTCGCGCGGGGTATGCCCGACTGTTCGCAGGCGTCCAGCAGTGCGACGCCGGCGGGATCGGCGGGAGGGACGTTCATCAGGTGTACAGGACCCGAGTCCCCGTGGTGCGGGGCATCCGGACCGGCGTCTTCGTTGGTTTCCAGGCGCTTGTACAGCGGCCAGGCGGCATCGGCGTTCCATCCCGTTGCCCCGTACTTGGATTCCCATTCATCCAGGTCCTCGCGGGGAGCCCAGAAGGCGATGCAGGAGTTGTGGCTGGAGCAGCCGCCCATGACCTTGGCACGGGCGTGGCGCATGAAGGAGTTGCCGTTTTCCTGCGGTTCGATCGGGTAGTCCCAGTCGTAGCCTGATTCGAGGAGTTCCATCCAGCGGTCCAGCTGCAGGATTTCGGGCAGATTGCGGTCGTCCGGGCCTGCTTCAACGAGCGCGACCGTGACATCCGGATCCTCGCTCAGCCGGGCGGCTACCGCTGCCCCGGCGGACCCGCCGCCGATCACGATGTAGTCGAAAGAGCGCTCGCCGAGGTTCTCGATGTTGTCGAAGTGCATCTAGTTCTCCTTGCCGTGGTCAGCGAACCAACCAGTGACCTGGGGGTTGGTGTTCTGGTAGATGTGCTTGGCTTCCTGATACTCGGCCAGTCCGGTGGGGCCGAGCTCCCGGCCCACTCCCGATGCGCCGAACCCGCCCCACTCCGCCTGGGGGAGGTAGGGGTGGTAGTCGTTGATCCAGATCGTGCCGTGGCGCAGCCTGCCTGCCACGCGCTGTGCTTTTCCGGCGTCCTGCGTCCAGACGGCACCGGCCAGTCCGTAGATGGTGTCGTTGGCGATGGCCACGGCCTCGTTCTCGGTGCGGAAGGTCTCCACCGTCACCACCGGGCCGAACGCCTCATCGGTGACCACGGACATTCCCCGGGTGACGCGGTCCAGGATGGTCGGCTGGTAGTAGAACCCGGCGTCGTACTTTCCGCCTTCAGGTGCGGAACCGCCGGTCCGCAGCCGCGCGCCTTCGGCGATGCCGCGCTGGACGTACTCGTGGACCTTGTCGCGGTGGTCTGCGGAGATCAGCGGACCGGTCTCGGCGTCCTCGTCGAAGGGGCCGCCCAAGCGGATCGCCTGGGCGCGGCGCACCAGCTCGTCCACAAAGCGTTCGGCGATGGACTCCTCCACCACCAGTCGGGCACCTGCCGAGCAGACCTGGCCTGAGTGGAGGAAGGCGCCGTTGAGGGCGTTGTCGACGGCGGCATCGAAGTCCGCGTCAGCGAAGACAACGTTGGGGTTCTTGCCGCCGAGTTCCAGCGCGACCTTCTTGACAGTTGCGGCGGCGGCAGCGGCGATGCTCTTGCCGGTTTCCAGGCCACCGGTGAAGGAGACGAGGTCGACGTCGGGATGTTCCGTCAGCGGTGCGCCCACCTTGCGGCCGGGTCCGGTGACGAGGTTCGCGACGCCGTCGGGCAGGCCCAGGTCCTTCATGAGCTGCATGCATAGGATGCTGGTGGACGGAGTCAATTCGGCCGGCTTGAGGACGAAGGTGCAGCCGGCCGCCAAGGCCGGGGCGATCTTCCATGCGGCCTGGAGCAGGGGGTAGTTCCACGGCGTGATGAGGCCGCACACGCCTACGGGTTCATAGGCAATCCTGCTGACGATATCGGGATTCCCGGCGTCAACCACGCGGCCCGGTTGCTGGCCGGCAAGCCTGCCGAAGTACTCGAAGCAGGCTGCGATGTCGTCGATGTCGATGCGGCTCTCCACGATCCGCTTTCCCGTGTCCAGCGACTCGGCACGGGCGAACTTTTCGCGGTGTTCGCGAAGTCCCGCTGCCACTTTCAAGAGGAACGTCCCGCGCTCCGGGGCAGGTGTTCCGGACCAGACTCCGGAGTCGAACGCGGCGCGGGCCGCGGCAATGGCGCGTTCGGCGTCTTCCTTGCCACCTTCTGACACTGTGGCGACCACTTCACCGTCTGCCGGATTGCGGATCTCCCGTGAAGCACCGGAGGCGGCCGCCTCCCATGAGCCGTTGATGAAGAGCGTGGATGCTGTTGTTGACATGGTTCTCCCTCGGTAGTGGGTGCCAATGCCCGGCTGAGAGCGTGGGCTGGGGTGTTGACGTCCCGCGCGTCCCTGAATGTGGGCACGGCACAGCTGCGCCTGGTGGGGCCGTTGCTGTGGGGCGGGTATTGCTGCGCGGCCGTCGTGTGGTGCGGCGCGATCCCGGCCTGCGTACTGAAACGTTGCCGGGAGGTGGGTGGTGCTTTCGCTAAGAGCCAGGAACGAGTGTGTCGTAGGTCATAGAAAGACAGTAGAGCACTTTGAACGATCGTTCAAGGGTTTTGAAGCGAGATATATCAATCTGCCGGTTTGTGACCTGCGGGGCTTGCTGGTGCTACTTGGCGTCCCGGGCCGGAGCGAAGGCGATTTCTTCCGTGCGTGCGATGCTTCGCTGGATGGCGGCCTTGTCGATGCCCAGGAGAGACGTCAACCACATGCCGTTCTGGATCACGACAATGTCCGCACCGCGGTCCCGGCACTCTTCCCAGGAAAGTTTTGGATTGGCGTTGGAGACCAGGGTGGCGAGGCCGTCGATGTACCGGTCGAACGCGGCTGCGTTGATTTCGGCGTAGCCTTCGTCAGCCTGCGCCAAGGCCCACAGGTGTAGACGCAGGGACAAGTATCCGGTGGTCAGCAGATCCGCGCCGGCCACGCGGCGGAGGGCCTGGCGGAGTTGTTCCTGGGGGTCGGTGGCCTGGTCCACGGCCACCAGCAGGAGATCGTGCTCGTCAACGCGTCGGAGCGCGGCCCGGATCAGGGTCGTTTTGTCGTCAAAGTAGTAGTTGACCAGACCCAGCGCGACGCCGGCTTCACGCGCCACAGCACGCATACTCACACCTGAAATGCCGTGTCGGGAGAGCAGCTCCATCGCCGCGTCAAGGATGCGGGACTGCTTGTCGAGCTGACCACCGGAGTTCAACGTATTCGTCCCCATGTGGCAACCCTATTGCCAAAGGGGTGGGAGGTGCACTTTGGGTTACCGGCTATTCACCGCGTTTGCCGGGTCTCGCCCCGGGACCACAACCGACCCAGCCGCGCCTATAGTCTGTCCTGAGACCCCTGATCCAGTGGCCAGGGCCAACCGAACGGAGCGCGAGCAGTGCTGTTTGACCCCTTGGAGCGGCAAATCGTTGCGGCCCTGCAGCTGGATCCGCGCTGCCCGTGGCGCAAGATGGCAGCTGTCCTGGGGGAGGCCGAGCGGACTGTTGCCCGTCGCGGTGCCCAGCTCCTTGAGTCCGGCGCCGTGGCGGTGGTCGGGGTGAGGCCGCGCCCGGCCGCGGTGCTCGTGGAAATGCGCTGCAACCCGGGAACGGTCCGTGCCGCGGCCCAGGCTTTGGCGCAGCGCCACGACACGACGTTCGTCTACACCACCACCGGCACGGGGGACTGTGTGGCGGAGATCCTCACCGATCCGAACCGGATGGGCGACGTGCTGTCCGACGAACTTCCCTCCACCATCGGTTTGCGGGATTCCACGAGCTACCCCGTCCTGCGGTACTTCCGTACGATCCGCGGTTGGCGCCCGGAGGTCCTTAGCGCGGAGCGGGCAGAAGCGCTCCGTTCGGTCCTGACCCAGGACTCCGGCATCCTGGAAGCCCAGCAGCAACTGAACCGCCAGGATACCGAACTGGTCGATGCCCTGTGTGTGGACGGCCGGATGAGCTTCGAGGCCCTGGGCCGGCGGGTGGGGGTGTCCGAGGCGACTGCCCGACGCCGCAGTGAATGGCTTCTGTCCAACAACCAGGTCCAGTTGAGGGCAGTGGTTGAACCGACTGCCTTTGGGCTGGCCGTCGAGGCGTTGTTGTGGATCCGGGCCTCGCCGCAGCACGTGGAGCAGCTCGGAAAAAGCCTGGCCGAGCTGCCCACGGTCCGTTATGCCGCGGCCATCGCCGGTGATTACCAGATCGTTGCGGACGTCACCGTGGGGGACATGTCAGCCCTGTACCGCTTCATTACCGCCTCGGATTGGGCACAGTTCGCGGCCGGGGTGGACGTTTCCATCCTCCTCGATGCCCGCAAGCGCGGCGGGCGGATCACGCGGTCGTAAGTGCCGCCGTCGTGGTGGAACCGGTAGCGTCAACAGCAGGTTCGACGGCGGCGTACCCCGTCTGCTGCTCGAACGCCCGGCCCCAGCGAAGCAGCTGCATGTCCGAGTAGTGGTTGCCGGCCAACTGCAGTCCGATCGGCAGTCCGGCAGAGCTGAATCCGGCGGGAACGCTCAGCACGGGAAGGCCGGTGGCAGAAAGGACGCAGGCCGAACGCATCCAGTCGAGGTAGGTCTCCGACTCCACCCCTGCCACCGAGGCCGGGTACCGCAGGGCGGCATCGAACGGCAGTACCTGTGCACAGGGGCTCGCGAACATGTCATAGCGTCCAAAGAACTCCTGCACACCGAGCTCCAGCCGGGTCCTGGCAGCGGCTGTTTCAATCAGGTCCTCGGCCGTCAATGCCAGGCCCTTGTTCACGTTCCAATGGACTTCGGGCTTGATGACGTCCCCGGCACGCTCCAGGATCGGGCCCAGCCCGGCGGCGAAATCCAAGGCCCGGGTGTTCCCGAAGACGAGGTCTGCCTCACTGAAATCCGGTGAGGCTTCTTCCACGATCGCCCCAAGGTCCTCAAATACCGCCAGTTGCCGTTCCAGATGTTCCAGGATTTCGGGTTCCACGGGAATGCCGATCCCAAAATCCCGGGACCAGCCAATCCGCACGCCACGCATGTCCGTGTCCAATGAGGACCGGAAAACCTCGGGGTCCAGGCCTGCGGGGTGCGGAACCCTGGCATCCGGACCTGCGGTGACGGACATGAACAGCGCGATGTCCTCCACTGTGCGCGCCATCGGCCCGGTCCGGCCCAGCCACGCGTAGGCGTTGACGTCGGACGGCATGGGGATGACCGCCGTCGACGGCCTGAAGCCCACCACGTTGCAGAAGGAGGCCGGGATGCGGAGGCTGCCGCCCATGTCGCTGCCGTCGCCGATGCTTTGGATGCGGGAAGCAACGACGGCGGCAACCCCGCCGCTGCTGCCGCCGGCGCTCAACGTGGGCGCATAGGGGTTGGTGGTGGTTCCGAAGAGGTCGTTGAAAGTGTGCGAACCGGCGCCGAACTCGGGGACGTTGGACTTGCCCGTGGTCACCACGCCGGCTGACTTCAGGCGCGCAATGATGAGGTCGTCCGTGCCGGGCACGAAGTCCCGCAGGGCCAGGGACCCCTGCGTGGTACGCATACCTGCGGTGTTGTTGGTGTCCTTGTGGGTCATGGGCAGTCCGTGCAGCGGGGGCAGGTCCGCTCCGGAGGCAGTCAGTTGGTCTGCACGGTGCGCCAACGCCTGGGCACCTTCCGGATCCAGCGTCACCACGGCGTTGATGACCGGGTTGACTTCCGAGATGCGGTCCAGATGGGCGGCCAGGGCCTCCCGCGCTGAAATCCGCTTCGCGCGGATGGCGGCGGTGAGTTCGACGGCGGACAGCCCGCCAATGGTGTCAGGCATGGTGCTCCTTTGCTGGGTGTACTGCGTGAAAGTGTGCCCGGTCACACAACACGGGTGGAAGCATGCGGCCGGGCAAACCCGCAGTTTGACTGATTCGGCCACGGAGCTGGCTGATTCCGTCAACCATTGTTTGTGATCAGGCTCATAGTCAAAGCTGTTCTCAACCCGATGGCCGATTCGGTCCTCGGGCAGGATTCCCCAGACGCATGCCGTGCTGTTCAGCACACGCCGTACAACGAGGTTCGAAAAAATGCCTGCTTCTGGGCTTCACCGGGAGGTTCCCATGCACCAACCCTTCGCACCACAGCCGCTCGCTGCCGACTCCGCCGATATCCTGGCCATCGCCAACAATCCTGTCCTCTGGATCTGCGTGGCCGGCGTCTTCGGCGTCATCATCATCCAATCCGTCATCTTCATGAAAGCGGCCCGCAAAGCCGCCCCTTCCGTGGACATGAGCACCCAGGACATCAGGACGTCGTTCCGCTCCGGTGCCGTGTCCGCGATCGGCCCCTCCCTGGCGGTCTCCCTGGTGGCGATCGCCCTCCTGGGCCTCTTCGGAGCCCCGGCAGTGCTCTCCCGCATCGGCTTGATCGGCTCCGCGGCGTACGACGTTTCCGCCGCGGGCATCGCAGCCGGTTCGATGGGCGCCAAGCTCGGCGACGAGAGCTACACCCAGAGCGTTTTCGCGGTGGCGTTCTTCGCAATGAGCATCGGCGGTGCCATGTGGATGCTGGCCACGTTGATCCTTACCCCAATCCTGCGCAAGGGCGATGCCAAGATCCGGTCCGTGAATCCCGCAGCCATGGCCATCGTTCCCGCCGCTGCGTTGATCGGTGCCTTTTCCTGCCTCGGCCTCACTGAGCTGCCCAAGTCCACCATCCACGTCCTGTCCTTCGCAGTCTCAGCAGCCGTCATGGGCCTGTGCCTTTTCCTGGCCAGGAAGCTCGGCAAAAGCTGGCTGCGTGAGTGGGGCCTGGGCTTCTCGATCGTGATCGGCCTGGGTGCTGCCTTTGCCGCCGCCGGTCCTGCCGTGGGCGCCTAAGGCAACCAGCCGCCGTCGTCCTTCACTCGAGAAAACCCAGGCACTGAAAGGAACACCTCCCATGTCTTCCCTGACTTCCACTCCCGCAACAACAACCGGCACGGCGATGGCCGACTTCAACCGGACCACCTCCCGCTGGGGACAAATCACCATGATCGGCGGACTGCTGGTCTCCGTGGCAGGACCGCTGTACCTGGTCTTCGGCACCGGGCTGGACATTGGCCCCGCCCAGTTGTGGATCGCCTTCGCCGCAGTGGCGGCCACCTTCGGCATCATCTGGATCGTCGAACCCCTGACGTACTACCCGATCCTGGGGCCGGCGGCCATGTACCAGGCGTTCATGATCGGCAACATCTCCAACAAGCTCCTTCCGGCGGCATTGATCGCCCAAACCAACATCGGTGCCAAGCCAGGCAGCAAGCGGGCCGAACTCGCCGCCGTCGTTGCCATCTGCGGTGCCGCCGTGGTGCACCTGGTCTCGCTGGCGATCTTCGTGGGACTGCTGGGCAGCTGGCTGATCAGCGTTATCCCGCCGTCAGTCCTGACGGTCACCCGCCTGTATGTCCTGCCCACGGTCCTGGGTGCGGTCCTGGTGCAGGCGATCGTGTCCATGAAGCAGCCGCGCACCACCGTATTCGCCCTGCTTGTATCCGCCGTCGTGGTGTTCGTGGTCCTGCCGCTGGTGCCATCGCTCGCCATGGTGTCCACGGCCATTGCGGTTCTCGGCACCATCCTGCTGGCGTGGTTCTTCCGCGGCAAGCAGGTCAGCGAGGCCAAGCCGATCCACATCGAGTAGACCGCCGCCCCGATCAGACCCCGCACGCACCGGAAGGAAAACCACATGACCAGCACAGCAACCGCTCTCCACCTGGACGCAGTCCAGACCCAGGCCCTTCACGCCCTGTATCGACGGCTCCATGCGCATCCGGAGCTTTCCATGCAGGAACATGCCACGGCAGCTCTGATCGAAGAGCAACTGGACCGGCTCGGCATCGACCACTTCCGCTGCGGCGGCACAGGCGTGGTGGGCATCCTGCGCAACGGCGAGGGGCCGGTGGTCGCTTTCCGGGCAGACACGGACGGGCTGCCCATCGAAGAAGCCACGGGTCTGGACTACGCCAGCACGGACACCGGTGTGCTGGACGGAGCTGCCGTCCCGGTGATGCACGGTTGCGGCCACGACACCCACGTAGCGAGCCTGTTGGGTGCAGCAGAAGTCCTGGCCGGAAACCCGGACGCCTGGTCCGGGACGTTGGTGCTGATCTTCCAACCTGGCGAAGAAACCGCAGCAGGTGCCCTGGCCATGCTGGAGGACGGGCTGTGGGACAAGGCGCCGCGCCCGGAGGTGGTGTTCGGGCAGCACGTCATGCCCCGGCCTGTGGGGACCATCTCCATCTCCAGCGGCCCGGTAGCTGCCATGGCTGATTCGCTGCGCGTGACGGTGCGAGGCCAACAGTCCCACGGATCCCAGCCGCAGGATTCCATCGATCCGATCGTCATGGCCGCACACATGGTCACCCGGCTTCAGACGATCGTGTCCCGGGAAGTGGACCCGCGGAAGTCTGCCGTCGTCACCGTGGGCACCTTCCACGCGGGCCTCAAGGAGAACATCATCCCCGCGGCAGCCGAGTTCACGCTCAACATCCGCACCTTCGACCAAGACGTGCGCGGGCAGGTCCTGTCCGCAGTCCGCCGGATCATCGAGGCAGAGGCAACCGCCTCGGGCGCGCCCTCGCCGGACATCGAGGAGCTGTACCGCTTCCCTCAGTGCTACAACGATCCCGACGCCGTCCCTGCGGTTCTCGACGCACTGCGCCTCGAGCTCGGGGACGGCTCGGTCGAGGTGACGCCGCCCATGATGGGCAGCGAGGACTTCGGGCACCTGGGGACAGCCATCGGCGTGCCGTCCGTGTTCTGGATGTTCGGCGGCACACCCGCCTCGGCCTTCGATGGCCCGGGACCGGTCCCCATCAACCATTCGCCGTTCTTCGCCCCGGAGCTGGAAGGCTCCCTGGCCGGCGGAGTCTCTGCCGCCGTCGCTGTCCTCCTGTCCCGCCTGGGCAACTGAACATCAAGGATTCCCATGACTGCACCAACCGAAACCCTGGAAACTGCACCCGTCCGGCAGGCGACGGGCGGCCCGCTTGCCGGCCGGCTCGTCGTGGACCTGAGCCGTGCGCTCGCAGGACCCCACGCGGCCATGATGATGGGCGACCTCGGCGCCCGGGTCATCAAGATCGAAAATCCCGGCACAGGTGACGACACCCGGGGCTGGGGGCCACCCTTTGTAGGCCCCGGGGACGACCCGCAGGCAACTTACTTCCTGTCCTGCAACCGCAACAAGGAGTCCCTTGCCCTTGACCTCAAGAGCGATGACGGACGGACCATCCTGCGGCAGCTCCTGGAGCGCGCCGACGTGGTGGTGGAAAACTTCCGGCCAGGCGTCCTTGACCGGCTCGGATTCGGCACGGAAGCCATGCACGCCATCAATCCGGGACTGGTGATCCTGTCCATCACAGGGTTCGGCCATGACGGCCCTGAATCCCATCGCAGCGGTTACGACCAAATCCTCCAGGGCGAAGTCGGGCTCATGTCGCTCACGGGTTCCGGTCCCGACGATCCGCAACGCGTTGGCGTGCCGATAGCCGACCTCCTGTCCGGAATGTACGGAGCCTACGGGGTGGTCGCCGCCCTGCTGGAAAGAGAACGGACGGGCCAGGGACAAGTGGTGCGGACATCGCTGCTGGCATCGCTCGTGGGGGTGCACGCGTTTCAGGGAACCAAGGTCACCGTCGCTGGAGAAGCGCCGGAAGCCCAGGGCAACCACCACCCGTCCATCGCCCCCTACGGGCTCTTCCGTTGCCGGAACGGGAGTGTCCAGATCAGCGTGGGCAGCGAGAAGCTGTGGAGCGCCTTCGCCCAGGCCTTCGGGCTGGATCCGGCCGCCGACGGCCTGGCCACCAACGCCGACCGGGTGCGGAACCGTACGCAGGTCATTGAGCTCGTGGAATCGGCTTTCGCTGGACACGAGGCCGAACCGCTCCTCGCCAAACTCGCTTCTGCCGGGATTCCGGCGGGGAAGGTCCGCTCCCTGAAGGAAGTCTACGAATGGCCGCAGGTAGCATCCCAGGGCCTGCTGGCGGAGGTTGACCATCCGGTGCTGGGCCCCGTCACCCTGCCCGGATCGCCGTTGCGCTTCTTCGACAACGTGGTTGGGGCCGAGTCCACCCGCCGCACCCATACCGCGCCGCCGCTGCTCAACCAGCACAATGACGGCATTCGGGCATGGCTCGCTGCGGGGGAGGAGCACTGAATGACCGCCACCGCTACCGCCCGCCGCCTCGGCGCCCGGGAACTGCTTGATGTCATGCTCGACGCCGGGACCTACGTGTCGTGGGACCGTCCCGTTCGGGGGGCGGCCGGCTTTGACTCCGCGGCGGGGTACGCTGCCGACCTTGCAGCCGCTGCGCAGAAGTCCGGCAGCGACGAATCGGTCCTCACCGGCGAAGGCCTCATCCGGAACCATCGCGTTGCCGTGGTGGTTTCCGATTTCGCTTTCCTGGCCGGCTCCATCGGGCGCGATGCGGCACAAAGGCTGGTGGCCGCCGTCGAACGCGCAACGGAACGTGGCCTGCCGCTGGTGGCCATGCCGGCGTCCGGCGGTACCCGCATGCAGGAGGGAACCACCGCCTTCCTTGCGATGGTGGAGATTGTCGCGGCGGTCCAGGCCCACCGGTCAGCGGGCCTGCCGTATCTGGTGTACCTGCGGCACCCAACCACTGGCGGGGTCATGGCCTCCTGGGGGTCCCTGGGCCACGTGACCGCAGCCGAACCAGGTGCCCTGCTGGGCTTCCTCGGTCCCCGGGTCTATGAGGCGCTGCACGGTGAGGTGTTCCCCGCAGGCGTTCAGACCGCGGAAAATCTGTTCGATCATGGGCTGGTGGATGCCGTGGTTCCCCCGGAGGAACTTGGGAGCTACTTTGGCCGGGTGCTGGAGGTGCTGTGCACTCCTGCCTCCGGAGCGGATACGACCGCGGGTTTGGAAGCCACTGCCACACCCCTGTGCGTTGAGGACCGCCCAGCCTGGGATTCCGTTGTGGCCTCACGGGATCCGCTCCGGCCGTCCACCGCCGAGTTGCTGCGCGAAGCGGCCCACGGTGTGGTGCTGTTGCGGGGCGCCGGGGATGGGGCCAAGGAGAACGGCGTGGAGATTGCCCTGGCCCGGTTCGGCGGCAGCTCCTGCGTGGTGGTCGGGCATGGACGCCACGGGGTGTCCGGGAAGGCCATGGGCCCTGCCTCCCTCCGTGACGCCCGGCGGGGCATGCGGCTGGCCCGGGAACTCGGGCTTCCGCTGGTCACCGTCATCGACACTCCAGGCGCCACGCTGTCCAAGGAAGCCGAGGAGGGCGGGCTCGCCGCAGAAATCGCCCGGTCCCTCCACGACCTGATCAGCCTCGCAACACCCACCCTGTCCGTCCTCCTTGGGCAGGGAACAGGAGGAGGGGCCCTCGCGCTCCTGCCTGCAGACCGGACCATTGCGGCCCGGAATGCCTGGCTGGCTCCGCTGCCTCCCGAAGGGGCGTCCGCCATCGTTCACCGGACCACATCCCACGCCCCGGCGCTCGCCGAAAGCCAGGGCATCACGTCTGGTGCGCTGGCCGCCGCGGGCGTGGTGGATGTGGTGGTTTCCGAAGTGCCGGATGCCGCGCAGGAACCCGTTTCCTTCTGCCGCCGCGTGGGTGAGGCGATCGCCGTCGAACTTCACGGGCTCCGTGCCGGGACGCCCGGACTGCAGGCCCGCCGGGCAAAGTACCGCGCCCTGGTCTGCTGACGTCTTCCGGGGCTGTAATGCGTTATCAGGCGCTCGTCACGTCCTGGACTTCACCGACCAGCTCTTCGATGATGTCCTCAAGGAACAGCATGCCGGTGGTGGCACCTTCGGAGTTGAAAACGCGGGCCACGTGCGAACCGCTGCGGCGCATGGAAGCCAAAGCATCCTCAAGTTCGCTTCCCACGTACACCGAGGCGAGGCGACGGATCCGTTTCTCGGGTACCGGTCGGTTGAACTTCTCCGGTGTCGTCAGGTCCATGACGTCCTTCAAATGGAGATACCCGGACGGCTCTCCGTTCGCGTCGGTCAGGATGTACCGGGAGTAGCCGTGTTCCGCGACCGTCCTTCGGATGTCCGCCGGCGAAGCCGTAGCGGGCAGGAGCACCATGTTGGCGATCGGCACTTCAACGTCACCCACGGTCTTGGCCGTGAACTCGAAGGCCGCAGTCAACGTTCCACTGGTGTCATTCAACGTACCTACACGCGTGGACTGCTCAACGATGTTGGCCACTTCGTCCAGCGTGTAGGCGCTGGTGGCCTCGTCCTTCGGCTCCACCCGTAAGAGGCGGAGCACCGAGTTGGCGATCCCGTTCAGGGTCCAGATCACGGGCTTGAAGATCCTGGCCACGAGGACCAGCGGGGGAGCGAGTATCAGGGCTGCCCGGGTCGGCACGGAGAAGGAAATGTTCTTCGGGACCATCTCTCCGACGACCACGTGCAGGAACGTCACCAGCAGCAAGGCCACCACGAATGCGATGATGCCAATGGCCTCCGCCGGAAGTGACGTCAGCCCAAGCGGGATCTCCAACAGGTGATGGATGGCAGGTTCGGAGACGTTAAGGATCACCAGGGAACACACGGTGATGCCCAGCTGGCTGGTTGCCAGCATGAGGGTGGCGTGTTCCATGGCCCACAGGGTCGTCTTTGCGGCCTTGCTGCCGGCCTCGGCCTTGGGCTCGATCTGTGAACGACGGGCCGAGATCACAGCGAACTCGGCGCCAACAAAGAAGCCGTTGACCACCAGCAGGATCACCAGCCAGATGATGCCGGGAAGGTACTCACTCATGGCCGAGCTCCTCGGAGATCTTGTCAACGATCTGGTCGTGTCTGCTGGTTTCTACCGCGTCGGGATCCGGCGTGAAACGGATCCGTCCCAACTGGGCGCCCGCTACGCGTTCCACACGAAGGACGCCTCCGGAGACGGCAACTTCGTCGCCGAGCTCCGGCACGCGGTCCAACTGGTCGGACATGAAACCGGCGACGGTGTCGTACTCATCGCCTTCCGGAACCACAATGCCCGTCCGGTCGAGCAGTTCATCGGGCCTCAACGAGGCATCAAAGGTAATGGATCGGCCAACACGGACCACACCGGCGCGGGCACGGTCGTGTTCGTCTTCGAGTTCGCCCACGATTTCTTCCACCAGGTCTTCGAGGGTGACGATTCCCGCGGTTCCGCCGTGCTCGTCCGAGACGATGGCCACCTGCAGGCCCTGCTTGCGCAGCAGAACCAGCAAAGCGTCCACGTCCTTTGACTCAGGTACATACAGCGGTTCGGTCATCAGGTCCGTGGCGGTCACTGCTTCACGCCGGTCCAACGGAACGGCGAAGGCCTGCTTCACGTGCAGGACACCCAGAACCTCGTCCCGGTCCCTGCCAATCACCGGGAACCTCGAGAACCCAGTGGCTGATGCGAGGGCTACGATCTCCGCCGCCGTGTCATCAGCGTCCACGGCAACCATCCGAATACGCGGTGTCATGACGTCACCGGCAGTGTGCTCAGAGAAACGGAGGGTCCTGTTCAGCAGTTCGGCGTGGTCCTGGTCCAGCAGGCCTTCAGTCGCAGAACGGCGTACCAGCGATGAAAGTTCTTCTGCCGAGCGGGCGCCGGAAAGCTCTTCCTTCGGCTCAATGCCGAAGGAACGGATGATCTTGTTGGCAGTGTTGTTGAACAGCAGGATCGCCGGCTTGAACACCGCGGTGAACAGGGCCTGGAAGGGAACTACAACCTTGGCAGTTGCCAAAGGCAGTGCCAGCGCAAAGTTCTTGGGAACCAGCTCGCCGATCACCATGGAGAACACGGTTGCGACGAAGATGCCCACCACGGCACCGACCCCGGGAACCAAGGCTGCGGGCAGGCCCAGCGATTGCAAGGGTCCGCTGAGCATGCTGCTGATGGCTGGCTCGAAGGTGTATCCGGTGAGCAGCGTGGTCAAAGTGATACCGAGCTGCGCGCCGGAGAGGTGCGTGGAGGTGATTTTCAGGGCCTTGATGGTTGGCCCCAGCCGCTTTTCGCCGCGGGCTTGGCGTGCCTCCAATTCAGCGCGGTCAAGATTGACCAGCGCGAACTCGGAAGCAACAAAGAATCCGGTGCCGACAGTGAGGACAAGGCCTATGCCGAGCATGATCCACTCATACATTCGGGCGCCCCTCTCCCGTGGAAACCGGCAGTCCGGTCAATGAGCAGAGGGGCCTGGGCATATGTGAAGGAGGGTCATCCATAGTGTGGCCCAGTCTACCGGGTGACCGTCCGCCGTCGGACGCTTGTGCGCCGGAGGCTGAAACCGGAACCTGCCGGCAAGGCTGAACGTTGTGCGCCGGACTGCGGCGTTGAAGCGCGACGGCAGGAAAAGCAGAACCCCCGGAAATCCGCAGATTTCCGGGGGTTCAACCGAGCTTCCTATCAGAATCGAACTGATGACCTTTTCATTACGAGTGAAACGCTCTACCGACTGAGCTAAGGAAGCACCGCGTCCATCTACCGGTTTCCCGGGCGATCACGCAAGACATAACTGTAATGGAGGCACTGCGCCGCGGTCAAAACGACGGCGAAGGCGGCCGTTGCGGGGATGTTCACCCGGTTGTCGGGCCGGGTTCAGGCCGGCTTCTCCCTGCCGCCGCAAGCTGTGGGGAATCAAACCGTCGCCGGGTAGCCGGCACACACTCAAAGGGGCCGCGCAATGACCGGGGAAGCATCGATCAGGGACACCATTACAGGGCCGAACCGGTTGAGGCTGGCAGTCGTGGACATGGTGGGCACCACCATCACCGACGACGGCCGAACAGAACGGGCCATGTCACGCGCGCTCGTGGAACATGGCATCGAGCCCGGAAGCGCCCGTTTTGAAAGCATGCTCGGCTATGCCCGGGACACCATGGGGTTCTCCAAGCTGACGGTATTCGGCCATCTTTTTGAGGACCCAGCGACAGCTGCCAGCGCCAACAAGGTCTTCGAGGGCGCCTACGACGAGATGATCGATGATGGTGGCGTCCGGCCCATTCCAGGCGCCGAAGAAGCGATCGTGTGGATGCGTGAATCCGGGATGCAGGTCTGCCTTGCCACTGGTTTTGGCCGCCACACGCAAAACATGGTGCTTGAGTCCCTGGGGTGGATGGGCCTGGCCGACCTTAGCCTTTGCCCTGCAGACGCCGGCCGGGGGAGGCCGTACCCGGACATGATCCTTACCGCTGTCCTGGCCCTGGACCTGGACGATGTCCGCGAAGTTGCAGTGGTGGGCGACACGAGTTCGGACATGCTGTCCGGCGTCCGTTCCGGGGCCTCACTGATGGCCGGTGTCCTCACTGGTTCCCACTCGGAGGCGACGCTCCGCGCTGCAGGCGCCACCGCCGTCGTGGATTCCATCAAGCAGCTCCCGCTCCTGCTGGAGAAGCACGAGGCCCGGCACTTCTGAGTTGCCGCTAAGCGGCTAGCACTGCAGCCCGTCCTGCGGCAGCTTGCCGTCAACAAAGTAATCGTCGACGGCGGTGCTGACGCAGGTGTTGGAGCGCCCGTAGGCTGTGTGCCCCTCACCCTCCCAGGTGACCAAGGCAGCGTTGTCCAGCTGCTTCCGGAGCGACTGCGACCATTCGAGGGGGGTCGCTGGGTCGCCCGTGGTGCCGATGACCACGATCGGTTCCGAACCCGTGTACTCCACGGGTGCGGGCGTCCGCTTGGGCTGGTAAGGCCAATCCTGGCAATTGATGCCGCCGTAGGCGAAGTAGGAGCCAAACGTGGGGGACTCCTGCTTCAGCCGTGCTTCTTCGGCCCGCATCGCTGCTGTGTCCGACACCATCGGGTAGTCCAGGCAGTTGATGGCGTTGAATGCGAAGGCCGAGTTGGAGGTGTACTTGCCGGACTGGTCGCGGTCGGCTCCGAGGTCGGCGATGCGCAGCATCTGGGAGACGTCACCGGAGAAGGCACTCTCCAGCGCCTGGGTGAGGGCAGGCCAGCTCTGGTCGTCGTAGAGCGGCAAGTACATGCCGTTGACGAACTCCGACCCTGTGACCAGGCGGCCGTCCTTGGCCGTTTGAGGATTCTGCTCCACGGCGTTGATCAGTTCCCGGATTTCCTGGATGCCGTTGTCCACGGAACCGCTGAGCGGGCACTGGTTCTGGCTTTGGCAGCTGGCGACGTAGGCGCGCAGTGCCTTCTCGAAGGCCCGTGCCTGCCCGGCGGTGAGTTCCTCGTTGCTGATGGAGGGATCCACGGCACCGTCCAGCACCAGCCGGCCTACGTTGTCCGGGAAGAGGGTCGCGTAGGTCGATCCCAGGAACGTGCCGTAGGAGTAGCCCAGGTAATTGAGTTTGGCGTCGTTGACCACGGCCCGCAGAATGTCCAGGTCCTTGGCTGCGCTCACGGTGTCGATTTCGCCCAGCACCGGGCCGGTCTTTTCCGCACATTTATCCGCCACGGACTTGTTGAAGGCCAGGGCATCGGCCAAGCCGGCGTCGGTTTCCTTGCGGAAAACCATCTCGCGGGCGGCGTCCCTTTCCGAATCGGTCAGGCACGTGACGGGGGACGAGCGCTTGACGCCCCGCGGGTCGAAGCCCACCACGTCGAAGTTGGTGCGCAGTTTCTGCGTGAAGTGGGTGTTGCCGGCGTCCTTGACGAAATCGACGCCGGACCCGCCAGGTCCGCCGGGATTGACCAGCACGGACCCCTTTTTGGTCCCTGTGCTGGTCATCTTGATGGCGGCGAGCTCGATGTCCGCGGAGTCGGGGTCGTCGTAGTCCATGGGTATCTGGATGGTGGCGCATTGCATGCCGCCTTCGCAGGAGCTCCATTCCACGGTCTGGGAGTAGTACTTCTCCAGGCCTTCAGGCGCCGATGCCGCGATGGACGGGTCCACCGTGCTGGTGGTGGGTTTGGCTGTGGGCTGCGGAAGGAACGGCAACGAGCAGGCACTCAGGACCAGCATGGAAGCGATGGCAAGGCACAGCGCCGCGAACCCCCGCCGTGTGCCCCTTCTGACGGCGGCGTCGGAGCCCGCGAGCTGCTGGTCGGACCGGTCCCTTGACGGGGCACCGGCAGGCCGGCGGGGTGCGGACATCATGCGTTCTCCTATTGCTGGATCAGGCTGGTTGCCATGGACTCGACCGCCAGGAGCGGCGCCACGTTGCTGGTAGTGATTCGGACACGGGCTGTGTTGATGGCATCCATCCGCGCCAGGGTGGTTTCCGGCGTGGAACGACCGGCGAACTCTTCGAGCTCACTCTTGAGCTCAACGTTGACCAGTTCCACGGCGTTCCCCAGCTGGATGATCAGCACGTCCCTGTAGAACGACAACAGATCGGTCAGCGTCCTGTCCAGCGAGTCCGTGATGGAACGCTTGGCGCGGCGCTTTTGGTCGTCCTCAAGCTGTTTGACCTGGCTGCGCATTGACGGGGGAAGCGTCCCGGAATCGGGAGCCCCCAAACTGGCCAGCAGGGCTGCTTTCTCTGCGGCGTCGCGTTCCTCGTTGGAGCTGTTGGCCTCATCGGTGGCGATTTTCACCAGTTTCTCCGCCATCATGACGGCAGCGGTGACACCCCGGAGTCCCAACGGGATGCGCACAGTCTCCAGGCGTCGCTCCCTGGCATCGGCGTCCCGGGCAAGCCGGCGGGCGATCCCGATGTGGCTTTGGGCTGCCCGCGCTGCCCGGTCGGCCAGTTGGGGGTCCACGCCGTCGCGCCGCACCAGCAGGGCTGCGACGTCAGAGGCCGGCGGAAGGCGCAAACTGACGGGCCGGCACCGGGACCGGATGGTGACCAGCACATCCGCGGGGGAGGGGGCGCACAGCATCCAGATGGTCCGGGGCGTGGGTTCTTCGATGGCTTTGAGCAGCACGTTGGTGGTGCGCTCGGCCATACGGTCCGCATCTTCGACGACGATGATCCTCCAACGGCCCGTGGAGGGCCGGTCACCGGCTTTGGACACGAGTTCGCGGGCTTCGTCGATGGTGATGGTGACCTTTTCCGTCCGCACGAAGGTCACGTCGGAGTGGGTTTCACCAAGGATGGTGTGGCAGGCTGCGCACTCACCGCAGCCGCGCAGGGTGACGTCGTCCTGTTCGCAGTTCAACGCAGCCGCGAATGCTTTGGCAGCGTTGGAGCGGCCGGACCCGGGCGGACCCGTGAACAGCCACGCATGCGTCAGCCCGGTTTCCCCTTGCGCCGCCTGCTGGAGCTGCGCCACCACGGGAGCCTGGCCCTGGAGGTCGTCCCAAACAGTCACCGGCGATCGCCCACGGGTTGGTTCAGCAGCGACTCCACCCGCTCCAGGATCCGGGTGGCCAGGGCGTCGATCCCTTGGTTGGCCGGCAGCACCAGGTAGCGTGCCGGTTCCTGGTCTGCGAGGTCGAGGAACGCTTTGCGGATGGCAAGGTGGAAATCGTCAGGCTCCGATTCCAACCGGTCTTCGGTGGCGTCGCCCGCCGTGCGGCGCTGGCGGCCGTGTGAAGGTTCGACGTCGAGCAGCACCGTGAGGTCAGGACGCAGGCCTTCCGTGGCCCACTGGTTAAGGGAAAGAACTTCAGCGGCCCCCAGGCCCCGTCCCGCGCCCTGGTACGCCACGGACGAGTCGATGTAACGGTCGGTGATGACAATCGTTCCGGCAGCCAGCGAGGGCCGGATGACCTGGCTGGCGTGGGCTGCACGGGCAGCTGCGAACATGAGGGCTTCGGTGCGTGCGTCGATGGTTCCGTGGCCATGGTCCAGGACAAGGGATCGCAGCTTTTCGCCGATAGGCGTGCCGCCGGGTTCCCGGGTCCGCAGCACGGAAAGCCCGCGTGCCTCCAGGGCGTCGAAGAGCCGGGCGGCCTGGGTGGACTTGCCTGCTCCGTCCCCGCCTTCAAAAGCGATGAAAAGACCTGGGCTCTGAATACTCACCTGACTAGCCTACCGATCACGTGCCCACGTCATCTCTTTCATCCACAACCCGCAGCGCGGCTACGCTGAAACCATGAGCCTCCCGGACCAGCATGCTGCGGATCTGTCCCCTGAAACCGTTGTGGTGGCCGCAGGCCGCCCCGAGCGCGCACATGATGAACCGGTCAATCCGCCGATCGTCCTGTCCTCCACATACTTCGGAACGGGACCCCTCGGCGACGGGGACCGCGGCTACGGACGATACGCGAACCCCACGTGGGATCCGTTCGAGGACGCCCTGGCCAAGCTCGAAGGCGCCACGCTCCCTGGGTTGCTCTATGCCTCGGGCCTGGCCGCGGTCAGTTCGGCCCTGTCCCTGGTGCCTGCCGGTGGTGTCGTGGTCATGCCGTCGCACAGTTACGCGGGTTCGCTGGTGATGGCCACCGAGCTGGCGGAGAAGGGCTTCCTGGAGCTCCGCACTGTGGACATCACGGACACGGAAGCGGTGAAGGCGCTCATTTCCCCGGAAAGCGGCAAGCCCGCGGACATGCTGTGGCTGGAGAGCCCCACGAACCCCATGCTCGGGATCGCCGACGTCCGCGCACTCACCGACGCCGCACACGCCGTGGGCGCAGTGGTGGTGACGGACAATACGTTCTCCACGCCGTTGGTGCAGCAGCCCCTGAACCTGGGTTCCGACGTCGTTCTTCACTCGGTGACCAAGTACCTGGCCGGACATTCAGACGTCGTCCTCGGCGCCCTGGTCACCTCCAATCCTGACCTGCGGGCCAGCCTGCTTCATCACCGGATCATCCACGGCGGCATTGCGGGACCGTTCGAATCATGGCTGGCGCTGCGTGGGCTGCGGACCTTGGCGCTGAGGATTGAGCGGTCGCAGGCTTCTGCCGCTGTCCTTGCCGAGCGACTGGGCACCCATCCGCGCGTGGAAGTCATCCGTTACCCGGGCCTGGCATCGGACCCCGGCCACGAGCGGGCGAAGGTCCAGATGAAGGGCTTCGGCTCCATCCTCTGCATCCAGATTGCCGGGGACGACGCCCGTACTGGCGCCGAAGCGGCCGATCAACTGGTGGCCGCGTTGCGGCTGTGGCTGCCCGCAACGTCCCTGGGTGGCGTGGAGTCCCTGATTGAACGCCGACGGCGGCACACGGCCGAGCCGCTCAGCGTTCCGGAGAATCTGGTCCGCCTGAGCGTGGGCATCGAGAACGTCGAGGACCTTTGGTCGGACCTGGAGCAAGCGCTCAAGCAGTTGGACGGTTAGGCTAAAGGGCGTGGACGGAAAATTCTTGATCGCGATTGTCACCAACGCGGTCTACTTCATCCTTGGCTTGGTGGCCCTCGCACTGGAGATCTGGGCCTTCGCTGACTGCCTGCGGCACAGGCCTTCGCTCTTCGTCGCCGCATCCAAGCGCACCAAGACGTTCTGGCTAGCCCTCACCGGCATCGCTTTCGCGATCGGTGCCTTGACGGTCCTGACCGGCGGCAGCGGCCTTGGGTTGTTCGGCATCGCCGCAGTCACGGCAGCATGTGTCTACTTGGCTGACGTCCGCCCCGCACTCCGGGAGGCCGGCAGTGGCGGCAACCGCAACGTGGGTCCCTACGGCCCCTGGTAAACCGCGTTTCGGGCCGGTGGCCCTGGTAAACCGCGTTTCCGGCCGCTGGACCGTCAACCCGCGGCCTGGCCCGGTGCCACCGCGTCCCAGGCCACTGTCACTTCACCCAAACGCCACCGCGACGGCCCGTCCTGAAGCGGCCATCCGGCGTCGCGCAGTGAACGGCACATGGCCGTCCACCGCTGCCGGTTCCCGAAAGACGCCAGTGGCGCCGCCTCCAGCCAGGCCTTGTCCATGGCCTGCAGGAAAGTGTGGATGGGCTCACCGGGAACGTTGCGATGGATCAACGCCTTGGGAAGCCGCTCCGCTACATCGGAGGGAACATCGAAACTTCCGAAGCGGACGGACAAGCTGAGGCTCAGCGGCCGTTCGTGGTCCAAAGCTACCCAGGTGACCCGGCGTCCGATCTCGTCGCAGGTGCCGTCGATGAACAGCCCGCCCGGTGCCAACCGGGACTGGACCAGTTGCCAGATGGCGGCGACGTCCGTCTCCTCATACTGGCGCAGCACGTTGAAAGCCCTGACCAGGACGGGTTGCCCGGCAATCGGAATCTCGAATCCGCCCACGTGGAAGCTCAAGCCAGGACGCTCCAGGGCTTTGGCATTGCGGACCCGTTCCGGCTCGATCTCGATGCCGCACACGCGCACGTCGGGGCGCACCGCCTGCAGACGCTCAAAGAGTTCGACCGCGGTGGCCGGCGACGCGCCGTAGCCAAGGTCCACTACCAAGGGCTCGACGGCGGTGCGGAGCCGCCACGCCTGCGGACCTGCAAGCCACCTGTCCAGACGTCGCATGCGGTTGGGATTCGTGGTGCCGCGGGTGATGTTGCCGACCGGTTTGCCGCTTCGACTGCGGGCCGGGCTTACCCGTTCAGCTTTCTGTACCACGGCCCCAACCTTATCCTGCAGTGGTTACGGGTGCGGCGTGTGTACGTTCAGCGTGGCCGGCGCACCCTTTGCCGCCTTCCGCCCCCGCGGTTACGGGTGCGCTTAGCGGGAACGGGTGCGGTGTGTGTGCACACGGGGTGCGCTCAGCGGGAACGGGCGCGGCCCGCGTACCGCCCCGGCCGAGTACGTCGGCAAACGTAACGCCCGGCAGGGAATCGGACCCCTCGGCTAGGATGAAAACCATGACTTACAAGCTGATTCTGCTGCGCCACGGCCACAGCGAATGGAACGCAAAGAACCTGTTCACCGGCTGGGTGGACGTTGACCTGAACGACCAAGGCCGCAAGGAAGCAGTACGCGGCGGTGAGCTCCTGGTGGAGAACAACATCCTCCCGGATGTCCTCTACACCTCGCTCCTCAAGCGGGCCATCAACACGGCCAACATCGCCTTGGACAAGGCCGACCGCGGCTGGATCCCGGTCAAGCGCGACTGGCGCCTCAACGAACGCCACTACGGGGCGCTCCAGGGCAAGGACAAGGCCCAGACGCTCGCCGAATTCGGCGAAGAGCAGTTCATGGAATGGCGCCGCAGCTACGACACCCCGCCGCCGCCCCTGTCCGACGACAGCGAGTTCTCCCAGGCCAACGACGTCCGCTACAAGGACCTCGGCGACGCCCTGCCGCGCACCGAATGCCTCAAGGACGTCCTGGTCCGCTTGCTCCCGTACTGGGAATCGGACATCAAGGAAGACCTCAAGGCCGGCAAGACCGTCCTGGTTACCGCCCACGGCAACTCGCTGCGGGCACTGGTGAAGCATCTGGACGGCATCAGCGACGACGCCATCGCTTCGCTGAACATTCCTACGGGCATCCCGCTGGTTTATGAACTGGACGAGGACTTCAAGCCCGTCACCGCCGGTGGAACCTACCTGGACCCCGACGCCGCGGCCGAAGCCATCCTCGCCGTCGCCAACCAGGGCAAAAAGTAGTACCAATGACGGCGGCCGGGTCACCTTGCGTGACCCGGCCGCCGTCGTATTTAACTTGCTTGGGTTAGAAGCCCTCGGGCTGCCATTCGCCGGTCACCAGGTAGGTGACCTTGCGCGCTACGGAGACGCCGTGATCGGCGAAACGCTCGAAGTAACGGCTGGCAAGGGCTACGTCCACGGTTGTGGAGGCGGATTCGTTCCACTCCGGGGCGGCAATGGCCTTGAAGACGCTGAGGTGGAGGTCGTCCACGGCGATGTTGATCTTCAGGATGTCCCGCGCAACCTCAAGGTTGCGGGTCTCCAGGAGCTCGATCACCTTGGCGGTGATGTCGATGTCGTGCTGGGCCATGGCCTTGAAGGTCTGGGTCAGCGACGCGGGAATGACGGTGGCGGGGTAGCGGAGGCGGGCCAGCTGCGCCACGTGGCGGGCCAGGTCACCCATGCGCTCCAGCGAAGCGCTCATCCGGAGCGAACCGACGATCATGCGGAGGTCGCTGGCTACCGGACCCTGGAGCGCCAGGATATCGATGGCGCGCTCGTCCAGGCTGTTCTGGAGGAAATCGATGCGGGCGTCGGCAGCGATGACGTCCTGGGCCAGATCGACATCGGCGCCCTCGAAGGCAGTGGTGGCCTTCGTGATGGCTTCGTGGACGAGCTTGGAGATCTCGATGAGGTCGTCACCTACCTGGGTGAGCTCCTCTTGAAAAACCTTGCGCACTAAGGCGTCCTTTCTTTGGAAATCCGGTTCCCGCGGCGGGCGGTGGATTTCAGACCATTGGCAATCCAACCAGTAACTTTGACAGCCAACCGTGAACGGTTGCGCATCTTTAGATGAACGTTAGTTGAACCGCCCGCGTTTGGCATGGAATCCATGCTTTGTCCTGTTTCCAGAGCATAAGCTGGACAGGTGGATCCGTTGCTCATAGGTGTCGTGGCAGGCCTGGTTGGCCTGTCCCTTGGCGTCTTTGGCATGCTCGCGTTCCGCATCAGTGAACGGCAGCGCCGGATCGTTGACCTGGATGTCACCGAACCGCTGCTTCCCGAGGGCGCGGCCGAAGTCCTGTCCGTGGTAGGCAGGGCGTTCGTGGTGGTGGATGCCATTGACGGCGTCGTGCGGGCCAGCCCTGCCGCCTATGCGTATGGCCTGGTGCGTGGCCACACCGTTGTCCACAAACAGCTTCTGGACATGACAGCGAAGGTCCGCCGCGATGGCGTGATCCTGGAAGAACAGTACGAGCTGCCCCGCGGACCCTTGGGCAAGGGCGCCATTGTGGTCCAGGTCAGGGCAGCGATGCTCGGCCAGGAATACATCGTGCTGCTGGCAGACGACCGCACGGAAATTACCCGTACCGAGGAAATCCGTAACGACTTCGTGGCCAACGTCTCCCATGAACTCAAGACGCCTGTGGGGGCGATTTCCCTGCTGGCCGAGGCGCTGGAGGCATCTCCCGACGACGAGGATGCCGTCCGGAGATTCGCCAAGCGCATGCACAAGGAGTCCGGCCGCCTGGCTGCGCTGGTGCAGGACATCATCGAACTTTCCCGGTTGCAGGGCGCCAACGTGGCACAGCAGGGCCTGCCCGTGGACATCAACGGAGTCATCACGGAGGCCGTGGACCGCTCCCAGCTTCCGGCCGAAAGCAAGAACATCCAGATCGTGGTGGGCGGACACTCGGAGGCCATGGTGTTCGGGGACCGGGATCTCCTGGTCACCGCCTTGCGCAACCTGATCGACAACGCCATCCGGTACTCGCCGGACAATACCCGCGTAGGGGTGGGGGTCCGCAGCAAAGAGGGCGTGGTGGCTATCTCGGTCACCGACCAGGGCGAGGGCCTCACTCCCGAAGACCAGGAACGCGTCTTTGAGCGCTTCTACAGGGTGGATGCTGCCCGGTCCAGGCACACCGGCGGAACCGGGCTGGGCCTGAGCATCGTCAAGCACGTGGTCTCCAACCATGGCGGCGAGGTGACCGTCTGGTCGCAGCCGGGCCAGGGATCGACGTTCACCATCCGCTTGCCGGAGATGGAAGGGCAGGATGACGACGGCGGGACGCCGGCTTCGGCCCACACCGCACCGGCCGCCTCAGAACTCTCGGCGGCCCCGGCCGCCAATGAACCCCGGGCGATTCACACCAAGGGCGCACCGGGCGCCCAAGAACAAGGAGCCAGCGCTTGAGCCGGATTTTGATAGTGGAGGACGAAGAGTCCTTCAGCGACCCCCTGTCCTACCTCCTGGGCAAAGAGGGTTTTGACGTCGAGGTAGTGGACAACGGCAGCGACGCACTGGTGGAGTTTGACCGCAATGGAGCCGACCTCGTGCTGCTGGACCTCCAGTTGCCGGGAACCCCGGGCACCGAGGTGTGCCGCCAGTTGCGCCAGCGTTCCAGTGTGCCGGTGATCATGCTGACGGCCAAGGATTCCGAAATCGACAAGGTGGTAGGCCTGGAGCTCGGCGCCGACGACTACGTCACCAAGCCGTACTCGTCCCGCGAACTGGTTGCCCGGGTGCGGGCAGTCCTGCGCCGGCAGGGTGAGCCGGAGGAACTGATCACCTCGACCGTGCAGGCCGGTCCCGTGCGGATGGACATCGAGCGCCATGTGGTCAGCGTTAACGGTGAACAGGTGTCCCTGCCCCTGAAGGAGTTCGAGCTGCTGGAAATGCTGCTGCGCAACTCTGGCCGGGTCCTGACCAGGGGCCAGCTGATCGACCGGGTTTGGGGCTCCGATTACGTGGGCGACACCAAGACTTTGGACGTTCATGTCAAGCGGCTGCGCAGCAAGGTGGAGCCCGATCCCTCGGCCCCCCGTTACCTGGTAACCGTGCGCGGCCTGGGCTACAAGTTCGAGCCGTAGGCGTCCCAAGCTACAACAAAAGGAAGGGTTCCGCCGCGGCGGAACCCTTCCTTTTGTTGGTGTGCCTGGTGGGGCCGGTCCTTAGTGGCCGGCTGCCGCGGACTCCGTGGAGGTTGCGGTGGAGGACGGCGTGGCCGTCGGGCTCGGGGTGGTAGGCAGGTATTCCTGGTATTCGGGAAGCGTGCCGTCAACAACGGGGACGTTGACCGTGGCGGAATCCGATCCGCTGCGGATAGTCACTGGGGTGAGACCGCCGGGGATGGTGCCTGCCGTGCTGAGGATCGCGGCGTCGGCGCCGGTGTTCAGGTAGGTCTCGGAGTTGGCCTTGACCGGGATCTCGGTCTGTGCGCCGTTCGCGCCGTTGATGGTCAGCGTGGCGTCGGAGCTGCCGTTGTTGAACACGGCGCCGATGACACGGCCGGGCTCGTTCTCTCCCGAAGCGACGATCAGGATGTTGCGCAGCTGCAGCTGGCCGAGATCTGCCTTGATCCCGTCCGAAGCCGAGTACTGGTGGTTGGTCTGCTGGGCGTTGACGAAGCCACAGCCGGTAACGGACAGAAGGCCGACGCCGATTGCAGCCGCCGCAATCGCCAGCTTGCCGCGCTGGACAGTGTTCATCGCAGAATTGCGCACGACACCTACTCCTCAAGAGTCATTGGAAAACTTTTCAGCCATAGCCTATCGGCAAAGAGGCCGAAACAAGGATTCGGGAAGCCTTTGTGGCGGACGCAACGAGGGAGGACCAGCCTGTCAGGTGGTTGCTCCAAGCATCTTTCAGGGTTTTCGTCAAGGGGTGGTTTGTGACCCCATGAGGCCTGTTTCCCTTTATTTACGCGGCAGGAGTGGCCCCTCGATGCCAGTCGTATGCCTTAATCGTGATAGACTAGTCTGCGGGAAAGGGGAAAGTCCACATGGTTTTTGAGGTCGGCGAGACAGTAGTTTACCCTCACCACGGTGCAGCAAAAATTGAGGAAATCAAGATGCGCATCATCAAGGGCGAAGAGAAGATGTATCTCAAGCTCAAGGTGGCTCAGGGTGATCTGACCATTGAAGTTCCAGCAGAGAACGTTGACCTTGTTGGGGTCAGGGACGTAGTGGGCAAGGAAGGCCTGGAGCACGTATTTGACGTACTCCGCGCTGAGTTCACTGAAGAACCCACCAACTGGTCACGTCGTTACAAGGCAAACCTGGAGAAGCTTGCTTCGGGCGATGTCATCAAGGTGGCGGAGGTCGTCCGCGATCTTTGGCGCCGTGATCACGATCGCGGCCTTTCCGCAGGCGAGAAGCGCATGCTGGCCAAGGCACGGCAGATTCTGATTTCGGAACTTGCCCTGGCTGAAAAGACAGATGAAGAGAAGGCAGCGAGCGTTCTCGACGAAGTCTTGGCTTCCTAAGAATTGATCCCCGGCGGTGCGAAAGCGCCGCCGGGTTTCTTTTTGCCACAAAGTACGCTTGTCAGCATGAGTAACCCTACGCAGCGTTCCGTCACGGCTGTGGTCATTGTCGCCGCCGGTTCCGGTGAACGCCTCGGCTATGGCAAGCCCAAGGCCTTGGTCCCTTTGGGTGGCGAAGCCATCCTGATGCACGCCCTGCGCGGAGTGGTCGCGGCGGATGTCGCCCGCCAGATCTGCATCGCCGTGCCTAAGGGCGATACGGAACTGCGCGAGCTCATAGCCGATTTCACCGTCGAGTTGGTGGACGGCGGACCTGAGGTGACGGTGGTCGACGGCGGACGCACCCGTGCGGATTCCGTCCGGGCAGCACTGGCTGCCCTGGAGGACGGAACGGAGGCCGTGCTGGTCCATGATGCTGCACGTGCGCTCACTCCGGAGCGCGTGTTCCAGCGCGTCTCCGAAGCCCTCGCTTCCGGTGCGAAAGCCGTCATTCCAGCCATGCCCGTAGTGGACACCATCAAAACCGTGAAGGCCACCGACGATTCCGACACCCGGATCGCCCCTGAAGTCGTCACGGGAACTGCGCCCAGGGAAGAGCTCCGGGCTGTCCAGACTCCACAGGGTTTTGATGTGGCTACCCTGCGCCGCGCCCATGACGCCGCCGGCATGTTCGACGACAAGCAGTCCGCGGCGGTCACCGACGACGCCATGCTGGTGGAACTCCAGGGGGTGCCGGTCCATGTTGTGCGCGGTGCCAGCCAGTCCCTGAAGATCACCACGCCGCTTGACCTGATCATTGCCGAAGGGCTGCTCGAAGGTCCCCTGGGCATCAGGTGGGTGGAAGGCTGATGGCTGGAGCCGGAATGATTCTTCCGCGGACCGGCATCGGGGTGGATGTGCACGCTTTCGCGCCGGCGGATGACCCTTGTCCCCTGTGGTTGGGCGGCCTGTTGTGGGAAGGCGAACAGGGGCTTTCCGGACACTCCGACGGCGACTGTGTGGCCCATGCCGCGGCCGACGCCCTCTTTTCAGCGTGCGGAATCGGTGATCTTGGCACGCACTTCGGAACGGACCGCCCTGAGTACGCAGGCGCCTCCGGTGTGACGCTTCTTCGGGCAGCGGCAAGGATCGTCCGTGACGCCGGTTTTGAGATCGGCAACGTTGCCGTGCAGTTCGTGGCCAACAGGCCCAAGTTCGGACCCCGGCGGGAGGAATCGCAGCGGGTGCTGTCCGAAGCCGCGGGAGCGCAGGTCAGCGTCACGGCAACCACCAGCGACGGACTGGGATTCACCGGACGTGGCGAAGGAATTTCCGCTGTGGCAACGGCTTTGGTCTATCCGGTTCCTGCCCGTGAAGGCGCGCCGGATGCGTAAGCCGGGTGCCGGCGTCGTCCTTGCCGCAGCGGTGGCCACCGCGCTCCTGCTGGGCGGTTGCTCAAGCCAGCAGAGGATGGACGTCGAGGCCAGTTGCGCGTTCCTGGACCAGGACGACTTCAAGCCCGACGGCAACCAGCAGCAGCAGTCCAAGCAACTCGCGGCGCACTACCACGGGATCGCCGGCAAGCTGGCCCCGGAAATCGGGGACCCCATCAAGGAGATGGCAGCCATCATGGACGAGGCGGCGGCGTCGTCCCTGGGTGCGGCCACCAAGGACCAGCAGCAAAGACTCACCGTGCAGTTCAACAAAGTGGGGGAGTACTGCAAGTAGGCAGTCCATGCCGCGTCATCGGCTAATCTGGAGCGGTGACCTTGCGCTTTTATGACACCGCCTCCGCTGAAGTCCGCGACTTCGTTCCCCTCGAACAAGGCAAAGCGAGCGTGTACTACTGCGGGGCCACGGTACAGGGCATGCCGCACGTGGGGCACGTCCGTTCCGCCATCGCTTTCGACCAGCTCACCCGGTGGCTCGAATTCCGTGGGCTGAAGGTCACGGTGGTCCGCAATGTCACGGATATCGACGACAAAATCCTGGCCAAGTCGGAGCAGTCCTTCGGGCCGGACTGGGCCTCGGAGCCGAACGCCCGGCAGGACGAAGAGTGGTGGGCCTTGGCCTACCGTTACGAGCAGGAATTCCAGAAAGCCTACGGGTCCCTTGGGGTCCAGCGGCCAACCTACGAACCGCGCGCCACAGGACACATCCCCGAGATGCACGGCCTGATCCAGCGACTCATTGACCGGGGCCACGCCTACCCCGCCCCCGATGGTTCCGGGGATGTCTACTTCGACGTCCGCTCGTGGAGCAAGTACGGCTCGCTGACGCGCCAAAACATTGACGACATGCAGGGCGCCACGGACGTCGAAGCCCAATTCATCAGCAGGAAGCGCGATCCCCGGGACTTCGCGCTCTGGAAGGGCTACAAGGACGGGGAACCGGAAACCGCCAAGTGGGACTCGCCCTGGGGTGCCGGCAGGCCTGGATGGCACCTGGAGTGCTCCGCCATGGTCACCAAATACCTGGGCTCAAAATTCGACATCCACGGTGGGGGACTGGATCTCCGCTTCCCGCACCACGAAAATGAGATGGCCCAGTCCCAGGCAGCCGGCGACGACTTCGCCAACTTCTGGATGCACAACGGCATGGTCACGTACGAGGGCGAAAAGATGTCCAAATCCGTGGGCAACACCGTCAGCCCAGCCGAGATGCTGGAACTGGCGTCGCCGCGGGTGGTCCGGTATTACCTCGGCCAGGCACACTACCGCTCAGTGCTCGATTACCGGCCCACGTCCCTGCAGGAGGCTGCCGCCGCCGTTGCCCGCATCGATGGCTTCATCGCCAAGGCCACGGCCAAAGTGAAGCACGATATGGGGGGTCCCGCGGCATACGCGGTGGCTCCGCAGGCGAACATGCCGGCTGCATTTGCCGCTGCCATGGATGATGACCTCAACGTCCCCCAGGCCCTCGGTGTGTTGCACGAAACGGTCCGGGCGGGCAACACCGCACTGGCTTCCGGCGACCTTGAGGCAGCCAAGCAGGCGTTGTACAGCGTGAACGCCATGACCAGCGTCCTCGGCCTCGACTCCGTGAGGCAGCCCGACGCAGTCCAGGGCCGCGAGCATGCCGCGCTGGAAGTCCTGGTGGAGTCCCAGCTCGAGGCCCGCGCTGCTGCCAGGGCGGCCAAGGACTGGTCCGCATCCGACGCCATCCGGGATACTCTGGCGGCTGCGGGGGTCGTGGTGGAGGACGGTGCAGAGGGCGCCACGTGGAGCCTGAAACGCGACTGATTCCTCCGTGAATCCCCGGCCCGCCAGCCGAATTGCATGGGGTCAGTAGACTGGATTGCAGACTCATCAACTTCAAGCAAGGTGGAAACAATGGCCAACCACGGTCGCCCGGGTGCAATCCGCAAGAAAAAGAAGGGTGCCACCGTCGGTACCGGAGGCCACGGCCGCAAGGCACTGGAAGGCAAGGGACCCACGCCCAAGGCGGAGGACCGCGTCTACCACAAGGCCCACAAGAACAAGCAGCTCGCTGAGCGCTCGGCCGCCAAGCGCGGTACCGGCCGCCTCGCCGCGGGCCGCAGTTCCGGTCCCAAGGGCCGCGCCACCGAAGAGTTCGTCACCGGCCGCAACTCGGTTGTTGAAGCGCTGCGCGCCGGTGTGCCCGCCAAGGCCCTGCACGTGGCCATCCGCATTGAGATGGACGACCGCGTCAAGGAATCGCTGAAGATCGCGACCGAGCGCGGCATCCCGCTGCTCGAAACCGGTAAGCCCGAGCTGGACCGCATGACCGAAGACGCTGTCCACCAGGGTCTCGTCCTGCAGATCCCGCCGTATGAGTACCAGGACGCCTACGACCTCGCCGAGGAAACCGTAGCCAAGTGGAAGAAGGGGCACATCGGCAACGCCCCGCTCTTCGTCGCGCTCGACGGCATCACCGACCCCCGCAACCTCGGTGCGATCATCCGCTCTGTCTCCGCCTTCAGCGGCCATGGCGTCATCGTTCCCGAGCGCCGCTCAGTGGGCGTTACGGCAGCGGCCTGGAAGACCAGCGCCGGTGCGGCCGTCCGTGTCCCGGTGGCCCGTGCATCGAACCTCAACAACGCGCTCAAGCAGTTCAAGGACATGGGTATCTTTGTGCTCGGCCTCGATGGCGGCGGCGACGTCTCACTGCCGGACCTCACTGTGGCCACGGAACCCGTATGCATCGTGGTGGGTTCCGAAGGCAAGGGCCTGAGCCGCCTGGTCCGTGAGAACTGCGACCAGATTGTGTCGATTCCGATCGACTCGGCCATGGAATCTCTTAACGCCTCCATGGCCGTGGGCATTTCCCTGTACGAAGTGTCGCGCCAGCGCGTTGCACAGTAGTCCTCGCTAACGCTCTGCGGTCGCCTGGCGACCGCTCTCTCACATAAACCCGGCTTTTGGCGAACGCTCTCTCACATAAATCCGGCTTTTGGCGAACGCTCTCTCACATAAACCCGGCTTTTGGCGAACGCTCTCTCACTTCCTCCCGGGAGGTGAGAGAGCGTCGGCCGGAAAGGGGATTTAGGTGAGAGAGCGTCGGCAGGAAAGGGGACTTAGGTGAGAGAGCGTCGGCAGGAAAGGGGATTTAGGTGAGAGAGCGTCGGGGGAGGGACTAGAAGTCGCGGCGGTTGGCAAGGACCGGGAGCTTCTGGCGGGCATCATCCACCACGGAGGCGTCGAGGTCCGCGAAGATCAGCCCGGGCTCACCTTGGAGTCCTTCCATAACCTGGCCAAAGGGGGACACGACGGCGGAGTACCCGACTCCCGTGGGCGCCGCGCCTTTGGTTTCGATGCCCTGGGTGGCCGGATCACCTTGCCCGCACGCCAGGACGAACGTGGTGGTATCAACGGCGCGGGCACGGGCCAGTAGCTGCCACTGATCGGCTTTCCCCGGGCCGGCGCCCCATGAAGCTGACACGATATTGACCACGGCGCCACGTTGGGCGTTGGCCGTGAACAAGGCCGGGAAACGGATGTCGTAACACGTGGCCAAACCGAAGGTGAGGCCACCGGCGTCGAACGTTACCGGCGCTGTACCGGCTTCAACGGTGTCCGATTCCGCAAAGCCGAACGCGTCGAAAAGGTGGATCTTGTCATAGCTGGCCTCGACGCCGGGACCGGTGGCCAGGAGCGTGTTGCGCACGCGCGGCTTGCCGGATTCGGAGGCAGTACCCGGCGTGAACATGCCGGTAACGATCACCAGGTCCAGTTCGGCAGCCAAGTCCCGCACGCGGGAGGCCCATGGGCCGTCCAACGGTTCGGCGATGTCCACCAGGGAGTTGCCGAAAGCGCGCATCATCGCCTCCGGGAAAACCACCAGCTCCGCTCCGCCCTCTTTGGCTTTCCGGGCGTATTCCTCAAGGATCCGCAGGTTCTTCTGCAGGTCCCGGCCGGTAATGACTTGAGCAAGTGCCACGCGCACGGTTGTTCCTCCTGTTGTTCCACTCCAACCTAGGGCACGTTGTCCAAAAGAGACACCGTGTATGTCGTCACACGGCGCACTGTGGCCGCACTTACTCGTCGTGGAACTAAACTTGCAAGCAATGGTTATGCCTATTTTGGACACAGCGGCCACCACGGATGCCTCGCGTCCCCGGCCCCTCGGACTGAGCGCACCCCGGCCCGGGCAGTTCGGTGAGCCCGACGCCCGGGACGGCCAGGTCAACGTCGCGGTATTCGCACCCGACCTGGACCGTGTTGAGGTTGCGTACCAGGCGCCCGGTGATGGCTGGCGCGTCCACACACTGCCCAACGTGGAGGACGGCGTCCATTTCGGCATCGTCGGCGGCATGCCGCCCGGCACACGCTACGGCTTCCGCGCGGCTCCCTCTGAGGGGGGCCTTCCCCTCTCGGTCCCCTCCCTGGATTTTGACGACGACGGCGGACAACCCCTCCTGCTCGATCCATACGGACGCGCCGTGGACCAGCGGGGCGAATTCCTGACCAGTGTGCACGTGGCTACCGGATTCGATTGGGGCGACGACCAACCCCCGAACACTCCGATGCGGAGCACCGTCATCTATGAGGCCCACGTCCGCGGCCAGACAATGCTCCATCCGGACATCCCCCAGCACTTGCGGGGAACGTATGCCGGAATGGCCCACCCGGTGATGATCCAGCATCTCACCGAGCTCGGCATTACCGCAGTGCAGCTGCTGCCGATCCACTTTCACCAGGACGAAGCCCACCTCCAGGACCTCGGCCTGACCAACTACTGGGGCTACAACACCGCGGCATTCTTTGCCCCGCACTCCGACTATGCAACGGAGGCTGCCCGCAATGCCGGGCCGCACGCGGTGCAGGACGAACTCAAGGGCATGATCAAGCTGCTGCACGCGGCCGGCATTGAAGTCCTCCTGGACGTGGTCTACAACCACACCGCCGAAGCCGGTCCCGACGGTCCGCCCACCAGCTTCCGGGGCCTCGCGGAAAAGCGGTACTACCGGTACGACGCCCACGGCCGCTACCTGGACACCACTGGTTGCGGTAATACCTTGGACTTCAGCGATCCCGTGGTGGTCGACCTTGCCCTCGACTCCCTGCGGTACTGGGTCAACGACTTCCACGTGGATGGCTTCCGCTTCGACCTCGCTGTCACGCTGTGCCGGGATTCCGGAAACCAGTTCGACCCGCACCACCCGTTCCTGACGGCCATTGCCGAGGACCCCGTGCTTTCCAGGGTCAAGCTGATCGCCGAGCCGTGGGACGTGGGGTACGGTGGCTGGCAGACCGGCCGTTTCCCGGAGGGCTGGGCAGATTGGAACGACCACTTCCGGGACGGCGTGCGGCGTTTCTGGCTGTCGGACCGCGCAGCGATCGAGGCCGGCGGGCAGGGTGGCTCCATCGCATCCCTTGCTGAACTCATGGCAGGGTCGCAGGGGCTGTTCGCCCCGTCCGGGCGGACCCGTTTGGCATCGGTCAACTTCGTCACGGCCCACGACGGCTTCACGTTGAAGGATCTGGTCAGCTACGACCGAAAGCACAATGAGGCCAACGGCGAACAGAACCGTGACGGCCACGGCGACAACCGCAGCTACAACCACGGCGTTGAGGGCCGCAGCGAAAACGAAACGATCGTAGCTGCCCGTGCGCTGTCCGTACGCAACCTCATGGCCACCCTGCTGTTATCCATCGGCGTGCCCATGATGACCGCAGGTGACGAACTTGGCCGCACCCAGCACGGGAACAACAACGCCTACTGCCAGGACAATCCCACTGCCTGGCTGGACTGGAGTTGGCCACAGGAGGCCGTGTCCATGTTCAGGACCACCCGGGAGTTGGTGCGCCTGCGCCGGTGGTTCCTGCGTCACCAGCCGGAGGACTTCCCGGAGACAGCCAACAATTCCAGCCTCCAGTGGTTCGACGACAAGGGCAAGCGGATGACGCCGGTGCACTGGAACGATCCCAACGTCCGCACCGTGCAGCTCCTGATGGGCCATGAAGACAGTGAGGTCCGGGGCCTGGTGGTAGTCAACGGAAGCAACCAGGATCTTAGGATGGTGCTGCCGGACATCCCCAGCGACAGGGGAACCGGTAAACGCATGTTTGAGCTTCGATTCACCACCTCCGTGCTGCATGAACGCCGGAAGGGTGCCTTGGTGGCTGCAGGGGAGCGGGACATCCTTCACGCCAACACCATCAACATCTACCGCACCTGACCACCCGGAGCAGCAGGAAGGGACCCATGAAAAGCAGCGGGTGGCGGCCTGCTGGCATCCGGCACCACCAGCCAGAGCCCCAAGTGAGCCCGGCGGATCGTGGTCGGCAAGGACGGCGCCAAGTACTACACACCGGACCACTACGAGTCGTTCTCGTTCATTGTCGAAGGCAGGTAGGAGCCCATGAAGATCTACTCAGCAGACACCTGGACCCTGGAGGAACTGCAGGCACAGGTGGCCGACGCCGGACGCAGGACCATCCTGGTGCCGCCAGCTGAAACCAAGAAGGCGGTCCTGGAAGTGTTCGGCCAGGTGCTCGATTTCCCCGAGTACTACGGCGTCAACCTGGATGCCCTGAACGACTCCCTGCACGACTTCGCCGATTCCCTGTCCGACGACGGCGACGGTCCGGTCACCATGATCTGGCAGGTTCCGGCGGCCTACCGTACGGACAGATCCTTTGGCGTAGTGTGCGAAATA
>NZ_JBQLIS010000026.1:0-56002 GCF_052156435.1 Paenarthrobacter sp. NCHU4564
CGAGCTCGAAAGCGTTGTGGATGGCGCGGACAGCGTCATCCAAAGCGTCCGCGCTGGTGACCACCGAGATGCGGATTTCCGACGTGGAGATCATGTCGATGTTGATGCCGGCATCGGAGAGGGCCTTGAAGAAGGTTGCCGAGACGCCCGGGTGGGAGCGCATGCCTGCACCGATGAGGGAGAGCTTGCCAACGTGTTCGTTGTACTCGATGCTCTCAAAACCGATCTGTGCTTCGGCGGCCCGCAGGGCAGCGAGGGCGTCGGCGCCTTCGACGATCGGCAGGGTGAAGGAGATGTCCGTCCGGCCGGTGCCGTGGGTGGATACGTTCTGGACGATCATGTCGATGTTCGAGTGGGCATCGGCGATCACCTGGAAAATGGCGGCAGCCTTGCCCGGGATGTCCGGGACGCCCACCACGGTGACCTTGGCTTCGGACCGGTCGTGTGCAACGCCGGAGATGATTGGCTGCTCCAAGGCAACTCCCTCTTGAATCGTGAACTTTTCGTCAGCGCCGGGGATGACCCAGGTGCCTTCATGCTGGCTGAATGAGGAACGGACGTGCAGCGGCACACCGAAGCGGCGTGCGTACTCCACACAGCGCAAGTGCAGGATCTTGGCGCCGGAAGCAGCCAGTTCCAGCATCTCCTCACTGGAAATGCGGTCGATCTTCTGGGCCGAGGACACCACGCGCGGGTCCGCGGTGAAGATACCGTCGACGTCCGTGTAAATCTCGCAGACATCGGCCTCCAGTGCGGCAGCCAACGCCACAGCCGTGGTGTCCGAACCGCCGCGGCCAAGAGTAGTGATCTCGTTGGTGCTGCGGCTCATGCCCTGGAAACCGGCCACGATCGCGATATGGCCCTTGTCCAGTGCCGTGCGGATGCGGTGCGGATCGACGTCGATAATCCTGGCCTTGCCGTGGATGCCGTCGGTAATCATGCCCGCCTGCGAACCGGTGAAGGACTGCGCCGAGGCACCGAACTCGTTGATCGCCATGGCCAGCAGTGCCATGGAAATTCGCTCACCGGCGGACAACAGCATGTCCATCTCACGGGCCGGAGCGGCATCGGTTACCTGGGCGGCAAGGTCCAGGAGTTCGTCGGTGGTGTCTCCCATGGCGGAAACGACAACCACGACCTCGTTGCCGGCCTTCTGCGCATCCACAACGCGCTGGGCCACCCGCTTGACGCCATCAGCATCAGCAACCGAGGAACCGCCGAACTTCTGGACGATCAGCTGCTTGGTCTTGGCAGCCCCGTCGGCGAGCTCTTCGATCTTCACTTCGGTAGTGGGCATAGTCATGCGCGCACCCTCACTGCATCAATAGGGTTCGAACGCGGCACACTGCAATCCAATTGGAGCACGCCTGCGTAGCTTATTTGGCAAGTTTATCGCCGTCACCTGCCCGGGCAGGAATTGTGACCACATCGCGGCCACCGGCAGGACCACTGCGGAAAGGAGCGTGGTTTCCGGTCTTTCCACAGTCCCTGTTTCGCGTGTCAACGGCTGGGTACTATGCCTCCATGACACGTGGGTGGGGCCGTGGCCAAGGCGCCTGACCAGCCGCCCGGAGCGTTGCCCGGGCCTGACCCCGGCTTGCCCCGTGGTGCCCCGGATTCGAACCAGGGATACGAGGTGATCGGCGGCGGTGAGATCGACGACCGGTTTCCCGTGCGCAGGGCAACGCCGGAACACGCCGTCCATCCGCAGGAGGATGCCCGCCGTGCCTTGGTGAACGCCGTGCGGAACGGCGGCTCCCAGGCGTGGTCGTCCTGGAGGTCATGGTCCTATTGGCTGGCCTGCAGTGCTGCGCTCGGCCTGTCCTGGGCGCTGGCCGCGGCCACAGTAAGCTTCGGCCAGGCCAACGGATGGTTCGAGTCGAGTGTTCCCAGTGCCTCCAACCTGCTGGCTGCAGCATGGCTGGCCGTTCTCTCCGCGGTCCTGGGCACCGTTTGGGGCTTCGCGTCCTCAGGCAACGTCCTCGCGGTCCTGACCGCGGGTGCGCTGCGCTCCGCGGGTCTTGCCTTGCCCGCCGGCGTGCTTCTGGCTGCGGTGGGCGCCGGCAGCGGCGTGCCGATAGGGGTGGCCGGTGCCGCCGTCGTTGTCACCGTCGTGGAAGGTGCGCTGTTTGGGCTCATCGGCCACGGAGCGCGTCAATGCTTCCGTTCGCGCGCTGCGGGGTCTGCCCTTGCGACGGTTGTGCTGGTGGTTCTGTGCCTCGCCAACGTGGTGGCCACGGTGGCGCTCCTGCCAAGCACCCAAGGGACAGCCCAGGCGTCCGTGCCCGTCAATGTGGAGCGTGACGACGCAGGCCGCATCACCTCGTACGAATGTGTTGGACGCCCCCGGCCAGTGGACGTGGCGTACACGGAGCGGGTGGCGTGGATGGCTGCGTCGCACCCCGCGCTGCTTCTGGGGAGCCTCGCCGGGGGAATGGTTCCCCGGGACCACGACCTTGCCTGGGTGCTGGCGGGGCTGCAGTGGGCTGCCGATGGCCCGGCCCGGGATGTTCCCTGCCTGGACGGTCAGTCCAGCGAAGGCCTTCCGCCGTCTGTGCCCGTCGCCGTGACAGGCCTTGCGGTCCAGGTGCTTGTTGCTGCCATGGTGGTGGTGCCCGGACGGAGGCTGGGAGCCCGCAGGCGCCGGACTTAGGCCAACGCGTTCCGCCTGCCCTCGAAGGCCCGGCCAAGGGTGACCTCATCCGCGTATTCGAGGTCCCCGCCCACCGGCAGCCCGGAAGCCAGTCGGGTGACGGTGATCCCGATGGTCTTCAGCATGCGCGCCAGGTATGTTGCCGTGGCCTCGCCCTCAAGGTTGGGGTCCGTGGCGATGATGATTTCCTGGATGGCGCCGTCGTTCAGGCGTGTCAGGAGCTCCCGGACGCGCAACTGTTCGGGACCGATGCCCGCGATCGGATTGATGGCCCCGCCCAGCACGTGGTACCTGCCCCGGAACGTGCGGGTGCGCTCCACGGCCAGGACATCCTTGGATTCCTCCACGACGCAGATGACCGATGGATCCCGACGAGGGTCACGGCAGATGTTGCATGTTTCCTGCTCGGTGACGTTGTAGCACGTTGAGCAGAACTTCACCCGTTCCTTCACCGTAGTGATGGCAGCGACCAGCCGCTTCATATCCTCAGGATCAGCCTCAAGGATGTGGAACGCCAGGCGCTGCGCCGACTTGGGGCCCACGCCCGGAAGCCGGCCGAGCTCGTCGATCAGCTCCTGAACTGCGCCTTCGTACACAATGTCCTCGTTTGCTCGGTGGTGGTCCGGCTGGGATCCAGCCGTGGGTTGTGATGGGTGACGATGGTCCGACCAGGACGCCGGCCGTTAACGGCCCGGCAGCGGAGAACCGTCCAGCGACCGCTCTTCAATGAGCTTCCCGCCCAGAATACGCTCCACCGCGGCACGCCCAAAGACCCGGGATTCCTCAATGGTTTCGTCCTCCGGGCTGGGGATGTCGTCAGCCACTTCCTGGGGCTGGGGCTGGGTACGGGTCGGCGCCTGGACCCGCCCCATCTGCGCTTCCGGGCTGTTGGTCAGGCGCTGGTACAGGCTTTGCCGCCCTGCAGGACCGGACGACGGCGCGTCCCCCTCGAGCGTGGCTACGGAACCTGAAGGCAGTGCTACGCCGGCGGCCTGGGCAGGGTTCGCCGCCGCGCGGGTTGCGGTTCCAGGCCAGCCCGACGGCGTTGCGACGTTCCAGCCGGAGGAGCCGTTTTGATCGCCGCTGGTGGGGTGGCCATAGCTTGGCTCTGCCGGGACCTGCGCCGCGGCGGGTTCATAATCCGGCGTGCCGGAGGATGCCGGAGTCTCCTGCTGCGGACGGACTGCCGTTGTGCCGACATTCGACTCCGTTCCCACTACCCACGTGCCCGGAGCGTGCTCAACGGCCCGCGACCACGGGTCATCAGCTACCGGGCGGGCCGGGCTGCCTGAATCCTCCCGGGCAGATCCGGTTTGGTCGCTTTCGTTGGTGGCAGGGACAGCCGGAGCGGCAGGAGCGGAAGGTGCAGGGGACGGCGCGCGGTGCCTGTCAGGTTGCCCGGCGTTGGAGGACGGCTCCCAGTCGTAGGGCGGCTCTTCCTCCAGCGGGGGAACGTCCTCGTCGCGGGGAGCACCCCAGTCGTCGTCGGGGTAGGAGTAGTCACCCGGCGAGGGGTTGGTTCCTGCCGTGGCGCCGGAAGCTGTGACAGGAGAAGCTCCGGAGCCCCCGGTAGCGGCATCAGCTGACGGAGGCGTGCTCGCGGGCTGCGTGGCTTGGGCGGGTGTGCTGCCGGGCTGCGTAGCTGCTGCGGGCGTGCTGCCTGGCTGCGGGCCGACGGATGATGCGCCAACGGACGACGAGCCGGTGGGCGCGCCGGATTCCGGAGCGGTCTTGGCCGTGGCCGCGGGGGACGGTTGTGCCGGGGCCAGTCCCCACGCGGAGTCGACGGCCGAAACAGCCTGTGCCGAAGGAACTGCCGGGCCCGCAGGCGTTGCTGGAGCTTTCGCCTCTCCCTGGGCTGCAGAAGCTACGGAGCGGCCCGCCGGCCCAGCACTGCCATCCGATGCCGGGGTTGCCCGGCTAGTAGGTGCTTTTGGGTTTGGCTCAGAGCTCGCTGAGCTGTTGCCGCCCGCCGAAGCCACGATCTGGCAGTCGATGCCGATGGTTTTGTGGATTGCCTGGCGCAGGTTCTCTGAGTGGTCCGCCCGGCCAAAAGCCCCGGCGAGTCCGGACGTGGTGAAGGAGAGCGTCAACAACTGACCGTCGAATTGTGCAACCTGCGCATTGGGCTCCACCAGAGCCCAGGTGCTGCGCTTGATCTTGGCCAGGGTTTGCAGAACATCGGGCCAGGCACGGCGAAGTACCTCGACATCCCCGCCCCCCGGGGCTGCAGGAGCGGATGCCGCCACCGGTGGTGCTTGCTGTACTGCGGGGGCCTGTTGTACTGCGGGGGCCTGCTGCGCAGCGGGAGCAGGCTGGGCTGTTGGCGGCTGCGCTTCGGCGTGCTGTGCGGCGCCAGGAGCGTCGACCCCGGACGGACCTTGGCGGTTCTCGACGGGCCAGTCGTTGGTGGACACACGCGGAGCCGTGATTCCGTCACGGGCGGGCCGCTCCATGGGTTGCCCGGGTGCCTGTTGCGGGGACGCAGGGAACCCGGCGGGGGCGGGAACAGTCGCGACAGGTTCAGCGGGAGCGGCGGCTGCGGGAGCCGCCGCAGGGGCAGCTGCTGCCGTCGCGGCAGGCGCGGCCGCTGCAGATTCAGCGGGAGCCGCCGCTGCAGGGGCAGGTGCGGCAGGGACCGGACCGGCGCCCGGGGCAGTACCACCTGCTGATGGCGGGACAGCAGCAGGTGCCGGGGACCCGGCGTCGCCCGCGTAATTAAGGCGGCGCTCCACGCGGTCGATCCGTGCGGCGATTCCCCGCTCCGTCTGCTCGGAACCGGGCAGCAGGATCCGGGCGCACAGAAGTTCCAGGTGCAGGCGCGGAGAGGTGGCGCCGGTCATCTCGGTGAGCGCGGTGTTGGTGACGTCTGCGGCGCGGGACAGCTCGGCCGCACCAAGGTTGGTGGCCTGGTTCCGCATGCGGGCGATCTGGTCCTCGGGCATCCCGCGCAGGATGGCCTGGGCGCTCTCCGGCATGGCCTGAACGATGATGAGGTCGCGGAAGCGCTCCAGGAGGTCCTCCACGAAACGCCGGGGATCGTGACCCGTTTGGATGACGCGGTCAACGGCCCGGAACACTGTGGCGGCATCTGCCGCAGCCACGGCATCCACGACGTCGTCCAGCAGGGAAGCATGCGTGTAGCCCAGCAGTGCGACGGCGAGCTCGTAGTCCAGGCCCGAGGGTCCGGCTCCGGCCATGAGCTGGTCCAGCACGGAGAGGGTGTCACGGACCGAGCCCCCTCCGGCGCGGATGACCAGGGACAACACACCGGGAGCCACCGGCACGTTTTCCTGACGGCACAGCAGCTCAAGGTAGTTCATGAGCGGCTCGGGCGGCACCAGGCGGAACGGGTAGTGGTGGGTGCGGGAACGGATGGTGCCGATGACCTTGTCCGGTTCCGTAGTGGCGAAGATGAACTTGATGTGTTCCGGCGGCTCCTCAACGATCTTGAGCAGTGCATTGAAGCCGGCAGACGTGACCATGTGGGCCTCGTCGATGATGAAGATCTTGTAGCGGTCCCGGACAGGAGCGAAGGTGGCCCGCTCCCGGAGATCGCGGGCGTCGTCCACGCCGCCATGGCTGGCAGCGTCGATCTCGATGACGTCCAGGGAACCCGAACCCCCGCGGGCGAGCTCAACGCAGCTGGGGCACTGTCCGCAGGGGGTGTCCGTGGGGCCTTGCGCACAGTTGAGGCAGCGGGCCAGGATGCGGGCGGACGTGGTTTTACCGCAGCCGCGCGGACCGGAGAAAAGGTAGGCGTGGTTGACGCGGTTCTTCCGCAGCGCCGTCATGAGCGGCTCGGTGACGTGTTCCTGCCCGATAACGTCCGCGAAAGAATCCGGGCGGTATCTCCGGTACAGGGCAGTTGTAACAGTCACAGGGAAAACCTACCTATAGGGACTGACATTTTAAATAAGAGACCCCTCATGCACCCGCCAGAGCCCATCTACCCTTGCTACCTTCCGGTCCTGGGGGAGTTCAACAGGATGACGCCACATGAGGGGCCGTCGACAAGCTTACCCGAACTTACTTCGGGGTTCGAATCGGCCGTGACCGGTGTGAAAAACTCCCGACGGCGAAAGGTTTTCGCGGTCCTCTCCGCCATTCGCAACCGTTCTGCGTGGGCTGCGCAACCCTTTCCGCCTGGCGCACCCGTAGTTATGGGTGCGACGGGCGGAAACGGACGCGGCGCTGGGTCGGCCCCGTGTGCCAGCCCCTCACCTCCATCCGTTCACCGGCCAGGTCATGAAAGCCGGTTCCTCGTAAGGGTGCGCTGCCCGCAAAGCCAGCACCACGCCGTCGAGCACGTCTGAAGCAACCACGCACTCAACCCGGACTTCGGGCACCTGTTCCACCGCCCCCACTTCACCGATGAAGGGCCGGGCGCCTGGGAGCGGAGTGAACCGTCCGGTTCCCGGCGAGGTAAAGGCGCAATGCGAGTAGTCTCCGATCCGCCCTGCGCCGGCGTCCCCGATGGCGCGCAGAACCACTTCGACGTGGTCGACCGGCACGTAGACCACCAGGGCGTGGAGCTCTGTCATGGGCACATCCTGTCACTAAAGAGTCCGAAAAGCGGGCAGGACCATTGCATATCCGCCATCCACAGCGGACCATAAGTATGTACACCGATTGGGGCAATCTCCAGGTTGTGAGCTGCGGGGCCTGGGCAAGAGGGGCCGGACCCGGCAGCTCAACGGTGATACCGCAAGAATGGGCGCGTTGGGGGCGTCCATTTTTTCGTTAAGGCGCGGCTCCTGGGTCAAGGGTTAACCCTCGATTGGGCGATGCCGAAATTCTCAGGTACAGTAGTATCTGCTTTCGAATCGGAAGCAGGGAGAATTCGCCTAGCGGCCTATGGCGCACGCCTGGAACGCGTGTTGGGTTAACGCCCTCGGGGGTTCAAATCCCCCATTCTCCGCGGTTGGCCCCGGTCTTCGGACCGGGGCCTTTTGCGTTGGCTGGAAACCCCTACCGCTGGGCTGCTGCCACACGCTCCAGCACCTCGCGGCATGCAAGGATCGCGGGATGGATGCGTCCGGCGGTGCGCGTGGACGTGAAGATGGTCCTGGCCGGAAGGCCCGGGAGGTCGATCAGTTGGACGGGGCGTTCCATCCCGGTCCACACAAGGTCCGGCATCAGGGCTACGGCGTTCCCGGACTCGATCAGGCGGATCTGTGCCTGGAGGTCGGCTGTCTCATACCTCACGTCCGGCTCGAAGCCCGCCGACCTGCATGCTTGCTCGGCCCAGTGCCGTGAGGCCGCACCTCGTGGCTCCATGACCCAGGGCATGGACGCGGTATCAGCGATCGAGGCGATACTCTCCCCGCCCATGCCCACCGGGGGAGTGGCCAGCCTGATGGCGTCGCTGGTGAGGGTCGCGCGGTCCAGTCCCGGATGGTGCGGAGCGGCGTGGCCGGGGTATTGCTCTGCCACAACAATGTCGAAGTCGCGCGCCCAGGTCTCGTACAACGCAGTTTCAGGTTCGCGCTGGGTCATCTCCACCCGCACCTCCGGGAACTCCTGCCGCATGATCGTGAGGAAGTCGGCCAGCAGTGCCAAGGCTGCCGACTGGAACACGGCCAGTCGAACGGTTCCCGTTACCGTGGACAGGGAAGCGGCCAGCTCGGTTTCGGCCCGTTCCAGCGTCTCCAGCAGCGCAGCTGTATGCGCCACGAGGATCTCCGCCTGCGGAGTCAGCTGCACGCGGCGGCCGGCTTTCCGGAGCAGCTCCACGCCTGCTTCCTTTTCCAAAAGCGTGAGCTGCTGGGACACCGAGGAGGGGCTGTACTGCATGGCATCGGCCACCTCGGCAAGCGTTCCCCGGATCTTCAACTCGTGCAGCAAACGCAGTCTGCGGACGTCCAGCACGGTGGCCTCCAAAGCATCGGGATGAGTAATGAATATTCGTCAGAAAAGATCGCTTTTCCTAATGGGATTGTAGATCCATACTGATGGAAACAAACAAACTTCTCCGTCCCAGAAGGAGCCCCCATGACCAGCACCCTCCCGGATGCGACCTCTCCGCGCACCCAGGAATCCGGGCAGTTCGACGCACTGGCCCAAGAGGCCATCGCCTTGGTCCGTCACTGGCTGACAGAGGCCGGCAAGATTCCAGTGGACGTCTCCGCCCAGCGTCTCGCCGGCGTCCTCAAGGACCCGAACGGACTGGACTTCACGGTTGGATTCGTCGACGGCGTCATCCGCCCTGAGGATCTGTCCGTCGCCGCCCGGAAGCTCGCCGAGCTTGCCCCGAAGGTGCCGGCGTTCCTGCCGTGGTACATGCGCAGCGCGGTCCGCGTGGGTGGCGTCATGGCCCCGATCATGCCCCAGGTGGTTATCCCGATCGCCCGCCGCGTTCTCCGCGAGATGGTGGGTCACCTGATTGTTGATGCAACGGACGCCAAGCTCGGCCCTGCCATTGAAAAGATCCGCCAGGACGGCGTCCACCTCAACGTGAACCTCCTCGGTGAAGCTGTCCTGGGCGAGCATGAAGCCCAGCGCCGGCTGGACGGCACGCTTAAGCTCCTTGCCCGCGAGGACGTCGACTATGTCTCCATCAAGGAATCCTCTACCGTGGCCCCGCATTCCCCGTGGGCTTTCGACGAGGCAGTGGACCACGTGGTGGAGAAGCTCACCCCGCTCTACCGCCTGGCTGCGTCGTTCCCCAAGCCCAAGTTCATCAACTTGGACATGGAGGAATACAAAGACCTCAGCATGACGATCGCAGTGTTCAAGCGGATCCTGGACATGCCTGAGTTCAAGAACCTCGAGGCCGGTATCGTCCTCCAGGCCTACCTCCCGGACGCCCTCGGCGCCATGCAGGAACTGCAGGAATGGGCCACCGCCCGGCGCGCAAACGGTGGGGCTCCCATCAAGGTCCGCGTGGTGAAGGGCGCCAACCTTCCCATGGAGCAGGTGGAAGCCTCCCTCCACGATTGGCCGCTGGCTACGTGGGGCACCAAGCAGGACTCAGACACCAGCTACAAGAGCGTCATCAACTACGCGCTCACCCCGGAGCATGTGGACGCGGTGCGCATCGGCGTTGCCGGGCACAATCTCTTCGACGTCGCCTTTGCCTGGCTCCTTGCCAAGCAGCGTGGCGTCACTGAAGGCATCGAGTTCGAGATGCTCCTCGGCATGGCGACCGGTCAGGCCACCGCGGTCCGCAAGGACGTGGGCAGCCTGCTCCTTTACACCCCGGTGGTCCACCCGGGTGAGTTCGATGTGGCCATCGCCTACCTGATCCGCCGCCTTGAAGAAGGCGCCAGCCAGGAAAACTTCATGTCCGCTGTCTTCGAACTCAGCGAAAACGAGGGACTCTTCGAGCGCGAAAAGCAGCGCTTCCTCAACTCCCTCGCGCAACTCACGGATGAGGTCCCGGAACCGAACCGCAAGCAGGACCGCCGCCTGCCCGCCGAGCCCGCGCCGACCGAGGGCTTCCGCAACACCCCGGATACGGACCCCGCCCTTCCCGCCAACCGCGCCTGGGGCCGCGACATCCTGAAGCGAGTTCCGGGGTCAACGGCAGGGAACAAGATCGTGGAGTCCACCAAGGTCTCCGAGGCCGCCGAGCTTGAGCGCATCATCACCACAGCCGTGGATGCCGGCAAGGCCTGGGGCGCCCGCCCCGCCGCGGAGCGTGCAGCCATCCTCCACCGCGCCGGCGAGGTCCTGGAAGCCCGCCGCGCCGAGCTCCTGGAGGTCATGGCGTCCGAGACCGGCAAGACCATCGACCAGGGTGACCCGGAAGTCAGCGAAGCGATCGACTTTGCCCACTACTACGCAGAGCGGGCCAAGGACCTGGAAACGGTCGACGGCGCCACGTTCGTCCCAGCCAACCTCACCGTCGTCACTCCGCCGTGGAACTTCCCGGTGGCGATTCCCGCCGGCTCGACGCTCGCGGCACTCGCCTCAGGCTCCGCCGTCGTGATCAAGCCTGCAAAGCAGGCCCGCCGCTCCGGTTCCGTGATGGTGGACGCCCTGTGGGAGGCCGGCGTGCCGCGCGAGGTTCTGGCGCTCGTGCAGCTCGAAGAGCGCGACCTCGGCACGCAGCTGGTCTCGCACCCGAGCGTCGACCGCGTCATCCTCACCGGTGGCTACGAGACCGCTGAACTCTTCCGTTCCTTCCGCCAGGACCTGCCCCTGCTGGCAGAGACCTCCGGCAAGAACGCCATTATTGTCACGCCGAGTGCCGACCTGGACCTTGCCGCCAAGGATGTGGTGTACTCCGCGTTCGGCCACGCCGGCCAGAAGTGCTCCGCCGCGTCCCTGGTGATCCTGGTGGGTTCGGTCGGAAAGTCCAAGCGGTTCCACAACCAGCTCATCGATGCCGCCCGCTCCCTGACCGTAGGCTACCCGGACAACGCCACCACGCAGATGGGCCCGATCATTGAGCCCGCCAACGGCAAGCTCCTCAACGCCCTCACCACCCTGGGCGACGGCGAAACCTGGGCCGTCAAGCCCGAACGCCTCGATGACTCAGGCCGCTTGTGGTCCCCGGGCATCCGTTCGGGCGTCAAGCGTGGCTCCTACTTCCACCTGACCGAGTTCTTCGGCCCGGTCCTCGGCGTCATGACCGCTGAAACCCTGGAAGAAGCGATCGCCATCCAGAACGAGATCGAGTACGGCCTGACCGCCGGTCTCCACTCCCTCGATTCCGCTGAGATCGGCACGTGGCTGGACACGATCCAGGCCGGCAACCTCTATGTCAACCGTGGCATCACCGGCGCGATTGTCCAGCGCCAGCCCTTCGGCGGCTGGAAGAAGTCCGCTGTGGGTGCCGGAACCAAGGCCGGCGGACCGAACTACCTGATCGGCCTGGGCAGCTGGCTTCCGGCCGAGGCCACGGCCACGCGCGGCACGGTCCTCCAGGGCGCTGCCGCGCAGATCCTGTCCGCAGCCAAGTCTGTTGACGTGACGCCGGAGGAACTGCAGACCTTGCAACAGTCCCTCTTCAGTGACGCCGCAGCCTGGGACTCCGAGTTCGGCACCCGCAAGGACGTCTCCGGCCTGACCGCCGAGCGGAACGTCTTCCGCTACCGCCCCATCCCGGTGACCATCCGCCTTTCCGAAGGCGAGCGGCTCGCCGAGCTGCTGCGCGTTGCAGCAGCCGGTGCCGTGGCGGGTTCGGCCCTGAAGGTGAGCTCCGCCGTCGTACTTCCGGATGCTGTGGTGAGTGTGTTCGCGAACCTGGGCGTCAGCGTCCGCGTTGAGGACGACGCCGCATGGCTGGCCCGCGCTGCAACGTTCGACGGCGGCCGCATCCGCCTGATCGGTGGCGACTTCACCGCGCTGAGCGCGGCGATGGGTGGCCGTCCGGATGTCGCTGTGTACCACGGTGCCGTGACCCAGGCCGGCCGGATCGAGATGCTGCCGTTCCTCCGCGAACAGGCTGTGTCCATCACGGCCCACCGTTTCGGCACCCCGAACCACCTCTCCGACCACCTGATCTAAGGCACCTCCCGCAAAGCCGGGCAGGACGGATTCACTCCGACCTGCCCGGCTTTTTGGTTTCCCGCGGCGGGGGCCCGTACCTCCACCACCAACTTTGGCCGCCATCGCGCCCGACACGCCGAGGATTCGGGCCCGCCCCGGGGCCCTTGCCGTCAAAGTAGGTGGTGGCGGCACGTGGAAGTGGTTCAGTCGGGCCAGCCAAGCCGCTCAAGCCGCCGACGGGCGGCGAGTTCGCTGGGGCCATGCCGCCCGAGTGCCAGGCGGACAACGGCCAGCACCACCCGGGCTGCCGGGATGGCGGGCAGGGGAACGGGTCCCAAGTGGGCCGTCCGGAGCCCAAGGAGCTCCCGGTACTTCGGTTCAAGGCTTGCCACGGCGGCTGCGAAGAGGACGCTGTAACCGGGCCGCAGCAGCGGGTTGAGCGGCGGATGGCGGATGAAGGCCACAGTTTCCGTCAGGCGCTCGTCGGAACGCAGGACTCCGGAGGCGTACCAGTCGTCCAACTCCCGGTGGACTTCTGCCTCCGTTGAGGGAGGATTCTCCACACCCATGAGCGTGCCCGCCTGAGCCCACTCACGCACATATTGGTCAGGGCCGCCGGGTATGGGCCCGCCCCAGATACGGTGCGCCGTGACGAACGATTCAGCGTAGGTGACATGGACCCAGCGGAGGAGTTCGGGGTCGCTGGCCACATAGTCGCGGTGGGCCCCCGTGCCGTCCACGTAGCTTCCCCGGACATGGTGGTGGAGTTTCCTGATCCGGTCAGTGGCGGCCTGCGCAGCTTCCCGGGAACCGTACGTGACGGTGAAGATCCAGCGAATGGTTCCGGCCAGGCGTCCCAGCGGATCTTCCTTGAAACCAGAGTGCTCATAGACTCCCGCCAAGGCTCCGGGGTGCAGCGACTGCATGAGCAGGACGCGGATCCCGGCAACGATCGGGGTCATGGATCCGTGCACGGTCCAGACCGCCGAACCGGGGAGGTGGTATCCGGTGTCGTCGCCTTCGGCCAGGCGCGGTACCCACTCGGGCGGGGTGCCGGAGGTCCCGGTGAACGTGTGCTGGAGTGCGTGCCGGTATTCGGTGAGGTAGTTCCTCATGCATTCCATTCGACCCCGGTTCGGGGAGCGTGTACAGGTCCCGCCCGGGTGGGGGGACCTGTACCGCGGGCTGACCCTACCTGCCGCTGCCTGCCGGGGCTTGGCGGCGCCGTGCCGGGGCTGCTGCCACCAACAAGGCAGCAATGGCGACGGCGGCACTCAGGATCAGGCCCGGACGGTACTGTTCCAGCATGGCCTGGGGGCTGACGGATCCGGTTGGCTGACCGTGGCTGCTGACCAGGGCCGTGGTTACTGCCAGCACCAGGGCTGCCCCAACCTGGGTACTGGTCTGAATGAGGCCTGCTGCCAACCCTTGCTCGGAGTCCTTGATGCCGGTGGTGGCCTGGACGTTGATGGACGGGAAGGCCAAAGCGAACCCGATGCCGAGCAGTATCACGGACGGCAGGATGTCCAAGGCGTAGTTGGGGGTGGTGCCCACCCGAAGGAACAGGACATAGCCGAGGCCCAAGGCAGTGAGGCCGGTGAGGATAAGCTGCGTGGCGCCGAACTTCTCGATCAGCCGGTCAGCGAACGGAGCGCTCGTGGCGACGAGCAAGCCGGCGGGCAGCAAGGCCAGCGCCATCCCCAATGGCGTCCAGCCCAGGACAGACTGCAGGAACATGGTCACGATGAACTGGAAGCTCAGGTACGAACCAAACAACCCGACGGCGCTGAGATTGGCCCGGGCCACCCAGCCTTCCTTCAGGATGCCGAAGCGGATCAACGGGTGCTTGACCTTGCTCTCGATCACTGCGAAGGCCGCCAGCACAGCTGCGGAGACGGCGAATCCGGCGATTGTTGCCACAGATCCCCACCCCGCTTCCGGTGCCGAGACCAGGGTGTAAACGAGCCCGAGCATGCCCAGTGCAAGGGTGACGGCGCCCCAGATATCGTGGCCGCTGTTTTCCGCCGACGGCTTGTCCTTGGGGATGAACCTGATGCCCAACAGGACCACGGCCACGGCGATCGGTACGGAGACCAGGAAGGTCCACCGCCAGCTCAGGCTGGTCATGAGCCCGCCCACCACCAGGCCGAGCGAGAAGCCGCTGGCGCCGAAGGTGGTGAAGATGGACAGGGCCTTGTTGCGCTCGCGGCCCTCGGCGAAGTTGGTGGTGATGATGGAGAATCCGGTAGGTGCGGTGAAGGCGGCGGCCAGCCCCTTGATGAACCTGGTGGCGATGAGGACCGCAGGATCATCCACCAGGCCGCCTACCAGCGAGGCTGCGGCAAATACTGCCAACGCGATGAGGAAGATACGACGGCGGCCCAACAGGTCAGCGAGCCGCCCGCCAAGGAGCAGCAGGCTTCCGTAGCCGAGGACGTAGGCCGACACGATCCATTGCAGGGTATCCGTGCCGAGGTTCAGTTCCTGGCCGATCGATGGCAAGGCCACCCCGACCATGGAAACATCCAGCCCATCCAGGGCCAGGACAGTGCAGACCACCATGAGCAGCAGCCATTGGGAACGGGTCCACTTGACCGCTGAAACCACGGCGCCGGCAGGTGTTTTGAGGGTGGTGGGTGAAGTCATGCGATCAATCTATATGACGCGTCATTCAATGACAAGGAATATGATGCGTCATCTTATGACGTGGATTTCAAATGCCGGATGAACTAGAATCGGGGCATGGCATCAACGCGTGACCGTCAGCTTGTAGAGCAGTGGCGCAGCATCCAGGACTCCTACTTCCGGACCGCCGGAGCCATAGACCGCGCCTTGGAAGCCAAGTTCGACATCGGCCTGAACGAGTTCGAGATCCTGGACCTTGTGGCTGAAAGCACCGACGCAGCCTGCCGGATGAAGCAGTTGGGGGAGCGGACGCCCATGACCCAAAGTGCTGTATCCAAGGTGGTGGACCGGCTGGAAAAGGCCGGACTGGTGTCCCGCCAGACGTGCTCTGATGACCGCCGCTCACTGTTCCTGGAACTTACCGAGGCCGGCCGCCAACTCCATGCCAGCGCGGCGGTGGAGCACCGCGCCCTCCTGAAGGAAAACCTCGGCTAGGTAAACCGCAGGTTTCCTCAAGGGTGCCTTGAGCAAAAACTGAGCCAACCTTGCACTCCCGGGCGGCCCGAAAGGGTTTATTTTCCCCATGATTGGGGCAAGAATGGAGCTTGCACGCCAGGCTGGGGTTTGGTGACGCTGGCTTTTGGGGAGTGTTTGTGGGCAAGCATCATGAATCAGACCGGGTAGTGGATCTGGTACGCACCGAGGGGTTCCGCCGCGTGTTCGTCGCGGGCAGTCTCGCAGTGCTGGCGTTCTTCGCTTTTGGATTCCAACCCCTCACGTCCGCCTCGACCGGATCGGTCAATGGTTCCCTCGCCCAGGGCGTGGTGGGACCAGCGGCTTTGGGTCAGTTGGTGCCTCCGGAGGCCGAAACGACGGTGATCGACCCTCTCCCGGAGCCTCCCGAACAGACCGCCGGCACCCCCATGGTGTACTTTGACCGGGCCTTGGTCAGGACGGTCGGCAAGGACGGTTCCACGGGACTCACCGTTGCTTCCGCCGGATTGTCACGGCCTCCCGCAGGCAGTCTCTACGCTCCGCTCGAAGTGCTGAACCCGAGCTCTTCCTACGGCTACAGGCTCAGCCCGCTGACCGGCCTCCCGGGCGAATTCCACTGGGGCCAGGACTATGCTGCGGCGTGTGGAACCCGGGTCTACGCGGCTGACGCCGGCGTGGTCAGGGCTGTTGGCTGGCACATCTGGGGCGGCGGCAACCGCGTGGAGATCGAGCACGGCAACGGACTGGTCACCACGTACAACCACCTGCAGGCCATTGGGGTCACGCAGGGGCAATCCGTCCGGGTGGGCGAGGTCATCGCGGAAGTCGGGACCACCGGCTGGTCCACTGGCTGCCACCTCCACTTCGAAACCATCGTCAACGGACTGCACACAAACCCGGCCAACTGGACGCTCCTGCCGATCCGCCAAGTGGATCCTTTGCAGGGAATCACCATGGTCAACTACCAGCCGGGTGCCGGCACCGGGACTTCGGCTGCGCCGCAGTGGGCAGTTCCGGTCTCGGACGGCACCACCCGCGCGGTCATCGGCGGCGAACACGAGCACGACGAAGTTCCCGCCACGGTGGTTCCCGGACCATCCGGTCCTGCCGGAACTCCGACCACGTCCACCCCGCCCGGCACGCAGACACCGGCACAGACACCGGCACCGACGCAGACCGCTACTCCGACACAGACACCGACGCCGACGCAGACTGCCACACCGACACCGACGCAGACTGCCACGCCGACACCGACGCAGACTGCTACGCCGACGCCAACCCAGACCGCTACGCCGACGCCAACGCAGACCGCCACACCGACGCCAACCCAGACAACTGCGCCGGCCCCGGTGACGACTTCTCCTGCCACGGGTACCACGACCGGCTCGACGCCGGCCACCACAACTGTGGCACCCCAACTGACGACGCAGACGGCACCCAGCCCGGATGCCGCCGTCGTTGCTCCAGTGGCGCCGGCACCGATTGAACCTGCGCCGGCAGCCCCCGCTCCAGCTGCACCGGCCCCCGCTCCGGTGGTCGTCGCTCCGGCTCCCGCGCCGGTCCCGGTGACAACCACGCAGGCGGCCACCGTGCCTGTGGCCCCCGCTCCCGCGCCCGCGCCCGTAACCACCGTTGCGACCCTGCCCACGGTGATCCTGCCGCCTGGATACATTGTGGTGGCTCCAGGGTTGGTCCAGGGACCTGATGGGACAACCATTCCGTTGTCCGCCTTCATCACGCCGGCGCCGTAGCTGCTCCATTCCCCGGGTGAACCACGGCCCCGCCGCGGGCCCAGGGCGGTTGGATGAACACCATGGGATTGGGTCCCATCCGCAGTTGGGCCTGACTCCGAAGACCTGTTAAAAGCAGTGGACAAGGCGCTGGCCTGATCAGCCGGACGCAGAAGGGAAACAGGTAATTTTCCAACATTCCGCCGGAAATTAGCCTGATGTTGGGTTGCTGTCTGGTTGGATTGGTCGTACTGGAAGGAAGCGGGAGGCGCCGTCTCCCACCAAACGCTAGGGCAGTCATGGAGCTCATCGAGGCCGAGTACCCCAAACCAGGTCATGTGCTGTTGCACTTGAGCGATCTTCACTTGGTAGGTGGTGCCGCCACGCTCCACGGCTCGGTGGACAGCTCTGCCCGCCTCCAGGAAATCTGCGACCAGATCATCGCGTCCAGGATCCGTCCCGAGGCCATCATTTTTACCGGAGACCTCGCTGACAAGGGCGAGTTCGAGGCCTACAGCCGCCTCCGCGAGATGATCGAACCCGTCTGCGAGACTGTCGGCGCAAAGGCGATCTGGGCCATGGGCAACCACGACAACCGTGCCAACTTCCGTTCAGCGTTCCTGGACGCCTCGGAGAAGAGCAAGCCGGAAGACCCGGTGGACCGGAGCTACTTCGTCAACGGGCTGCGGATCATCACCCTGGACACCACGGTGCCCGGCCACCATTACGGTGAACTGTCCGAGGCGCAGCTCGAATGGCTCGCCGCCGAACTCGCTACGCCCGCTCCGGACGGCACCATCCTGGCCCTGCACCACCCGCCCGTCCCTTGCGTCCAGGACCTCGCGGTGCTGGTGGAGCTGCGCGGCCAGGCCGCGCTGGCCGACGTCGTGCGCAATACGGACGTCCGCACCATTCTGGGCGGGCATCTGCACTACTCCACGACGGCGGGCTTCGCCGGCATCCCGGTGTCGGTCGCCTCGGCGACGTGCTACACCCAGGACCTGGCCGTAAGCGCCGGCGGCCAACGGGGCCGCGACGGTGCGCAGTCCTACAACATGGTGCATGTGTACGAACACACGATCGTCCATTCGGTGGTGCCCATGTCCGGCGGGGTCACCGTGGGCGAACCCGTTGACGCGGCCGAGGTGCAGCGGCGGCTGGCAGAAGCCGGAATCCGGATTCCGGAGGGCTCCAGCCGGAAGCAGGCACGGCAGCCGCAGGAACTTGTGTCGCCCGCCGGCAGCCGAGGCTGACGCCTACTTCTCCCAAGGAGCCTTCACGGGGAAGAATTTTTCCAGGAAGTCCGTCACCATGGCCGCACGTTCGTCGGCGTGGACCTCGGGGAAGCTGCCATCGTTGAGGCAGAACAGGTCCATGTGGCGCTTGGCGAGGAGCTTCGGAAGATAGTGCAGCCCGGACCACAACGTGGTGTCCACGTACTTGACCCGTGCTTTGGTCTGGGTCACGGCCCGGCCGGTCAGAAGCGCGTAGTAGTGGTAGAACGAGTTGGTGACCGAGATGTTGTCGGCCGCCCGGAAGCGGCTTGCCGCGGTCTTGGTGAACTCGTTGGGGAATTCGCGTTCCATCTGCTCCACGACGCTGCGCCGCAGGGGAGCCGCCGTGTGCTCAAGGTGCCGGGTGGTGATGCGGCCGAACCGTTCCCACAGCAGTTTCCGGTTGACTCGGGCGGCGTTCTCGAAACCACTGCGCTCCGCGTCGTTCTCGCCCAGGCCGATCCGGGTGTCGGCTTCGATGAACTTGGTGATGCCGCCGGGAGTGAAGAACATGTCCGGTCCCACCGGGCGGCCGAAGAACATGTCGTCATTCGAGTAGAGGAAGTGCTCGGACAGGCCCTCGATGTGGTGGAGCTGGCACTCCACGGCCTGCGAGTTGTGGGTAGGCAGGACGGTCGGATCGGTGAAGAATTCCTCGCTGCGCACGATGGTGACCTTGGGGTGGTCGGCCAGCCAGGACGGAGCGGGTGAGTCGGTGGCGATGAAGATCCGCCGGATCCAGGGCGCGAACATGTGCACGGAACGCAGGGCGTACTTGAGTTCGTTGATCTGCCGGTAGCGGGCTTCGTGGTCGTCCCCTTCGCCCAGCACGGCGTTGGCCTGCTGCTTGCGCCGGGCCGCGATGTAGGCGGGATCCGTGCCGTCCACCCAGGAGAAGACGATGTCGATGTCGAAGTCGATGTCACTGGCGTGGTCGGCGAACATGTTCTCGATCGTGGGCCATTCCAGGCCATGCCGGTTCACGGTGCCGCGGACGGCGTCCTGGCGCATCAGCGTCCGCCGGGTCAGGGAATTCTCCACCGGCAGCTCCAGGTGGTTGCCTTCAAACCGCCACAGTTCCAGCTGGACACCCAGGCCCGGGCCGTAGGACAGGCCACCCGTGGGCTCAACGCGGGGTCGGTACAGGCGGAAAATCCTGGCCTTGCGGTTGGCCGAGAGTTCCCCGTCGGCCACCAATACGGAAGCCTTCTTCTTGGCGTCGACGGTCATGGAGTAGAAGGGTTCGTTGCGGAAGGCGGCCACCAGGGCTTCGCGGACCTGCTTGCGGGACTCCCAGTCGACGGCGATGACCGGCCGCTCGTCGTTTCCGCGGACCAGGATAAAGTCAACGCCCTGGGCATCGAGGGCGGCACGGACCGCCAGGAGGTCCTCGATCATCGCCTGTTGCGGGGTGAGGTCGGCGTTCAGCAGGGCGTAGCGCCCGCGGTGACGGACGACGTCGGGCCTGTGCTTAAGGTGGGCAACAACGGCAGGCGAGACCGCCTCGGCGACCGCATCCTCTTCTACGGTGGGGCTGCCGTGGTAAATGGGATCGACCTGTGCTTGCGTGATGGCTGTTTCTCCGTAGTCTTTGCGGGTGGATGCGGGGTGGGTGGCTGGCTAGATGGCGAGGGCCTCACGCCAGCTGCGGAGGAAGGCTCCGCCGGCGTCGTCGTGGATCACGTCGTCCGCCAGTTCGAGGTCGGCGGCGGTAAGGATCGGGTAGGGCTTCACCGGAACTCCGTCCGCCGGCCGGACGTCTACGTGCTTGACCTCGTGATCGTTGTGGTGCAGCCAGTCTGCCATGGCGTAGTCGGTGCGCGAGTCTCCCACGGTCCGCCACGACAACGGGGTAATGCCCTGGGCAGCCAGCAGTTCCACGGCGCGGCTGGCACCGAGGTCCTTGCCCAGCCGCACCGATTCGATGTCGGTGGAGATGATGGTGGGGTCGAGGCGGTAGTCTGCGGTGTCATCCGAGCCGGGCGCATGGTGGTCAAGGATTGCGGCATTGAGTCCGTGCCGGTTCATGATGTCCAGGGCATCTGCGTCGAAGAGCTTCTGTTCGGCAAGGTAGTCCTCGCTGGCCACCTCCACGTGCTGCTCCACGGATACCATGGCGCGCTTGGTCTCGTCGAAGAACATATGCCCGGCGTAGTCCTCCGCCACCAGCCGGCGGATGTCATCGCCGTAGGCCTTGGGCACTGACAGCTCGCGGTCCACGTGGATCGGGCCGGGGCCCTCGGCCGTGTAGCTGAACCAGACAGCGCCCTTCTCGCAGATCGCATGGATGACGGTCCCGGCGGGCATGCCGGCGGCGATCATGGGTGCCATCACCTGCTCGCTGATGAAGGCGTCCGAGCGTCCGGTATTGAAGATCACGGGAATGCCCGCAGAGGCCAGTGCCACGAGGTCGGCAATGATGTCCGGTTTGACGTCGCGCGTCACAGGGCTGGCGATGGGGCCGTCCACGTCCAGCAGCAGCGCGAGGGCGGGTGCGGTGCGGGCAGTGGTCCGGCGGGTACCTTGCAGCGGTTGGGTCATGCCCCTATTCTGTCAGCCCCCGGGCCGTGCATCCCAGCTATGACGCCCCACGTCGATAGTCACCATTTGGCTACAACCTGCGTGTGCCGCCGGTCACAAGTTCCGTTGCGGCGGCATCTTCCATAGGCTTGCAGGGTGATCTTCAAAGCTGTGGGCGAGGGACGCCCGTACCCTGACCATGGATATTCGGCGCCGCGTGACTGGGCTGCCCTGCCTCCCCGCCCCGTACGCCTGGACGAGCTGGTGACCACCAAGCGGACGCTCGACCTGGAGGCCCTGCTGGCCGAGGATTCCACGTTCTTTGGTGATCTCTTCCCCCATGTCGTGCAGTACCAGGGGGTCATGTACCTGGAGGACGGACTGCACAGGGCGGTCAGGACGGCGCTGCATCAAAGGACGGCCATCCACGCACGCGTGCTGGTGATCGATGGCTAGGCAACGGCGGCGTCCCAAGGATGTGACGCAGCTGCATGGCCACCACGTGGTGACGGGTCCGGAGCTCCGGGCCACCTTCACCGAGGGTACCCAGCCGCCCCGCGGTCACTTCGCCCGCCGGGTGCTGCATGCGGTGGTGCTTGTCCTGCTGGTTGGCGTGATCGCCGCCGGCGCAGTAGGGGCCTGGGCGGTCATGAGCGGGGTCATCAAGGTTCCCACGGCGGCCTCCAGCAAGGCGCCCACCAGCCTTTGCCCCACCACTACCTTCGACTACCTGCCCAACGAGTCCGTAACGCTCAACGTCTTCAATGCCACATCGCGGGGCGGGTTGGCCGGGACCGTGGCCGAACAGTTCACGGCCCGCGGCTACAAGGTGGCCGGGGTGGACAACAGCGACACCGCCTATACGGGCGTGGGCGTGGTGGTGTCCGGCGTCAAGGGGCAGGCCGCAGCTTTCAACGTCCAGCGCAACCTGGCCGGGACCGACTACTTCCAGGACAACCGCGAGGACGAGTCCGTGGATGTCATCCTGACGTCCGGCTACCAGGGCCTGGTTGATGCTGACAAGGTGGACAAGAGCCCGGGCATGCTGGCGTGCCCGCGGGAGAACCTGCGGATCGCCGATAACTCAAAGTGGCCGATCGTTCCCACCCTCCCGGCCAACCAGTAGCGCAGTGCCCACCGGAGCTTGTCCGTACAAGCGGACGGGCCGGTTGGCCTCGTCGAACTGGGCGCCGGCACCCAACTGGACGAACCGCACCGTTTGCGCTGTCTGGATGTCGACGTCGGAGGCCGGCGACGGCGGGGGAGTGTCGCCGTCGGGCGTTCGGTTGCGTCGTGCGGCGCTGGCGGACAGGGTGCCGTGGATAAGCCGCGCAAGCTGGGCGACGTCGATGTCCGGTAGGTAGCCCTGCCGTACGCCGTCGTTGAGGATGTCCTCAAGCAGGACGTTCAGCTCACCCACGTGGTCCGCCAGTTTGGCGAAGGAGCCCGGGGAGAGGACGGCGGCCATGGCCGGCCCGGGTGGCAGGTGCCGGCGGCTCAGGTCCTCCACTTGGGCGCGCACGTAGAGCGCAAGCCGGTCCACGGGGTTCTCCAGGGCGGCGAGCGAGTCGCGGAGGTCGCCGATGAAGCGTTCGGTCTCGTCCAGGGCGTACGCGATCAACAGTTGTTCCATGTCCGCGTAGTAGTTGTAGACGGCGGTCCGGCCCACTCCTGCATGGCGGGCGACGTCTGTCATGGTGAGCCCCGGAAGTCCGTGGGTGAAGAGGAGCTCGCCGAAAGCAGTCAGGATCCGGCGCTGCGTCGCGGCTCGTTGGGCAGCATTGGTAGGGGCCGTGATCCTTGGCATATAGACACTTTACAGTGATCTGTCACTAAGAGTGGCAGGTTTGCGCTCACAAACTCGCGTACCATCAGGGGACCGGACAAAAACTCAACAAGGGGGACTGTTGCGCGCAACGGTCAAGGATGTGGCGCGCCGAGCAGGGGTATCGCCCAAAACCGTATCGAACGTCATGAACGGGGTCGTGCCGGTCAGCGCTCCCACGCGGCTGCGGGTGGAGCAGGCCATGGCCGAACTCGACTACGTCCCCAACCTGTCCGCGCGCGGCCTCCGCAACGGCCGTTCGGGAGTGATCGGCCTGGCGTTGCCGGACCTCGCAACCCCTTTCTCCGCTGAGATAGCCCACCACGTTGTGGACGTGGCCCATGAGTTGGGCTGGAGCATCCAGATCGAGGAAACGGGCCTGGATCCCCAGCGCGAGCAGGAACTGATGACCAGGGCGCGCTCCAACCTGATCGACGGGTTGATCCTCAATCCGGTGGTACTGCAGGAGAGCGCGGTAAAAGTGGGGGTGTCCCTGCCTCCCGTTGTCCTGCTCGGGGAGGTCACCCAGCACTTGGCGGACCGGGTGTACGTGGACAGTTTTGGTGCTGCGCGCGACCTGACTCTTGCACTTGCCAAGCCTGGGCGCCGCCGGATCGCCGTGCTGGGCATCAACCAGGGCCGGCACTCGTCCACCGCGATCCACCGGGCCGCGGGGTATGAGGCCGCCTTGGAATCGTTGGGCATCACGCCCGACGATGAGCTGTTGATCCGCTGTGAACGGTGGACCTCGGAGTCGGCGGCGCAGGCCCTGGATGAATACCTGGAATCCCATCCCCTCCCGGAGGCCCTTTTCTGCTTTACGGACTCATTGGCGCTGGGTGCACTCAATGCGTTGTGGAAGCGGGGGATCCGGGTGCCGGATGACATTGCCGTGGCAGGGTTTGACGATATTGCCGACGGGCGGTTTGCGGTCCCGCCGTTGACCACGGTCTCCTTCGACAAGCGGGCCATTGCTTCGGAGGCGTTGCGCCTGTTGATGGAACGCATGGGAGACAGGCACCGGGAGCAGCGGGTGGTGGAGGTGGACTACTCGATCGTGGAACGGGCCAGCAGCGGTCGGTGAAAGGGACTTTGCCGCAGAATTGTGTGCGCTAACAATTTTCTCTTGTTCTTATTTTTACAACGATGTAATGTGAGACCTGCGTCACCCCGGGGCCACCATTTACCCACACGAGGAGACGCTACGGATCCGGACTTTAGTGCAGCAGTGTGTGTCCTTTCAGCGGACCCTTCCAAAGGAGTGATGGGTGAAGCAGTTTGAATCTTTGGCCGGGAGAAGTTTGTCCCGGCGACAGTTATTGGCCGGCTCAGCGCTGCTTGGCGGTGGGCTCTTGGCCACGGGCCTCTCGGGGTGCGGCGGGACTGCCGGAGCCGCCCCCAAGGAGACCATCAACTTCTGGCATCTCCTCTCCGGAGGGGACGGCACCAAGATGCAGGCCATGATTGCCAACGCCAACAGCCTCAACGCCGGCTTCAAAGTGCACCCAACGGTGCTGGCCTGGGGCCCGCCGTACTACACCAAGCTCGCCATGGCGTCCGCTGGCGGACGGCCGCCGGAAGTCGCCATCATGCATGCCAGCCGGGTTCCCGGCTACGCCCCGGGTGGCCTCATTGAGCCCTGGGACCTGGACCTGTTGGCGGAGAACGGCATCACGCCGGAGAACTTCGCGCCGCGCATCTGGGAAAAGAGCCGGCAGGACGGAAAGGTGTTCTCGCTCGCCCTGGACTCCCACCCGTTCATCATGTTCTACAACACGGACATCGCTGCCAAAGCAGGGCTTCTGGAAAGCAATGGCCTGTTGCAGGAGGTGACGTCGCCGGAAGGGTTCAAAGCCATGGCCCTGGAGATGCAAAAGGTCACCAAAGCCCACGGCCTCTCTTTTGGTTACCTGAACCTCGGCTCCCAGATGTGGCGTCTGTTCTACACGCTCTACAAGCAGCACGGAGCTGACATTGTGCTGACACCCGGCCAGCCCATGCAGGCCGACCGGGACGCCGCCGTGGAATCGCTGGAGTTCATGGCCTCGCTCTTTGACGACACCATCGCGGCCAAAGGCAACGACATCAACACCGGCATCGCCGAGTTCGTCCGGGGCGACTCCGGAATGCTGTTCAGCGGCGGCTGGGAACTGCCCACCATGAAGAAGGCAAAGCTGCCCGTTGATGCGCTCACCATTCCCACCCTCTACGGGACGCCGGCTGCCTACGCCGATTCGCATTCGTTCGTCCTTCCGCGGCAACTCGTGGCTGACCAGGACAAGCGCAAGGACGCCTACAAGTTCGTCAGCGACATCCTCAAGGGTTCGTTGTCGTGGGCAGAGGCAGGCCACATTCCCGCGTACCAGCCCGTGGTGCAATCGCAGGCGTACAAAGAGCTCACCCCGCAGGTCCACTACGCCAACGCGGCGGACATCATCTCTTACGATCCCGAGGCCTGGTTCAGCGGGTCAGGCTCGGACTGGCAGAACTACTTTGCCGAGTTCATCCAGAACGTGCTTCTGGGACGCAGCAAGGCGCAGGACGGGTGGGACGGCTTCGTGGACCGCACCAACGACCTCCTGTTCCGGCCCAACCCGGTCTGACCGGCATCAGCACACCGAGCGACAAAGGAGTCCTTCATGAGTTCCTCTACAGTGTCCCGGCAGACCCGCCAACTACGGACAACACCGGCACCCGGCAGCAAGGCCGGCCCCTCCCTGCGCAGAAGCAGGGACAACGTGAGCGGCTGGGCGTTCTCGGCCCCGTTCATCGCATTCTTCCTGGTATTCCTTATATGGCCCATCCTGTACGGCTTCTACATGAGCCTGACCGGCAAGTCCCTCACAGGGGCCAATGACGCCCTCATCGGGTTCGCCAACTATTCCGAGGCCTTCGCCGATGCCGGAATGTGGCGTTCCCTGGGCAACACCCTGTACTTCACGGTGATCAGCACGGTTCCGCTGGTGTTGGTTGCGTTGGCCATGGCGGCGCTGCTGAACATTGGCCTCCCGGCCCAGTGGTTGTGGCGGCTGAGCTACTTTGCACCGTACCTCCTGGCCTCCACCGTGGTGTCCATGTTTTTCGTGTGGATGTACAACCCGCAGCTTGGCCTGATCAACGATTTCCTGTCCAAGTTCGGCATCCCGAAAGTCGGGTGGCTCAACGATCCGAATGTGGCCATGTGGTCGATTGTGATCGCAACGCTGTGGTGGACCGTGGGATTCAACTTCCTTCTTTACCTGGCCGCAATGCAGAACATCCCGGTCCAGCACTATGAAGCGGCATCGCTGGACGGAGCCGGCGCCTGGCGGCAGTTCTTCTCCATCACCCTGCCCCAACTGACGCCCACCACCGTGATGATCGTGCTGCTGCAGATCCTTGCATCCCTCAAGATCTTCGACCAGATCTACCAGATGACAGCGGGCGGTCCGGGTGGCTCCACCAGGCCCGTGGTCCAGTACATCTTCGAAACCGGGTTCACCGGGTACCGGCTGGGATATTCCGCAGCCATCTCCTACATCTTCTTCGGACTGATCGTGATGGTGTCCGTCATGCAGTTCTTCGTCACCCGCCGCAGGAGTGCATAGCCATGGCAACCACCACCCTCTCCCGTACCGTTGCGCCAGCCACAGACCGCCAGGTCATCCGGCAACCACGCCGGAAACCGACCGTCGGAAAGATCATCGCGATCGCCGTCGCAGCCGTCCTCGCCGTCCTTTGGCTGATCCCCTTCGCCTGGGCGGCAGTTACCGCTTTCAAGACCGAAGCGGATGCCTCGGCGTCGAAGGTCAGCTGGATCCCGCCGTCGGGCTTTACTGTCGACGCATTCGCCAGCGTGTTCCAGGCCGGCAACATCCCGTTGTGGACGTGGAACTCGCTCTACACCTCCGCAGCCATCACGCTCATCACGCTGGTGATCTCCGCCCTCATCGCCTACGCGCTGTCCAGGATCGAGTTCAAGGGCAAGAAGATCCTGATGGCGGCCATCATCGCCAGCATCATCGTGCCGCCACCGGTGCTCATGATTCCGCTCTTTTACCAAATGCTCGCGTTCAAAATGATCGATACGCCATGGGCCATCATCCTTCCGCAGGTGATCCACCCGGCCATGGTGTTCGTGCTCAAGAAGTTCTTTGACCAGATCCCGCGTGAACTTGAAGAAGCCGCCGTGATGGATGGGGCCAGCCGGCTCCGCATCTTCCTGCAGATCATCCTGCCGCTGTCCCGGCCCATCCTGGCTGCGGTCGCCATCTTCACGTTCATCGGCGCGTGGAACAACTTCCTCTGGCCGTTCATCTCCACCAATGACGACTCCCTGCTGACGCTCCCCGTGGGCCTGCAGACCATCAAGAGCGCCTATGGCGTGCAGTACGCGCAGAACATGGCGTCAGCTTTGTTGGCCGCACTGCCGCTGATCATCGTCTTCCTGTTCTTCCAGCGCCAGATCATCAAGGGCATTTCCACCACCGGACTTGCCGGCACCTGACCGGCCAGCTTTCCAGCCATCACAAAACTTAAGGAGATCCATGTCCCGCGCACGCATCACCCTCGACCGCGACTTCACGGTCGGAGAAGTACCCCGCCGCCTGTTCGGCTCCTTCGTGGAGCACATGGGCCGCTGCGTCTACACCGGAATTTACGAACCCGGGCACCCTGAAGCAGACGAGCACGGATTCCGGCAGGACGTCCTGAAACTCGTCAAGGAACTCGGCGCCACGGTGATCCGTTATCCGGGCGGCAACTTCGTCTCGGGCTACAACTGGGAAGACGGAATCGGCCCGCGCGAAAACAGGCCCCGCCGCTTGGACGGTGCCTGGCACACGGTAGAGACCAACGCCTTTGGTCTGCACGAATTCGTGGACTGGTCCAGGCAGGCCGGCACCGAAATCATGGAAGCCATCAACCTGGGCACCAAGGGAGTGGAAGAAGCCCGCGCGATCGTCGAGTACTCCAACCACCCGGGAGGCACGTACTGGTCGGATCTGCGCGCCAAGAACGGCCACAAGGACCCGTTCGACATCAAACTCTGGTGCCTCGGCAACGAGATGGACGGGCCGTGGCAGATCGGACACAAGACGGCCGATGAGTACGGCCGCTTGGCACAGGAGGCCGCCAAGGCCATGCGTTACGTGGATCCGTCCATTGAACTCGTAGCGTGCGGCAGCTCAAAATCCGCGATGCCCACGTTCGGCGAGTGGGAGCAGACTGTCCTCACGCACACTTATGACGAGGTGGACTACGTTTCCCTCCATGCCTACTACTTCGAAGAGGAAGGCGACGTCGGCAGCTTCCTGGCATCCGCCGTCGACACCGATTTCTTCATTGAGTCGGTCATTGCCACCGCCGACGCAGTCCGGGCCAAGGGCAAGCACAAGAAGCACATCAACCTGTCCTTCGACGAGTGGAACGTTTGGTACCAGCGCGGCCGGGACACCGAGGACCAGTTGCGCAACATCGTCAAGGGACCGTGGCGTGAACATCCGCGCGTCATCGAGGACAAGTACAACGTCACGGACGCCGTCGTGGTGGGCACGTTGCTCAACTCGCTGCTCCGGCACGGCGACCGGGTCAAGATCGCCAACCAGGCGCAGCTGGTCAACGTGATCGCGCCGATCCTGTCCGAAGAGAACGGGCCGGCGTGGAAGCAGACCATCTTCCACCCGTTCGCGCGCATGGCCGAGCTCGCCAAGGGGCAGATCCTTCAGCTGGGCGTGGACTCGGACAAGTACTCCAATGCCCGCTTTGGGGACACGGACCTGGTGGATGTCAGCGCAACCTGGAACGAGGAGACCGGACGCGTTGCGCTGTTCTTCGCCAACCGCGGCCTGGAGGAGGCGGCTGACATTGAGACCGCCCTGCGTGGCTTCGACGCACGGCAGGTAGTGCGGGCGGAGGTCTTGGAGATTCCCGACGGCGGCGACCGGTTCACGATCAACAGCCAGTCCCAGCCGGACCGGGTGGGTTTGAAGCCTTTGGAGAACGTCAAGGCAAGTGGCTCGGAGCTTCGGCTGACGCTGCCCGCCCTGTCCTGGGCCGTCGTCGAGCTTGAGGTCGCCAAAGCCTAGCCCGGCACCCAACTGGGTCGCAGTTAAGCGCGTTTTGAGCGCTCAAAACGCGCACAAATGCGACCCAGTCGGGCTAACGGACGACGGCGGGTGGCCGGGTTAAACGGCGCAGCCGTCGGGGCCGCAGGCCTCGGCATCGGAGGCGCCGACGGGAATGAGCGGATTGGCTTCCTGCCAGGCTTGGTTGAGTGCCTGGCTGAAGAGCTTGGCGGGCTGCGCGCCCGAGATCCCGTACTTGCGGTCGATGACGAAGAACGGGACTCCGGTCACGCCGATGGCACGGGCCTCGTTGATGTCCTGGTTCACTTCCTCCGTGTACTTCTCTGAAGTGAAGAGTTCAGCGACTTCGGCGGTGGGCAGTTCGAGGGCAGCTCCAAGGTCTTTCAGGTATTCCTGGTTGCCGATGTCCTTGCCGTGCTCAAAGTGGTCGCTCAGCAGGCGTTCCTTGGCGGCATCCTGCTTGCCGTGGGTGGCCGCGAGGTGGATCAGCCGGTGCGCGGTGAAACTGTTGGCCACCACCACCTGGTCGAAGCGGTAATCCAGGCCCTCGCCCTTCGCGGTCTCCGTGACGTGGGCGAACATCTGCTTGACCTGCTCCGGAGCCATGCCCTTGCGCTTGCTCAGGTAATCCAGTTCCGTACCGTCGTAGTGCCCGGGCACGGAGGGGTCCAGCTGGTAGCTCTTCCACTGGACCTGCACCGAATCGCGGTGTGCAAACTGTGCCAAGGCAGTCTCAAAACGGCGCTTGCCGATGTAGCACCACGGGCAGGCAACGTCCGACCAAATCTCAATCTTCATGGTTTTGCCAACCGTGAAGGCTGCGGGAGCATTCCGGCGCTGACCTGTTACTTTCCTCACGGGGCTAATAGCCTTGAAGCGGGTTATGAAGTCAGCCCGTGGTTTGGGGGTGTGCGCGAAGGACCCCGGAATGCGCATCGGACTCATAGTTGGACCATGGTTTACCGTGCCGCCCGAACGCTACGGCGGAACCGAAAGAGTAGTGGATGCCTTGGCCCGGGCGCTCGCCGACGCCGGCCACGACGTATTGCTGGCGGCGACATCGGACAGCACCTGTCCCGTGCCGCAGGTACCGGACCTCGGGCCCAGCGAGCCGGACGAGCTGGGGTTTTCCTTGAGCGAACTGGCCCATGTGATCAAGGCCTACGGTGCGATGGACGGGGTGGACATCATCCACGACCACACTTTGGCCGGCCCGCTCTACGCCCACCGGCCGCCGGGAATCCCGGTGGTCACCACCATCCACGGTCCCCTGAATCATCAGTCGACCGGCCTGTACCGGGCGATGGAGGGGGACACGGCCATCGTCGCCATCTCCCACGACCAACGCGGCCTGGTCCCGGACCTTAATGTGTCAGCCGTCATCCATCACGGACTGGACCTCTCCACGGTGTCAGTCGGTCCAGGAGACGGGGGCTACGCCTGTTTCGTCGGGCGCATGTGCCCGGACAAAGGGCTCATGGAGGCAGTGTCCATTGCCCGGAAAGCCGGGGTTCCCCTGCGGATCGCCGCGAAAATGCACGCCAAGGATGAACAGCTCTTCTACCGCGAGGTTGTGAAGCCGGCGCTGGGTCCCGATGAGGAGTTCCTGGGTGAACTGTCCGACCCGGAAAAGTATGAACTCATGGGCGGTGCTCTGGCGCTCATCAATCCCATCCAATGGCACGAGCCCTTCGGCCTGGTCATGATCGAATCCCTGGCCACGGGTACTCCGGTCCTGGCCACACCCATGGGAGCAGCGCCGGAGATCATCCGGCATGGGCAGACCGGCTACCTTGCCGGAGTGGACGGGTTGGCCGGCTTCGTGGATGCGGCAGCACGCCTGAGCCGCGCAGACTGCAGGCGCTCTGTGGACGACTACTTCAGTGCCGGGCGGATGGCTGCCGAACACCTGGACCTCTACGCCCGTGTGATCCAACAATTCAAAGGTAAAGGGGTATCGGGGAGCGCGCCGGTGCAAGAGAATCGAAGCCAGGCCCTCTAGCGCAGACGGCCGGACCATCCCGGGATCCCATGGAGGAGGCCTGACGGCCATGACAGCTTGGAACGCCGACACCGAAGCCGGTGCCTCGGAACTGGGTGCCGTAACCGTCGTCGAAGGCTCTTCCTTTTGTATCTCCTCCCACTCGGGTGACGTCCACGGTGGCGGCTCCCAAGGGGCTTATTACCAGGACACCCGGATCGTCTCCATGTGGGTCCTGCGCGTTAACGGTGCACTGAGGGAACCATTGGTCGCCAGGAATCCCACGGCTTTCCAGGCCGAGTACGTGGGCCGGGCGTGCTCCTCGGACGGGCGCTTCGATAGTCCCTTGGTGGTCAGGCACCAGAGGCATGTGGGCGCCGGACTCCGGGACGACCTGACCATCAGGAACTACTCCGGCCAGCCTGCACCCTGCGAGATCGAACTGCTGGTGGATGCGGACCTGGCAGACCTCTTCGACGTCAAGGGCGGACGGTCCGGCCGTGCGGGTGCAGTGACCAGGACAGCACATAAACGCGAGCTCCATCTCGAGGCCATCCACCCCAACGGCGAACGGCGCGGGGTGGCGTTCCGGGCATCGGGTGCCAGGGCCACGGAAAAAGGGCTCACCTTCCACATCACCATCCCACCCCGCAGCCAGTGGAGTACCAGTGTTGTGGCTGTTCCCCTGGTCAACGGCAAACGACCGGACGAGCCATTCACTGAAACCACGCCCCTGCACCACACCACCGGTGCCCGGAGGCACATCGCCTGGACCGAACACGTGCCCAGGATCGAGGTTACGGACCGCAACGTGGACCAGACCCTGGAACGGAGCCAAAGCGACCTCGGTTCCCTTCGGATCTTCGACCCGAACCACCCCGGGCGGGCAGCCGTGGCTGCCGGTGCGCCGTGGTTCATGGCCCTGTTCGGGCGGGATTCCATCCTGGCCTCCTACATGTCCCTCATGGTGGACCCCGGGCTCGCGGCCGGAACGCTGCAGACGCTCGCGGCACTGCAGGGCACCACCGTGGACGTTGACTCTGAAGAGGAACCCGGCCGGATGCCGCACGAAGTCCGCCTGGGAGTCACAGCCGGGCTATCCCTCGGCGGCACCGCGTATTACGGAACCGCCGACGCGACACCGCTTTTCGTCTCCCTGCTGGGCGAGCTCAGCCGATGGGGCCTGGGCTCGGACATCATTGAATCCCTGCTTCCCCACGCCGATCGCGCCCTGGCCTGGATCGAAGAGTTCGGTGACCGCGACGGAGACGGTTTTGTGGAATACCAGCGGCCCAACACCCACGGACTGGTCAACCAGGGGTGGAAGGACTCGTGGGACGGCATCAACTTCGCTGACGGCACCATGGCCGGGACACCGATCGCCCTGTGCGAAGTCCAGGCCTACTCCTACGCGGCTTACGTAGCACGCTCCCTGCTGGCACGCGCGGCAGGTGATTCCGCCGTCGAACGCCGTTGCGCCGACCGGGCCGAGGCGCTCAAGGAGGCTTTCAACAAAAGCTTCTGGCTTCCGGACAAGGGTTACTTCGCCCTGGCGCTGGACAAGGACAAACGGCCCGTGGATTCCTGTACATCCAACATGGGGCACTGCCTGTGGGTAGGCATCGTTGACGAGGACAAGGCAGGACTGGTGGCCGAACGGCTGATGTCGCCCGAGATGTTCACAGGGTGGGGGATCCGGACGCTTGGTTCGGACATGGGAGCCTATAACCCCGTCAGTTACCACAACGGTTCCGTCTGGCCGCACGATACGGCGCTCGCCGCCACGGGACTCATGCGGTACGGCTTCGTCAAGGAAGCCAGCCGGGTAGCGCGCGGATTGTTCGACGCCGCCGAGCACTTCGGCGGCCAACTCCCGGAGCTGTTCTGCGGCTTTGACCGTGACGACTTTTCGGCGCCGGTACCGTATCCGACGGCGTGTTCCCCGCAGGCGTGGGCGGCTGCGGCGCCGATCCAGCTCGCCAGGATCCTGCTGAGGTTCGATCCCGATTTCACCCGGAACGTCCTGCATCTCGCGCCGATCCTGCCGGATTCACTGGGGAAGTTCCAAGCGGAGAACGTGCTGCTGGGCAAGTCGCGGATCACGGTGCAGGCGTCGGGTTCCTCGGGGACGGTGACCAACCTGCCCGAGGGGCTCCAGTTGCGGAGCGACCCGCGGCCGCCGTTGACGGGAGACATGTTCGGCTAGTCAGAGTGCGTACTCCATCACAAAGTCGTGCTCCACGGAATCGCCGAGCTTGAAGGACTTGGTGCCCACCCGCTGGAAGCCAGACTTCTCGTAGAACCTGATGGCCTTCGCGTTCTCGCTGTTCACGCCAAGCCAGACGCCGGCCGCACCCTTGTCCGCCGCGTCGGCCAGGGAGGCCCTCATCAGCCGTGACGCTGCACCCTGGCCATGGTGGTCGGGGTGCACGTAGCACTTGCTGAGTTCGGTTGATGGCAGGGCCGAAAGGACCGCGGCGACGTCCGGGTCGCCTGCCGGTTTGGCGATCAGCATGGTGTAGCCGTTGAGCTGCCCGCCGTCGTCGAGCACCAGGATGGTGATATTCGCGTCGGTGAGGTAACCGGCAAAGCTGGCCTCGCTGAGGTTCTTTTCGAGATGGGCCTGGATGTCGTCCGGCGAGGCGCCGGGAGGGCAGGCCAAGGGGAACGTGACGGCGGCCAGCTCCGCCAGCTTTCCGGCGTCGTCCGCTCTTGCCGTGCGGATGGTTTCGGTCATGTGGGTCCCCCTGGGGTTGAAACGGAAAATGCCCTCAAGAACGCATCTTAAGGGCATTTTCCGTGCGGGGAGTCCTTAGTCGGCCTTGACCGCCAGGACCGGGCAGTCCGCTTCAAGCAGGATTCTTTGCGAAACGCTGCCCATGATGAGCTTGCCCACCGGGCTGCGGCGGCGGAGGCCGATCACGATGAGCTCGGCATGGTGTTCGTCTGCCGCATCAAGGACTTCGGCGGCGGCGTCGTGGCCACGGACCGGCTGTTTGATGATGTGCTGGATGCCGTGGTTTGCCAGGCGCTCTTCGATGTTCTGGATGTCCGGTTCCTGGGCGTACCGGTTGTCCACCAGGGCGTCGCCTTTGGACGAGTTGATGACCAAGAGGGTGGCATTGTTCTTCTTGGCCTCGGCGATGGCCTGGGTGAGTGCCGCCTCGCCTTCCGGGGTTGGGACGTATCCCACCACTATGGTCATGGGTTCTCCTGTTTCTGGGGCTCGGGATGGTTGTTCGGGGTGTGGAGGGCGGGACGGTTGCGCCGGATCATCTTGAAGACCAGCGGCCACGCCAGGACGAGGGCCACGATGATGTAAACCACGACGGCGATCGGCTCGCTGAAGAGCCCGGCGGGGTCGCCCGCGCTCAGCTGCAGGGTCTTCCGGAGTTGGCCCTCGATGCGCGGGCCGAGGATCACGCCGAGGATGAGTGGCAGGACGGGAAGGCCGAACCGCCGCATCATGAAGCCCAGTGCGCCCAGAACCAGGAGGATCACCAGGTCGAAGGCCTGCAGGTTGACCGAGTAGGCGCCCAGGGTGGCAAAGAAGAGGATGCCCGCATAAAGGTAGGGCCTGGGGAGCTGGAGCAGCTTGGCCCATACGGGAGCCAGCGGCAGGTTGATCAGGAGCAGCAGCAGGTTGCCGATGAACAGGCTTGCGATCAGTGCCCATACCAGGGGGCCCTCGCTGGAGAACAGCTGCGGTCCGGGCTGGATGCCGTAGGTGGTGAACGCTGCGAGCATGACGGCGGCCGTTGCGTTGGTGGGCAGGCCGAGGGCCAGCATGGGGGTCAGGGTCCCCGCCGCTGCGGCGTTGTTGGCAGCTTCCGGCCCGGCGACACCCTCGATGGCCCCCTTGCCGAACTCCTCCGGGTGCTTGGAGAGACGCTTCTCCGTGACGTAGGAGAGGAACGTGGGAATCTCGGCCCCGCCGGCGGGAAGGGCACCGAACGGGAACCCGAAGGCTGTGCCGCGGAGCCATGGCTTCCACGAGCGCCCCCAGTCCTTGCGGCCCATCCAGGGGCGGCCGACGGGGATGACGTGGAGCGGGGTCCGGCGAAGATGCGCCGCGACCCAGAGTGCTTCACCCACGGCGAAGATCGCCACGGCGACCACCACAATGTCCAGGCCGTCTGCCAGGAGCGGTTGCCCGAAAGTCAGCCGGCGTTGCCCGGTGACGGAGTCGATGCCCACCAGTCCGATGGCCAGGCCGAGCGCCAAGGAGGCGAAGCCACGCAGGCGCGAGGAGCCAAGTACGGCCGTGACAGCGAGCAAGGCAAGGACCATGATCGCGAAGTAGCTGGGCGCGCCCAGGCTGACGGCGAACTCCACCACCACGGGCGCGAAAACAGCCAGGAGGGCAGTGCCTATGGTGCCGGCTACGAACGAACCGATGGCCGCCGTCGCGAGCGCCTGGGCTGCACGCCCGGCCTTGGCCATCTTGTTGCCTTCGATCGCCGTCACCACTGACGACGATTCACCGGGTGTGTTGAGCAGAATCGACGTGGTGGAACCGCCGAACATGCCGCCGTAGTAGATGCCGGCGAACATGATGAACGCACTGGTGGGCTCCAGGGCGTAGGTGACCGGCAGCAGCAGGGCCACGGTCATGGCCGGGCCCAGTCCGGGCAGAACGCCCACGGCTGTGCCAAGGAGCACGCCAATGACGGCGAACATGAGGTTCATGGGGGTGAGGGCGGTGGCGAACCCGTCCATCAGTGAGGACCAGACGTCCATTAGAGGATTCCTTCCAGGAGCCCGGCCGGCAGGGCGATGCCCAGGCCGAGGTAGAAGCCGTAGAAGGTCAGCAAGGAGAGGGCAATCGAGATGAGCCCGTCACGGATGTAGCGGCGGCTGCCCAGGGCGAGCACGCTGCCCCAGAACAGGACCGTTCCGGAAATGACCCACCCGGCCCAATCGATCAGCAGGATGTTGAGGATGAACGCGCCGGCCAGGGGCAGGACGGTCTTCCAGTCCGCGGGGTGTGCCAGGTCCACGTCCTCGCCGCCTTCGGCTTCCCCCTTGCCGCCGCGGAGGACGTTGATGGCCAGCAGGACTGCGCACACGATCAAGAGGCCGGCAACGATGAAGGGAACGGTCTTTGGACCTACAGGGTCCGACTTCGAATACGGGGTAACCAGGCCGTTGGCGTCAAGGAAGACAAGGACGCCGGCCGCGCCGAGCAGGAGGGAAACCCCCAGCTCGGCGCGGCCTTTCAGGCCTGTTGCTGCAGTGCTCACGCCAACCCAAGCTTGGTGAGCACGTCCGCCACCCGCTTGTCCTGCTCGGTCAGGAAGGTCTGGAATTCGTCACCGGTGATGAAGGCATCGGTCCAGCTGTGGGTCTTCAGGGCTTCCTTCCAACCGGCGGATTCGTGCATCTTCTCCAGGGCCGCGATCAGGGACTTCTTGTCCTCGTCGCTGATTCCCGGAGGGGCCACGATTCCGCGCCAGTTGGTGAACACGAGGTCGATGTTGGATTCCTTCAGCGTGGGGGCATCCACGCCTTCCAGCCGGTTCTCGCCGCTGGTGGCCAGCACACGGACTTCACCGGACTTGATCTGCTGCAGGTATTCACCGGCGCCCGAAGCTGCGAAGCCGAGTTTGTTGCCGAGGATGGCCGGGAGCAGGTCCCCACCGCCGTCGTAGGAAACGAAGTTCACTTTGGTGGCATCGATGCCCACGGCACCTGCAAGCTGCATGGGCAGGAGGTGGTCCGGGCCGCCCGGGGAGGAACCGCCGCCCACGGAGATGGACGCGGGGTCGGCCTTCCACGCCTTCACCAGGTCATCGATGGTCTTGTAGGGGGAGTCCTTGCTGACCATGATGGCGCCGGGTTCTTCGATGAGCCGTGCCAGCGGGGTGGTCTCGGTCAGCTTGGATTCGGACTTGTTGGTGTAGCTGGCCCCCACCACGCCAAGGCCCATTAGCATGGTGAGGTCGCCGTTGCCCTTTTCATTGACAACGCGCGCCAGTCCAACAGTGCCGCCGGCTCCGGCAAGGTTGAAGACCTCGGTGTTGGTGGAGATCTTCTCGTCATCGAGGACCTTGGCCGCGGCACGCGCCGTGGTGTCGTACCCGCCACCGGGCGTGTTGGGGACCATGATCTGGAGGCCGGTGACCGGGCCGGCTGCGCCGGTGCTTTCGGAACCGGTGGAGTTCTTGCCGGTGGCACCGCAGCCGGTGGCCATCAGGGCGATGCCGGCGGCGACGGCGGCAAGGCGCAATGCGCGGATCTGGCGCATGGTGTTCCTCTTCTCAACGATGAAAATTAGGTGCAGGGCGGACATCGGTGTGCCCCGTGAATCGATGCTAGGTCCGCAGGTGACAGGGATCACTCTTGTGTTCGCAGTGATCGTTAAGTTCATTGCGTTCACCAGCAGGCAGCGAATGGTGACGCCTGGGGTATAGTTCCGGTACTCCTGCCGGACAACACCCAGCCCCTGTCCAGGCCCGGGAGCCACCCAAAAAGGATCCATGCCGTGACTCGACGAAGAGGGATGTCCCTGGCGGGGCAGTACCTTGTCCTGCAGTTGCTGATCGTCCTGGCCGTTCTTGTGGCAGTCGTCGCCATCTCGCTGGCGCAGTCAGCGGCAACGTTCGAGCGGACCGAAGGCCGCAGGGCCTTGTCCGCCGCCGAAGCCCTGGCCAGCAACCCCACAGTGCGCGCGCTCCTGCCCGCCGCCGAGCCCCGCGCCGGTTCAGCCCTCCCTGCCGTGGCTGAATCGGTCAGGACCGTCTCCGGGTCGTCGCATGTTGCGCTCGCCAAGCTGGACGGCACCGTGGTCGCCGCCTCTGATCCCGGAATTCTGGGCAAGCCCCTGCCCCTTGGCGACAGCCGCGTGGGCGAGGGGCGGGCCTGGACGGGAGTCGTCGGCAGTGGCGGAGCCGCTGTGCTCTCAGCCCACGTGCCCGTGCTGGACGACTCCGGGACCATGATCGGCATCGCCGCCATCAGCCGGAACTACCCATCCACCATCGAACGCCTGGGTGACGCTGTTCCCAACCTCCTGACCTATCTGGGGGTGGCAAGCGTTCTGGGAGTTGCAGGGGCATTCCTGCTGTCCCGCCGGGTAAAGCGCCAAACACTGGGCATGGAACCGCACGAAATCACCGGTTTGGTGGAGAACCGCGAAGCCATGCTGCAGGGGCTGAAGGAAGGCGTGGTTGCCTTGGATCCCCACGAACGCATCACCGTAGCCAACCACAGCGCCCGGCAGTTGTTGGGCCTTCCGGAGGATTGCGTGGGGCGGAAGATCCGGTCCCTGCACGTAGACCCGGCGCTTAAGACCGTACTCACCCGCGACCAGGACACCCCGGACCAGTTGGTGCTGGTGGGGGACCGGCTGGTGGTCATGAACCGGGTGGCGCTCCGCTCCCATGACCGTGACATTGGCTCCGTCACCACGCTGAGGGACCGCACCGAGCTCTCATCCCTGGAACGTGAACTCGGCGCCACCCGCACCGTCACGGACACCCTCCGAGCCCAGGCCCACGAGTTCGCCAACCAGTTGCACGTGATTTCCGGCCTGATCCAGCTTGAGGATTATGATTCCGTGGTCCAGTTCGTCAACGGCGTCACGGTGGACCGTACGCGCCTCAACGACGACGTCACCAGGCGTATCGAAGACCCGGCGCTCGCCGCCCTCCTCATCGCCAAAGCCAGCCTCGCCGCCGAACGCGGCGTTGAGCTGCAGCTGGATCCGATTGCTGCGCTGCCGCGCGTTCAGGAGGAACTTTCCCGCGACCTCACCACCGTGGTGGGGAACCTCGTGGACAACGCGTTCGACGCCGTCACCGGCCTTCCGGGGGCAACGGTCAGCGTGGTGGTGGCTGATGGAGACAACGAGGTAACCGTCAGTGTCCGGGACAACGGACCGGGGGTCCCGGACACCGACGTCGAGGAGATTTTCCGGCAGGGGTTCTCCACCAAGGAGCGCGCACCAGGGGATGCCCGTGGTTTCGGCCTGGCCCTGTCCCGCGTCATTTGCCGGCGCTCCGGAGGCGACCTCACGGTGGCCAATGACCAGGGGGCAGTATTTACAGCGACGTTCAGCAAAGGGGCAGATAAACCGTGATCAAGGTCCTGATTGTCGATGACGACTTCATGGTGGCCAAAGTGCACGCCGGTTTCATTCAGCGCACGGAAGGGTTCGGCGTTGTGGGGGTGGCCCACACGGGAGCGCAGGCGCTGGAAGAGACCCGGCGCCTGCAGCCGGACCTGGTGCTGCTGGACATCCACCTGCCGGACATTAACGGGCTTGACCTGATGCACCGCTTGCGGGAGGTGGCACCGGAACTGGATGTCCTGGTGATCAGCGCCGCGCGGGAGGTGGAGACAGTCCGCAAGGCCCTGCGCGGCGGGATCGTGCACTACCTGATCAAGCCGTTCTCCCAGGCAGACCTCCAGGAACGGCTGAACCACTATCTCAGCGCCTATCAGGGCCTGGACGCTTCCAAGGACGTAGCTGAGCAAACGGATGTGAATCGGGTGTTCGGGCTGGGCAGCACCGGGCGTTCCCTGCCCAAGGGCTGCAGCGTGGAGACCCTCGAGCGGGTCCAGGCAACGCTCCGTTCCGCCAGCGGCGACCTCTCGGCCGCGGAAGTCGCCGAACATCTGGGCACGTCACGGGTGAGTGCCCGCCGATACCTTGAGTACCTCCACGACGAAGGTGCCGTGGACGTGAAGTTGAAGTACGGCGTCGGGCGTCCTGAAAGGCGCTATGTGCTCAAGCCGCGGTGAAGCCGCTCGCCCGCCTTGGCGATCCGGATCAATTCGGCGGCGCTTCCTTCAGGCCTCCACGCGGGGAGCCAGACGGCGCGAAGCGACCTCGTGAGGTCCAGGCCCTGGACGGGTACGGCGATGAGTTGGCCGGTGGCCAGTTCTGCGGTCACGGCAAGCTCGCTCAGCACCGCCACGGCAGCACCTTCAATGGCGGCCGCTTTGACGGCAACGGTGCTGGCCAGTTCCATCCGTGCCTCATGCAGCGGGGCGCCCGAACGCTCAAGGGCCCTGACCAAGGTGTCGCGGGTTCCCGAGCCGACTTCCCGAAGGGCAAGGTCGGAGGCGATCAATTCGTCCGGCTGGACGGGGACCCGCCGCCGTGCCCAAGGGTGCGTTGTCCCCACCACCACAACCAGTTCGTCGCGGGCCACGGTGGTTGAAGCAACAGTCCGCGGCAACGCCGGAGTCTCGACGAAGCCCAGGGGAACTTTCCCGGCGGCCACCTGCTCCAGGACCTCGCCGGAGTTTCCCACCGCGAGGCTGACATGCAGGTCCGTGTGTGTCCGGCGGAAACGGGCCAGCCAACGTGGGGCCAGGTATTCCGCAATGGTCAGGCTGGCCGCAACCGTCAGGTGGGCCGCCCGTTCCTCGGCAAGCGAGCGGGCTCCCAGGATCATCCGGTCCATTGCGCCGAGTGCCTCGCGGGCCCACGCCGTGACAACCTCGCCCTCATTGGTGACACGGGAACCGGCAGGAGTACGGACCACCAGGGTCAGGCCCAGTTGCCGCTCAAGCCGTGCCAATGCGCGGCTGGCGTTGGGTTGTGCCATGCCCACACGGCGGGCGGCAGCGCCGACCGACCCCGTTTCTGCCACCAGGACCAGGATTTCCAAGGCGGTGAGGTCTGGTCGGCTGCTCATGCGTGGACGATATGCCTCCGTGACAGCTCATGTCAATTAGGCATGGGTTCAGGCTGAAACGACGGCTACCGGGGGCCGCGGATTCGGGGGATCGTGGAAGTATGACCACAACCAGGGCAACCGCCCAAGCCGAACCGGGGCTGTCTGCTGCCATCCGGCGTCGTGACCGCCTCCGCGCCCTGGCACCCGGGCTAGCCGCCTGTGCGGTGGCGGTGGCGTCGGCTTTCGGCATTCACGCCCTGTTGCCGTCGCTTCCGGCCATGACCCTTGCCGTGGTCCTGGGGATTGCCGCCGCCAACGTGCCCGGAACTGCAGCTTGGGTTGGCGGTGCCTGGCAGCCGGGTCTCCGCTTTGCCGGTAAGCACCTGATGCGGGCCGGCATCGTCCTGCTGGGGCTCAAGCTAAGCCTGGGGGACATCGCCGCCTTGGGCTGGCAGGCCTTGGGGCTCATCGTGGCGGTAGTGCTGCTCGCTTTCGCCGGCACGTATGCCTTGGGCAAGCTGTTCAAGCTCCCGGGCGATGCTCCGCTGCTCATCGCCACGGGGTTTTCGATTTGTGGTGCCTCGGCCATCGGGGCCATGGCGGCTGTCCGGGGAACAAAGCACCAGGACACCGTCCTGCCGGTTGCCCTCGTAACGCTCTGCGGAACCTTGGCCATCGGCACCTTGCCCCTGCTCATGCATCCGCTGGGCCTGGACACGGTGACGTTCGGGCGATGGGTGGGAGCATCGGTCCATGATGTGGGGCAAGTGGTGGCCGCAGCCCAGACTGCCGGAACCGTGGCCCTCGGCGCTGCCGTGGTCATCAAGCTCACTCGGGTGGTCCTCCTGGCGCCGATCGTTGCCTCGGCAGGGCTGTGGCAACGGTTTCAGCGCGTCCGCGGATCAGGGGGTCCGGGGACGTTCCCGCCCATTGTTCCCTTGTTCGTGGTGGGTTTCCTGGCCATGATCGTGCTCCGCACCCTGGGTTGGGCTCCGCCCCCTGTCCTGGACCTTGGCGGCTTGGCGCAGGAGATCGCCCTGGGTGCAGCCTTGTTCGGCCTGGGCTCCGCGGTCCGGGTACGTGAACTCCTGCACGCCGGACCACGGTCGCTCGTGATGGCCTTGTGTGCTTGGGCGTTGATCGCGGCCCTTGGCCTGGGGGCGGCGTGGATGATGGCCTAGGACCCGTTCTTGTGGGGGGTTACGCTCCAACCGTCTTCAGGTAGTTCCTGATGCCGTCCACTACCAACCGGTGGTCCTCGTCGGAGGCCAGGCCGGAAGCGGTGATCGCGCCGACCACCCCGGCGCCCCGGACCCGGAGAGGGAAAGAGCCCCCGGCGAGCGTGTAGTCGTCATGGTTGAGCCAGCCACCGCCGAGCGGATTGTGGCCGAGAGCGGAGAACTGCTCGGACAGGAACGCGGTGCTGTGCTCAAACCTGAGTACCGAGTTGGACTTTCGCCGGATCCATTCCTCCTGATCGGACGTGGCGCCGGGAAGCACGCAGCGGAAGAGGACGATGTTGTGGCGGCGGATGTCTACTGCCACCCCAAAGCCCTCGGCGATCGCGTGGTTGGCGATCAACGACCCCAGCCGCCAGGCGTCACGGTGATCGAACGAAGCGAAAACCAGTTCTTCCTCCTGCTGCCGCAACTCCTGCAGGGGTGGTGAATCGCTCATGCTCGATCAGCCCCGTAGCCCAGCCCGATCTGCCGGCGGATCTCATCCATGGCGGCCATGATGGCAACGCTCTCGGACGGCGGAAGGATGGTTCCCATGGTTTCGCCGGACTTCACCAGGCGCTCCACCTCGGCGGCCTGGAACTGCATGCCCCGGCTGCCGACGGGTTCATCGAAACGCTCCAGGACCGTGCCATCCGTGGCAAACACAGTGAACGGGACGGGATTGTACCAGGTATGTTCGATATCGATCCACCCCTCGCTGCCGATCACCAGGGCCCGGTTGGCGCTCGCCGCATCCAGTTCGCAATCCACCACGGCCTGGGCGCCGTCGTCGTAGTCGAAAATAGCGGCAGTCTGCCGGTCCACGCCGGTGGCCGTCATCGACGCGCTCGCCCGGATGGACGAAGGAGCACCGAGGATGTCGAACGCGAAGGAGATGGGGTAGATGCCAAGGTCCAGCAGTGCGCCGCCACCGAGGGCGGGGTCGTTGAGCCGGTGCGCGGGGTCCTTGGGCAGGCTTTGATTGTGGCTGGCAATGACTTTGCGGACCTCGCCGATGGTCCCGGCCGCGATGATTTCGCGGATGCGGACCATGTGGGGCAGGAACCGCGTCCACATGGCTTCCAGCGCCACGAGCCCCTTGCCAGCGGCCGCCTCGGTCACCTCCCGCGCCTCCCTGGCGTTCATGGTGAACGACTTCTCCACCAGCACGTGCTTGCCCGCATTCAAAGCCAGGAGAGCATTTGCGTGGTGCATGGGGTGCGGGGTGGCGATGTAGATGACGTCCACATCGGGATCAGCCGCGAGGTCCTCGTAGCTGCCGTGGGCGGTCGCGATGCCGTGGTGTTCAGCGAAGGCCTTGGACGAGTCCAGCGACCGTGAGCCGACGGCCTGGACGGTAAACCCGTTCTCACGGAGGTCCCGGGTCTGCAGGTCCGCAATGAACCCCGTTCCAAGGATTCCCCAGCGAATGGTTCCATCAGAAAGTGACACGTGTTCAGTCCTCCGTTTGGGTAGCCGGCGGGTACGCCACGTACGCGAAATGCTCCGAGTCCGGCGACCAACTGTTGACGTTGAGCGTACCTTGGCCGCCGAACAGCGGCCATGTGTGCAGCGGAGTTTTCCAGTCACCTGTGGAGACGAGTACGACGGCGACAGGCAGGTCTGCGGGGTGGCCCTGCGTTCCGCTGGGGAACCGGATGTAGGAGGCATACTGCCCGTCCGGGGAAAGATGGGGGAACCAGTCCACCGTTTTGGATTCGAGGAGTTGCTCGAAGCCGGTCCCGTCCACCCGGATGCGGGCGAGTTGGGCATGGCCGGGCTCGGTGCTGAAGGATTCCGTGTTCAGGTACAGCCACTTCCCGTCGGGCGAGTATTCCGGCCCGTCGCAGTGGCCCTCTCCAACGTTGACGCGGGCGGGAGCACCGCCGTCGGACGCTATGGTCATGAGGCGGCCCGGCTGCCTGAAGTCCCCGCCCCCGATTCCCACGTACGCCAACTCCGCCCCGTCCGGGCTGACACCGTGGAGGAAATGGAAGGAACCGTCATCCGGGGTGATGCGCTGGGCATGGCCGCCGGTGAGCGGAGCCCTGTAGATGTGGCCGTCGTTGGCGGAGAGGAAGATGCTTTCGCCGTCGGGCGCGAGGACGTGATCGTTGTTCAGGTCAGGGATACCGCCGAGGGGGATTTCGATCAGGGTGCCGGAAGTTATGTCCAACCGCCAAAGTTTCCCGTCCCCGTTGAGGATCAGGGACCGGCCATCCAGGGTCCAGTTGGGGGCTTCCAGGAGGATGCGGTGGGTGCTGTAAAGCAGCGTGGATTCGCCGGTCACTGACGCGATCCGCACCTGGCACTGTTGACCGGATTGCAGGGTGCGGATCACGTCGGACGGCTCCTAGTCTTTGCTGCTGAAGGCGGCGTCGAAGCTGGTTTGGGAGGCGGGGAAGTCGAACTTCTTGAGGGCTGCGAGGGCTTCGGGGGCGCCGTGGAGGCGGTCCATGCCGGCGTCTTCCCATTCGACGGAGATGGGTCCGTTGTAGCCGATCGCGGACAGGGCGCGGAATGAGGCTTCCCAGGGCACGTCACCGCGTCCGGCGGAGACGAAGTCCCAGCCGCGGCGCGGGTCGCCCCAGGCAAGGTGGGAGCCGAGGACGGTGTTGCGGCCGGTTTGGCGGACCTTGGTGTCCTTGCAGTCCACATGATAGATCCGGTCCTTGAAGTCCCAGATGAAGGAGACGGGGTCGATTCCTTGCCACATCATGTGGGAGGGGTCCCAGTTCAGGCCGAACGCTTCGCGGTGGCCGATCGCCTTCAGCGTGCGGACGGTGGTCCAGTAGTCGTAGGCGATCTCGGAGGGGTGGACTTCGTGGGCGAAGCGGATGCCGTTTTCGTCGAAGACGTCCAGGATGGGGTTCCACCGGTCGGCGAAGTCCTGGTAGCCGGCGTCGATGACCTTCTCGGGGACGGGTGGGAACATGGCGACGTATTGCCAGATGGAGGAGCCGGTGAAGCCGACCACGGTGTCCACGCCGAGGGCTTTGGCGAGGCGGGCGGTGTGTTTCATTTCTTCGGCGGCGCGTTGGCGGACGCCTTCGGGTTCCCCGTCGCCCCACACTTTGGAGCCGACGATGGCTTCGTGGCGGAAGTCGATGGGGTCATCGCAGACGGCCTGGCCTTTGAGGTGGTTGGAGATGGCCCAGACTTTGAGGTTGTACTTGTCCAGGAGTTCGAGTTTGGACTCGACGTAGCCGGGTTCGTCCCAACGCCAGGCGTCGAGGTGGTCTCCGGAGACGGCGATTTCCAGGCCGTCGTAGCCCCAGCCCGAGGCGAGCTTGGCGACTTCCTCGAGGGGGAGGTCGGCCCACTGGCCGGTGAACAGGGTGTACGGGCGGGGCATGTCAGGCTCCTTCGGTTGCGTGTGCGGATTCGTTGGTGTTGGACAGTTGAATCAGTGAGCTTTTGGCGGCCGCGGACTCTTCGATGGCGGCCAGGATGTGCTGGACGTTGAGGCCTTCCTCGAAGGATGGCGATGGCTCGCTGCCCTCGCTGATGGCCTGCAGGAAGTCCCGGATCTGGTGGGTGAAGGTGTGTTCCCAGCCGATGATGTGACCCTGCGGCCACCACGCTTCAAGGTACGGGTGCTCGGGTTCGTTGACCAGGATCCTGCGGAAACCCTGTTCCCGGACCGGGACGGTGGCGTCCAGGAAGCCGAGCTCGTTCAGCGCTTCCAGGTCGAACAGGATCGTGCCCTTGTCGCCGTAGATTTCGAGCTTGAGGGAGTTCTTCTGCCCCGTGGCTACGCGGGAGACTTCCACCGAGGCGATTGCTCCGGAGGTGAGGGTCAACGTGGCCCAGGCGGCGTCGTCGACCGTTACTTGTTCCGGGCCGTCCGCCCCGGGGCGGTGGTCCACGAAGGTGTGCAGGCGGCCGGTGACCTCGGTGACGTCCTCGCCCAGGAGGAAGAGGACCTGGTCGATGGCGTGGGAGGCGATGTCGCCGAGGGCACCGGAGCCGGCGGTTTCCTTCCGGAGCCGCCAGGTCATGGGGGACCGGGCGTCTGAGAGCCAGTCCTGCAGGTACGCGGCCCGGACGTGGCGGACGGTGCCGAGCCGGCCCTCGGCGATGAGCTCCTTGGCGAGGGCGAGCGCGGGGACGCGGCGGTAGTTGAAACCGATCATGGACTGGACGCCGCGCTTGCGTGCCTTGGCTGCGGCAGCAGTCATGGCTTCGGCCTCGGCGAGGGTGTTGGCCAGTGGTTTCTCCACCAGCACGTGCTTGCCGGCTTCCAGCGCTGCGATGGCGATTTCTGCGTGCATCCAGCCCGGTGCGCAGATATCGATGATGTCGATGTCTTCCCGGTCGATGACATCGCGCCAGTCCGTGGCGGACTCGGCCCAGCCGTACTTGGCGGCCGCTTCGGCCACCTGGACGGGGTCGCGGCCCACGAGCACTGCCTGTTCCACCGCCGGGACGTCGAAGAAACTGGCCACGTTCCGCCACGCATTCGAGTGGGCCTTCCCCATGAAGGCGTAGCCGATCGCTGCCACCCGCAAAGGGGCGGCCGGCTGTCGGGACGAGTGGGTGGGGGTGGTCATGGTCTGGGTCCTCGCTGATTCTTCAGGGGTCGTTAAAGCGTGGCTGTTGTGGGGTTCCAGTCCTCGGGAAGTGTTGCCGAGGAGGGGGCGTTGCTGGCGACTTCCACAAAGGTGCCCGACTCCACGGACTCGGCAATCGAGACCATGGTGTCCAGCACGTGGTATGCGAGCTCACCGGTGGCACGGTGAGGTTCTCCGGAGCGGAGGGAACGGGCCATGTCCAGCACACCCATGCCGCGGCCGTTGGCCGGGCCGGTGGCCGGGATGATTTCCGGTTCTTCTGCTCCGGGGCGCCAGAGCTTGAGGTCGCCGTCGAAGTAGTTCGGATCCGGCAGGGAAAGGGTCGCCTCCGAACCGGTGATTTCCACGAATCCCATCCGCTGGCGCGGGGACTCGAAGGAGAAGACGCTGTGGCTGGACTGCCCGCCTTCGAACTGCGCCATCGCGGACACATGCGTGGGCACCTCGACGGCGAACTCCTCACCTGCCTTGGGCCCGGAACCGATGACGCGGGTGGCCTTGGCCGCTGACCCGACCGCGGCCACCTTCCGCACCGATCCGAAGGTCTGCACCAGGGCGGTCAAATAGTACGGCCCCATGTCGAACAACGGACCCGCGCCGTGCTGGAACAGGAACGCCGGATTCGGATGCCAGCTTTCCGGCCCGGGGGTCTGGAACGTGGTCATCCCGGTCAGCGGCGCGCCGATGTCACCACGTTCGATGATCCGGCGTGCGGTCTGCAAGCCCGCGCCCAGGAACGTATCCGGCGCCGTACCCAGGCGGATACCTGCGGCGTCCGCGGCCTTGAGCAGCCCCAGGCCGGATTCGCGGTCCAGGGAGATCGGCTTCTCCGTCCAGACATGCTTGCCGGCTTTGACTGCGGCCGTCGCGACCTCCACGTGCGCCGCCGGGATGGTCAGGTTGACGATGATTTCGACATCGGGATGGTTCAGCGCCAGCTCCGGGGCGCCGAACTCCGCGATGCCGTATTCCTTGGCCCGCGCCTCGGCGGCCTCAACGAACAGGTCGGCGATGACATGGACCGTCAGGTCCGGGAACGTGGTGAGGTTGTCCAGGTACTGCTTGGAGATATTGCCCGCGCCGATGACGGCAACGCCCACCGGGCCCCTGCGTGTGGATGGTGTGGTGGTCATGCCCGTGCCTCCCCGGAAGCGGTTCCTTCCGCGGCCTGTACGCTGGCTGCGGCCGTCAGGAACCTGAGGCTCTCGGCGATGCCTTCAAAGACATCCCCCGAGTAGTCGTCGAACTCAACAACTCCCACTTCCAGGGAGGTGGCCGCAGCGATCACATCCAGCACGGGGATGGTTCCCTTTCCGGCCGGCTGCTGGGCCTTGGTATCCGTGGTGGCGGGTCCGTCCTTGATATGGATGAGCCGCACCCGGTCACCCAGGCGGGTCAACAGTTCAACGGGGTCCTGCCCGCCGACGGCTACCCAATAGGTATCCACTTCCAGGACCACTTCGGGGTCCAGGAGGGTTTCGAAGTACTCCAGGGCGGTTTGTCCCTCGATGGTTGACTCCAGCTCCCAGGCGTGGTTGTGGTACCCCACGCGGATGCCGCATTCGGCGCCCTTCTTTGCGGCGGCGTTGAGCGTGGCCGCGGTGGACTGGATGTCTTCGGCGTCCTGCCAGTGCTCTGCCGGAAGGAAGGGATCGATCACCGTGGTGATGCCCAGCTCCTTGGCGGCCGCGAAGATCTCATCCTGGTCCTGGCTGAGCAGCGGCGCGTGGCCGGAAGGGGCGGTGATGCCGTTCTCCTTCAGGGCCGCACCCAGCTCCGGCGCGAGGGCCACGAAGTTGTACGGCTCAACCTGGGTATAACCGATGTCTGCGACCCGCCGGATGGTGCCGGGCAGGTCTTCGGCAATCGCATCCCTCAGGGTGTAGAGCTGGAGTGAGTAGGACATGGGATTCCTTCCACGTAGCGCATCGTTGACAGTGATGCTGGACTGGTCAGGTTGCTGTGGTTCGTCACTTAACAGTCAACCTACTTCACTGCCCCGGAGGACAGGCCTGCCACCAAATGTTTTTGGACCAGGATGAAACCAATCAGCACGGGAAGGCTGACCACCACGGAGGCAGCCATGAGCTGGTTCCAGAAAACGTCCGACTCGCTGGCATAGGCCTTGAGCCCCAAGGACAGTGTCTTGGTGGCTTCGTTCGTCAGGACCGAGGCGAACAGCACTTCGCCCCACGCCGAGATGAACGAGTACACGGCCACGGCGATGATGCCGGGTTTGGCTACCGGCAGGATGACCCGGAACAGTGCACCCATCCGGCCGGTGCCGTCAATCATCGACGCCTCTTCCAGTTCCTTGGGAATGGAGGCGAAATATCCGCTCAGCATCCAGATCGCGAAAGGCAGCGTGAACGTCATGTAGGTGATGATGAGCCCCAGGTAGGAGCCCTGCAGCTGGAGGCCGGTCATGTTCCGGATCTGCGTGAAAATCAGGTACAGCGGCAGGAGGAACAGGATACCGGGGAACATCTGCGTGGAGAGGACCGTCAAGCTGAAGACACGCTTGCCCTTGAACGGCAGGCGGGCGATCGCGTAGGCGGCCAGGACGGCGACGGTCACGGAACAGGCGGTGGCGCAGATCGTGATGATGAGGCTGTTCTGGAAGTACTTCGCCAGGGGAACCGTGGTCCAGATATCCAGATACGGGGCCAGGGTGATCTCGCGCGGAATCCACTGGAAGAGCCCGGCGACGTCCTTGAGCGGCTTGATCGAGGTGGACACCACTACATAGAGGGGGATTGCCACCCAGAGGGAGAGGATGGTCAGGACGATATTGCGCAGGATCCGGAATTTGCGGGTCTCAATCATTGTCGGCTCCCTTGGGCAGGACCATGCGGATGTAGAAGGCGGATGCGATGAACAGGGCAATCAGCAGCAGGACGCTCATGGCGCCGCCCAGGCCGAAGTTCCAGCTTCCAAAGGAGTTCTGGTAGATCAGCGGCGAGATCAGCGTGGCTTCCTTGGGTGATGATGCGCCGAACAGGACAAAGGGGATGTTGAACTGGTTGAACGTCCACAGGGACATCACCATGAGCAGCACGCCGTTGGCCGGGCGGACCATGGGCAAGGTGATGCTCTTGAACTGCTGCCACAGGCTGGCGCCGTCGATCGCCGCGGCCTCGTAGACGTCGTTGGGGACGTTTTGCAGGGCAGCCATCAGCATCAGGAACGCGAAGGGCCAGAGCTGCCACACGTTCACCACCACCATGGCGCCGAAGGAGTTCTCGCCCAGCAGCCAGAACGGGCGTTCGTCGCCGAACAGGCGGAAGGTGTCCACCAGGATCTGGTTCACTGCGCCGTCGCGCTGGTTGAACATGAAGGCCCAGGCAATGGTTCCCACATAGGCCGGAAGTGCGTACGGGACCAGGAAGAAGGTCCGCAGCAGTCCGCGGCCCTTGAAGTTGGAGGAAAGGAAGACCGCGCCGGCCATGCCGAGCACCCACGAGCAGCCGACCACCAGCACGGTGTAGCCCAGCGTGCGGCCTACCGTGCCGAAGAATGCCTGGCCGATGGTGCTGTCCGGATTCAGTCCGTTGATGAAGTTCTGCAGCCCTACGAAGGGGGCGTTGAGCCAGTTGGTCAGGTTGAGCTGGGTCAGGGAAATGAAGGCGATCCAGATGCCCAGGAGCATCGGTCCGATGTGGATCAGAAGTTCGAGGACCGCCGCGGGGACGATCAGGCCGTAGGGGAGGAAGGAACGGCGGCGCTTGCGGACCACCGGTGTGCCGGCCGCCTTGGACGGGCCGGGCTCAGGATCGTGCGCAGCCGGGCTGCCTGCAGCGGCTGGTCCGCTGTCCAATGCTGAATGTGACATGGAAACTCCTTGGCCGGAGCGGGGGTGCCGTGTTCCGGTGGCACCCCCGCACGCTGGGCCTGGTTACTGGGCCGCGGCCATCTGGTTGTTGGCGTCCTTGAGGGCCGCCCGGATGTCGTCCTCGGAAACAGTTCCGGTAGCGGCCTTGGCAAAGAGGTTCTTGATGGCCGTGCCGGTCAGGGTTTCCATCTGTCCCTCTTTGGCAATGAGGGGCATGGGCAGGGAGTGGTTGGCCAGCGCGTCGTTCTTGGCCTTGACTTCGTCGGTCTGGAAAGCGGCGTCTGTGGACGCAGCCGTCACCACCGGGAGGGAGGAGTAGGCCTTGTTGAGGGCTACCTGCTCTTCGTCGCTGGTAAGGAAGCCGGCCAGCTTGATGGCGTTCGCCGTGTTGTCGCTGTTCTTGAAGACGCTGAGGTTGATTCCGGCTACGTGGCTCTGCGTGGCCCGGTCGCCGGTGGCGTCGGCGGTCATCATCGGGACCGGAGCTACGCCCCAGTCCTTGAAATCGCGTGCAGCGAAGTTCTTCAACGGGCTTTGGTCGAACATCATGGCGGCCTTGCCGTTGATGAGGTTGTCCACCTTTTGGCTGCCCTGGCTAAGTTCAGCGTCCGACGGCGACATCACCTTGTGCGTGGCCATCAGGTCCACGAACTGCTTGACGCCTTCAACCTGGGGGTCGCTGTCAAAGGTCGGCTTGCCTTCGGAATCGAACAGGGTGCCGCCGTTCTGCAGGCCACGGACGAAGGCCTGGTGCGAGTTGGCGGACACCGAAGCGCCCGCCGCGGTGAAGCCCCACTGGTCCGGCTTGCCATCGCCGTTGGTGTCCTTGGTCAGCTTCTTGGCAGTCTCGACGAATTCGTCCCAGGTGGCGGGGGCCTTCTCGATGCCGGCTTCCTTGAACATCTTCGTGTTGTAGTACATGTTGTAGGCCAGGCCGTAGAGCGGGACCGACGTGGGGGTCTTGCCCTCGGCGCCACCGGTGGACCAGCTGGTCTTCAGGAAGCGGTCCTTGCCTCCCACGGCTTCCAGCAGTTCCCCTTCCACCGGCTCAAAGGCTCCGGTCTCCTGCAGCGTCACGGCCCAGGTGTTGCCGATGTTGAGGACGTCCGGGCCATCGCCGCTGGTCACCGCGGTGAGGATGCGGTTGTAGAGGTCCGTCCAGCTGATCACTTCCAGCTGGACCTTGACGCCGGTCTTCTCGGTGAAGCGGTCCAGCGACGGCTTCAACTTGGCGGCGGTGTCGTCAAGGCTGTTGCCCTGGTCCGATGCCCAGTAGGTGATGGTGTCGCTGCTTGCCTGCGGGCTGCTGCCGCCGCCACAGGCACTGAGCGTGAGGGCCATGGCGGTTGTCGCAGCCAGGGCAGAGAGTACTTTCATGGGATTTTTCATGGTGCTCCGGTTTTCTCGTCGTCGAGCTGGCACAGATGGTGGGTCAGGACAGTGTTGAAGCGGAGGGGTCCCAGTCCTCGGGCAGGGCAGGGACCTTGGATGCAGAACTCTCCACATCCACGAACGCGCGGTTGTCGATCGACTCCGAGATGGACGCCATGGTGTCGAGGATGTGGTAGGCCAGCTCTCCCTGGGCCCGGTGTTCGCGGCCTTCACGGATGGCCCGGGCCATCTCCAGCACACCGGCACCGCGGCTTGCCGTGGATCCGACCGAGGGGACCACCGTCCAGTCGTCCGATCCCAAAGCGCAGATGCGGACATCGCCGTCGAAGTTGTTCGGGTCCGGGAAGGCGATAGTGGCCTCTGATCCGGTGATTTCCACGAAGCCGGCGCGCTTGAGGGGGGAGTCGAAGCTGAAAATGCTCTGCGCCGATTCGCCGTTCTCAAACTGCAGGATGGAGCTGACGTGCGTGGGTACGGTGACGTCAAAGACTTCCCCCGCCTTGGGGCCGGAGCCGATGACGCGGGTTTCGCGCGACTTCGAACCGAAAGCGGCTACCCGGCGGATGCTGCCGAACGTCTGCACCAGGGTGGTCAGGTAGTAGGGGCCAATGTCGAACAGCGGACCCGCGCCGTCCTGGAACAGGAAGGCCGGGTTCGGGTGCCAGGACTCGGGACCCGGGGACTGCATGAGGGTCAGGGCGGTCAGCGGGGTGCCGATGTCGCCGCGTTCGATCATCCGGCGGGCTGTCTGCAGGCCGGCTCCCAGGAAAGTGTCCGGCGCGCAGCCCAGCCGGACGCCCGCGGCGTCGGCCGCTTTCAGCAGGCCGATTCCGCTTTCGCGGTCCAGGGAGAAGGGCTTTTCGCTCCAGACGTGCTTGCCGGCGTTCACGGCCTGGGTGGCTACCTCCACGTGGGCAGCCGGGATGGTCAGGTTGATGACGATCTCGACGTCGGGGTTCCCCAGTACCGCTTCAATGCCGCCGTGGTGGGGGATGCCGTACTCGGCAGCCCGGCTTGCCGCCGCCTCTTCGAAGAGGTCGGCGATTGCCACCACCCTGACATCGGGAAAGCTGGTGAGGTTGTCGAGGTACTGCTTGCTGATGACGCCTGCCCCGATGATGCCAACGCCAACGGGACCCGTTCCCTGGGCTTCCAATGCCGCACCTGCTGCGTGGCTCATGCGGACACCTTCCCGGCGGAGAGGTAGTTGTAGCTGTCCTGGACGGCCTGGAACATGTCGCCCTGGAAGTCGTCCAGTTCCACAACGCCTGCTTCCAGGGAGGTGGCTGCGGCCAGGACGTCCTGGATGGCCATCTTTCCGTCGCCTACCGCGAGTTGGGCGGAGGGGTCCGGAGTGAGGGGCCCGTCCTTGATATGGATGAACTTGACCCTGCCTCCGAGCCGCGCCAGGAGTTGTGCAGGGTCCTGCCCTCCGACTGCGGCCCAGTAAGTGTCGAGCTCCAGGATGACGTCCGGATCCAGGTGGTCCGCCAGGTGTTCCAGGGCGGTTTTGTCATCGATGACCGACTCAACTTCCCACCAGTGGTTGTGGTAGCCCACCCGGACGCCGTAACCGGCACCCTTCCTGGCTGCTTCGTTCAACTGCCGGGCCGTTTCCTTGATGTCCTCGATCGTGTTCCAGCGCTCGATCGGCACGTGCGGATCGATGACGGTGCCGATTCCCAGATCCTGCGCAGCGGCGAAGATGGCGTCCTGGTCGTCGCTGAGCAGAGGGGCATGGCCGGACGGGGCGGTGAGGTTGTTTGCCGCCAGCGCCTGCTTGAGCTCGGCGGCCTTGGCGACAAAGCGGTAGGGCTCAACCATGGTGAAGCCGATGTCCGCCAGCCGGCGGATGGTTCCAGCGAGATCCTCTTCAAGGGCCTTTCGGACCGTGTAGAGCTGGATCGAATATGACACTGTCTCTCCTCGTCGTTGTGGAATGAGGGTGATTCATAGGGGTGATGCGCGGCATTGATGCGCGTGATGTGGTGCTGCTCACAACCTATGGGGACTTTTGTCGAGCGTCAAGCAAAAGGTGAAAATTAATCGACATACTTTTGGTGCATGACACTCATAAGCAATCGTGCTTCACTAAGTCCATGACCTCAGCCCCGGGTACCCAGGCCGGAAAAGATGCGGCCGCGCCGGAAGCCGCGAATCTCTCGCGTGCCGGGGATCTCTTCCAACTTCTTCGGGACGGCCAGGCCCGCACCCGCGCCGAACTCGCGCTGACCACCGGCCTCGCCCGCTCCACCGTCGCCTCCCGCATTGATGCCCTCATCAGCTCCGGACTGGTGGGACCCGCAGGTGAGGCGAGCTCCAGCGGCGGCAGGCCGCCGTCGCGCTTTGCCTTCAACCCGGCAGCCCGCGTGGTCCTGGCCGTCGACGTCGGGGCCACCCACGTGATCGTCGCTGTGACGGACCTCGGCGGCAGCATCCTCGCTGAGCGCCGCCTGAAGCAGGACGTCTCAGACGGTCCGGAAGCAGTCCTGGGCCGCGTCATCTCTGCGGGCAAGGAACTGCTGGCCGAGGCCGGCCGCCACCCGGGCGACCTCGCCGGGATCGGCATCGGACTTCCCGGACCGGTGGAACATGACACCGGGCGTCCGGTGAAGCCGCCCATCATGCCGGGGTGGGACGGGTTCGACGTCGTCCCTTACGTCCAGCGCTCACTGCCCGTTCCGGTGCTGGTGGACAACGACGTCAACATCATGGCGCTTGGTGAACGTACCGCCTACTGGCCGGACCACCGCAACTTCCTCTTCGTCAAAGTGGCCACGGGCATTGGTGCGGGCATCATCAGCAACGGCGAACTGCAGCGCGGAGCCAATGGAACCGCGGGCGACCTCGGCCACGTCCGTGTCCCGCGCGGCGACGACGTCCTCTGCCGCTGCGGCAACTACGGGTGCCTTGAAGCGCTCGCCTCAGGTCCCGCCGTCGCCGGTCAACTCAAGGCACAAGGGCTGGAAGCCGCCACGGGCACCGACGTCCTGCGGCTCGTCGACGAAGGAAACCTGCAAGCCATCCAGGCTTTGCGCCAGGCGGGGCGGGACGTCGGCGATGTCCTGGCCACGGTGGTGAACCTGCTGAATCCCTCCATGATCATCATCGGCGGCAGCGTGGGGGAGGCCGGCGAACACCTGGTGGCAGGGATCCGCGAGGTGGTCTACCGGCGTTCACTGCCGCTGGCCACCACGCACCTGCGGATCGGCATCTCCATGGCGGGCGATCGTTCCGCGATCCTCGGTGCGAGCCAGATGGTCACGCAGCATGTGTTGTCACCGGCCGTGATCGAAGCCACGCTGCAGGCCGCCGGATAAGACCGGGCTCCGGCGCTTCCCAGGTGCGCAGGCGTGATAGCAATGAAGGTGATGAAAACGCTTCCTGCTCCAGTCCTGCCTCCCCGATGAGTCAATTCCTTGCCAAAGTCCCGCGGAGCTGGTTGATCCTTGCCTGCATCGGCCTTATTGCCCTCAACATGCGCGGACCGTTCGTGGCGGTGGCGCCCGTGGTGGAGTCCCTGCGGCGGGATCTTGGCTTTTCGCCCGTGGAACTGGGATTGCTGACCGGCATCCCGGTGCTGTGCTTCTCGCTGGCCTCGCCGCTGGCATCCTTGGCCGGGCGTCGTTTCGGGGCCGAGTTCGCCGTGATGCTGACGCTGCTGGGTGTGCTGGCCGGCGTCGTTATCCGGTCCAGCGGCGGTGGTGTTCCCGTGATGGTGGGCACCGTCCTGATCGGGGTAGCCATCACGATCGGCAACATCGCCGTCCCGCTGATCATCCGGCGCGACTTTGCGCCGCGCCGGCAGGCCACGGCCATGGGTGTCTACACGGCTGCGCTCAACATCGGTTCCTTCCTCACATCGGTAGCCACGGCGCCCTTGGCCGAACTGGTGGGGTGGCGGTTGTCTCTGGCTGCAAGCGCGTTGCTGGCACTGGCTGCAATCGTGTTCTGGATACCCACCGTGGGAGCGCGCCGGGCGCTTGTCCCGGCACCCGTTCCACCTCCGGCGCCTGCGGCTCCCGGAAAGACCCGCGGCGTGGCCTGGCTGGTGGCGGGATTGACCATCGGGTTCGCGGGCCAGGCGTTCTCCTACTACGGGGTCACCGCGTGGCTGCCGAGCTTCCTGTCCGACGAACTCGCCATGGGAACCGCCGAGGCCGGAGCGGGATCGTCGCTGTTCCAGATCTTCGCGATTGTGGGTGGTCTGGGCGTGCCGCTGCTGGCCCGCTTTTCCAGCACGACGACGGTCGCGGTCACTTTGAGTGCGTTATGGCTGACGGTTCCCGTTGGCCTGTTGTTGGCCCCGGGCTGGTGGTGGCTGTGGTCCTCGCTGGGCGGCATTGCCCAGGGGGGTGGCATCACGGTCATCTTCATCGCCGTCATCAAGTTCGCGCACTCGCAGGCGGCTGCCGGGAAGATGTCGGCCGTGGTGCAGGGTGTGGGGTATTGCTTTGCGGCACTGGCTCCGACCATTGTGGGCTACGTGCATGACGCTTCCGGCGGCTGGACTGTTCCCTTGCTGGTGATCCTTGGTTCGGTGCTGGCTTTTTGCGTCTGCACAACACTGTCCGTCCGCTGGGTTTCCCGCCAAGGAAGGTGAGCCGCCACGCGGGGTGAGCCAGCCGCGCGGGCAGTGTGCCGCCGTCGTACGCACCCAAGTAGGTCGCAGTTAATCGCCTTTTGAAGGCTCAAAAAGCGCTTAACAGCGAACAGGTTTGGTGATGTTTACGGTGCATGGCTGCCATA
>NZ_JBQLIS010000027.1:0-55281 GCF_052156435.1 Paenarthrobacter sp. NCHU4564
CAACAACCTCGGCTACAACGTCACCATCACCCCGGTCACCGCAGCCTAACCCACCACTACTTTCGTACTAGTTGGGTGCTGGGGATGACGGATGTCTGACATATACCGCCGGACGGATGTAACGAAAGTAGTTCCGTTTGAGGCCCAGGTGTCAGCATGGATAAATGCTTGAGGCAACAAAATCCACCACGGCAATCCCTGAAAACCCTGCGCTTGCGGCCGAGGCGCGGATTGCGCGCATCGCCGTCACCGCTTTCCCGATTTTGGTGGTCATCGCCGGCGTCCTCGGATTCCTCCTGCCGGATCTGTTCAAACCCCTTGGCGTCAGCGTGCCGTACCTGCTGGGAGTCATCATGTTCTGCATGGGCCTCACGCTGACCCCGCCGGACTTTGCCTCGGTGGCCCGCCGCCCCTGGGCCGTGGCCCTGGGCATCGTGGCGCATTACGTGATCATGCCCGGCGCAGGCTGGCTGATCGCCGTCCTTCTGCAACTGCCGCCTGAGCTCGCCGTCGGCTTGATCCTGGTGGGCTGCGCTCCGTCCGGCACTGCCTCGAACGTGATGGCATTCCTGGCCAAGGGCGACGTGGCGCTGTCCGTAGCTGTGGCTTCGGTTTCCACGCTGATCGCACCGCTCGTCACTCCCGCACTGACGTTGCTCCTGGCCGGTTCCTTCCTCCACATCGACGCCGGCGCCATGGTGCTGGACATCGTGAAGACCGTCCTGCTCCCGGTCATCGCAGGCCTTCTTGCCCGGTTGTTCCTCTCCAAACTGGTGGCAAAGGTGCTTCCCGCGCTTCCGTGGGCATCCGCCGTCGTGATTTCACTGATTGTGGCGATCGTGGTGGCCGGCAGTGCCGGCAAGATCGTTGCCGCGGGCGGAATCGTGTTCCTGGCAGTTGTCCTGCACAACGGCTTCGGCCTGGGTCTCGGTTACCTCGCGGGCAAGCTCGGCCGCCTGGATGACAAGGCCCGCCGAGCCCTGGCATTCGAGGTTGGCATGCAGAACTCCGGCCTCGCCGCGACCCTTGCCACAGCGCACTTCAGCCCCCTCGCGGCCCTGCCTTCCGCGGTCTTCTCACTCTGGCACAACATTTCCGGCGCCATCGTGGCCGCTTGGTTGGCCCGCCGTCCGCTGAAAGGCTAGCCCAGCGTGGTTCCCCGGCGGTGCAGCTTCCATGCCGCCGGAACGCGGATCCCCTCCACCGGTGTGGCACCTGAAAGCCGGTCCAGCAACATCCCTACCACGCGGTCAAAGATGGGCTCCGGCCCCACTGTTGTCAGGGCGGGATCGTATTGCTGCCCCTCGGTGGAATTCCCGACGCCAACAATCTGGATGTCCTCAGGAACCCGAAGGCCCAGGCGGAATGCCGCGCGGACAGCCTGCAAAGCCTCCATGTCGTCTGTGGCAAAAATGGCAGTGGGCCGGTCCGGAAGCTGCAGCAGCTCCAAGGCCGACTGGTAGGCAAGATCCGGGCGGTGCTGTGAGGTACGGACCAAGGATTCATCCAGGCCGATGCCTGCCGCCTCCAAGCCGGCAGCGTACGCCGCGAACCGACTCTTCCGCCTGCCGGACGGCTCCGCCCTGCGGATGCAGGCAATCCTGCGGTGGGAGGCCGTGAGGAACTCCATGCACTCCTTGAGGCCGGCGTCCTGCTCCGGGGCCAGCACATCGAACCCCGCCGGCTCCATGGTGCCCGAGATGACCACTTGCGCCACCCCGCGGCGGGCCAACTCCGTCACGGTCGCATCCTCGGCGGTGGCTTCCGGGAAGTAGCCGATGATCACGCCATCGGCTCCTCCGGACATCATGAACTTCCGCCAGTCGTCCCCCAGCAGGATCACGGGCTGGTACCCGTGGGTCGGCAGGATCCGTGCCGCGGCCGTCGCGAGTGCGCGGTCCCAGGGCCACTCCAGGTTGCCGATCGCAACAGCCACCACATCCGTCTTCCCGCGGCGCATACCCCGGGCTGCCTGGTTCGGGACGTAGCCCAGTTCCTTCACGGCAGCCAGCACCCGGTCCTGCGTCGGTTGGCTGATCCGGGTAGTCCCTCCATGCCGGCCGGACAACACGTAGGACACTGTGGTGAGGGAGACGTTCGCAGCGGTCGCAACGTCCCGGATGGTGGGCTTGGATCCCTTGCTCACATGGTGCTCCTGCTGGTCGGCGGCTTTCCTGCACTCTATCGCCACCACGTGGGCACCCCTTGACGGCTCGTTTTGTGAACGCTCACACTGTTGGGACGCCTCGAAGACCATAGGGAAAGATCACGTCATGAAGAACTGGGCAGGAAACCTCGAGTACTCGTCTGCCGAAGTGCGCCGGCCACGCTCTGTGGCCGAACTACAGGAACTGGTGGCCACGGCTGCCAAAGTCAAAGCCATCGGCAGCCGCCACTCCTTCAACACCGTGGCTGATACGGACGGCACGCATATCCTGCTTGATGCCCTGCCACAGGACATCACCGTAAATCCAGACAAGGGAACGGTCCGGGTCAGCGGCGGAATCAGTTACGGCGCCTTGTGCCGGGCGGTCGAGGAACAAGGCTACGCGATCCACAACCTCGCCTCCCTCCCCCACATCTCCGTCGCCGGGGCCATCCAGACCGGCACGCACGGCAGTGGAGTGGACAACCCCTCCCTGGCAGCCGCCGTCGTCAGTATCGACCTGGTGCGGGCCTCCGGCGAACTTGTCACCATCACCCGTGGCGACCGCGACTTCCCGGCCAGCGTGGTGGGGATCGGCTCGCTGGGTATTGTGACAGCCCTGGAACTTGAGGTGCGCCCGAGCTTCCAGATGCGTCAGCGCGTATTGACCGGCCTGCCCTGGGAGCGGGCGCTGGCTTCCTTCCGGGAGATTGCATCGAGCGCGTACAGCGTCAGCTTCTTTACCGACTACACCGGTGACACCATCCCGCAGGTATGGCTGAAGGCACTGGACACGGAAGCCGCGCTGCCTGACCTGTTCGGCTCCACCGCTGCCAGCGTCGCCATGCACCCGCTGCTTGGAATGTCCGCGGAGAACTGCACTGGCCAGTTGGACGAGCCCGGCAAGTGGCTGGACAGACTGCCCCATTTCCGCCACGAGTTCACCCCCAGCAACGGTGAGGAACTCCAGAGCGAATTCCTCCTCCCCCTGGACGATGCTCCTGCCGCCCTGGAGGCTGTCCGCGGTTTGGCGGACCGGATCGCCCCGTTGCTGTTCGTCTCGGAGATCCGCACCGTGGCGGCAGACGACTTCTGGCTCAGCCCGTTCTACCAGCAACAGAGCGTGGCCCTGCACTTCACGTGGAAACCCCTCCAGGCCGACGTGGAGAACGTGCTCCCCGAACTGGAGGCCGCCCTGGCACCCTTCGGAGCCCGCCCACACTGGGGCAAGCTCTTCACCCCGGGGCTGTACGACTTCGCGTCACTGTACCCGCGGTTCGAAGATTTCCGCACCCTGGTCCAGGCCAATGATCCCAGTGGCAAGTTCCGCAACGCTCTTCTGGACACGGTGCTGGGCGTCGCGGTTCCGGCGGACAGCTAACGGACGTTAATGCCCGACGGCGGACCTGTCACCTGCCGGGGCGGCGCGGTGTTTGGGTGCCGGCCCGCTTACTCGATGTGGGCCAGCACAGCACCCGCAGTGACCACGCCACCGGCCTGCGACAGCACCTCGGTGAGGGTTCCGCCGCGGTGGGCCGGCACTTGACTCTCCATCTTCATGGCTTCGAGGACCACCAAAGGGTCTCCCTCTGCGACGTCGGCACCTGGTTCAACCAGCCACTTCACCACCGTGCCGGACATGCTCGAGACCAAAGCGGACTCGGCGGGTGAATGATCGGAGTGCGGCGCATCGGCTTGGGCAGAAACTGCGGGCAGCCCCTGTCCTGATCGGGCCCAGCCGTCCAGGAGGTCAGCCGGGAGTCCCAGGGCCAGACGCTTGCCGTCGACATCCACGGTGATGGTGCGGCGGGAACCGCTGGGAGCAACCGGGTTGTAGGCGGGATCGGCTGGGATCCGGTCTGCGAAGTCCGTTTCGATCCACCGGGTATGCACCGCGAGGCCTTCCGGGGAAGTGAAGTCGCGGGCTTCCAGGACAGCCTGGTGGAAGGGAAGCACGGTGGCCACGCCCTGGATCCTGAAGTCGGCCAAGGCGCGGCGTGCCCTGCGGATGGCCTGCTGGCGATCCGCCCCGGTGACGATCAGCTTGGCCAGCAGGGAATCGAACTGCGGAGCAACCGTCGAGCCGGCACGAACCCCGGTGTCCACGCGGATGCCCGGGCCGGAGGGGATGTCGAAAGCTGCAACGGTTCCGGGCGACGGCAGGAACCCCCGGCCAACGTCCTCGGCGTTGATCCGGAACTCAAAGGAGTGGCCCTTCGCTTCCGGGTCCTCGGTGATGCTCAACGGCAAGCCGGCGGCGATGCGGAACTGCTCCTGCACCAGGTCCACCCCGGAGGTTTCCTCCGTGATGGGGTGCTCAACCTGGAGCCGCGTGTTGACCTCCAGGAATGCCACAGCGCCCGTGACGGACACCAGGAACTCAACCGTTCCGGCTCCGTAGTAGCCGGCCTCACGGACGATTGCCTTGGCGGCGTCATGGATGCTGGTCCGCTGCTGCCCCGTGAGGAACGGTGCCGGTGCTTCTTCCACCAGCTTCTGATGACGGCGCTGCAACGAGCAGTCCCGCGTGCCCACCACCACAACGTTGCCGTGCTTGTCGGCAATGATCTGGGCTTCCACGTGCCGGGGCCGGTCAAGGTACTGCTCCACAAAGCATTCGCCACGTCCGAAAGCCACCACGGCTTCCCGCACAGCGGAGTCGAAAGCCTCCTCAACTTCGGCGAGCTCCCGCACCACTTTGAGCCCGCGTCCGCCACCGCCGAAAGCGGCTTTGATGGCCGCAGGAAGACCATGCTGCTCGGCAAATACCCGGGCTTCGGCAGCAGAAGAAACCGGGCCGTCGCTGCCCGATACCAGTGGCGCACCGGCCCGGACGGCGATCTCCCTGGCCGTGATCTTGTTCCCCAGCTGGCGGATGGACTCCGGTGACGGGCCGATCCACTCCAGTCCGGCGTCGAGGACCGCTTGGGCGAAGTCCGCATTTTCAGACAGGAAACCATAGCCGGGGTGCACGGCATCAGCGCCGGAGCGCGCGGCAACTTCCAGGAGTTTGCCGACGTTCAGGTAGGTTTCGGCGGGGCTGTTGCCGCCAAGGCTGTAGGCCTCGTCGGCCGCGCCCACATGCAAGGCATCGGCGTCGATATCCGCATACACAGCAACGGAGGCGATACCGGCATCATTGCAGGCTCGTGCTACCCGGACGGCGATTTCGCCGCGGTTGGCAATCAGGACCTTGCGCATCAAAAACTCACTTCTTCGAGGAAATCGTGGGGGCAGGAGAGGCTTCCGGTACGGGACGGAACCGGATGCGGCCTCCGATGGGTACCTGTGCGGCACGGTCCAGATGCCCGTCGACCACCACGCCGATCACGGGATATCCACCGGTGATGGGATGGTCGGCCAGGAAGAGGACAGGCAAGCCCGCGGGCGGCATCTGAACCGCTCCGGCCATGGTCCCTTCACTGGGAAGTTCACCCTGCCGTGCCCGTTGCAGGGGTGTCCCGTCCAGGCGCATGCCCACCCGGTTGGATTGCGGCGTCACCAGCCATTCCTGGCTGTAGAGCGAATCGATCGCTGCTTGGTCGAACCAATCGGCCCGGGGACCAGGAACTACATCCAGGACGGTGACGTCCGTGCCTGGGAAATCCGGCTGCAACTCCGGGCTGCCCACCACAGTCGAGGCCGTGAGGCGGCCGGCAGGTACCCGGCTTCCGATGCGCAGGGGCGCCGGGCCGATCCCGGACATCGTGTCCGACGAACGGCTCCCCAAAACCTCAGGAACGTCCACCCCGCCCCGGATGGCCACGTAATTCCGGAAGCCGGTGTCGGGGGCGCCCAAAGACAGGACTTCCCCGTCGAGCAGCGCGAAAGGCGTGGTCATGGCAACGGTGCGGCCGGCACCTTGCCGGGCTCCGCCGTCGTGATCAACCCACGACGGCGGCTGGATGGTGAGCGTCGTCGGGGCACCGGTCACGGCAATCACCTGATCACCCACGGCCTCCACCACCAACCCGCCGTTGACGGTCTCGATGGCTGCCGCAGATGAAGGGTTTCCCACGAGCCGGTTGCCGCGGCGCAGGGAAGCCCTGTCCAGCGCACCGGCCGCTGACACACCCAGCGGACCGAAGCCCTTCCTTCCCAGGTCCTGGATAAGGCTCTGGGCTCCCGGGTTCAGGACGCGGAGGCCGGGGCCGTCGGACTCGCCGGCTTCGGGGGTCTTCGCCGCAGAGGGAGCAGTCACGACTTCGCGGACTGCACGGTACTGGACCCTGTCGCCCGGCCGGACCAGAGCAGGTTGTGGCCGGTCCAGGTCCCACATCCGGGCTCCGGTACGGCCGATCAACTGCCAGCCGCCGGGAGACTTCCGCGGGTACACGGCCGAGTACTGGCCTCCCAACGCCACCGAGCCTGCCGGAACCGCAGTGCGCGGGGAGGACCTGCGCGGGACGTCCAGGGCCTGGTTTTCGCCGACCATGTAGCCAAAGCCAGGAGCGAAGCCCGCGAAGGCCACAGTCCAGACCTGCCCGGTGTGGGCGGCCACCACGCCGTCCACACTGAGGCCGGTGAGTTCCGCGACATCGGCGAGGTCCTCGCCGTCGTACACGGTCTCAATAACAACCAGGCTGGAATCGGCGGCTTCGGGTGGCGTGAGTTCCACGTCCTGGAGCCGGGCACCGATGGCACGGGTGGCCGAGGCCGACTCGCCCACCACCATGACGGTCTCCGCTGCCGCCAGGACATCCACTTGTCCGGGCAGCGGCGACCGGTTCAGGAGATCCTGCAGGGCAAGGACTTCCTGGAGGTCGTCGAGTTCAACCAGCACCGCCCGGGTGCCCACAGGGCGAACGGAGCGGAGCTTCCTCGGTGCGGCGGTTTGCGTCACGGTGTCCATCATTGCCGAAACCGCCGCCTAGGCGCGCTGCTCCTGCAGGAGCAAAGCTTCCTCTTCGGGCTTGGGGTCACGGCCCATGAGCATGCCCACGATCGTGACGATGGCCGTGGCGAGGAGGTAAAGGGCAATGAGGTACCAGCCGCCGGAGGCCGCACCGTAAAGGGCAGTGAAGATGATCGGTGCCACGGCTCCGCCAATGACACCGGCCAACGTGTAGGCCAGGGAGCTGCCGGCGTACCGGAGGCGTGCAGGGAACTGTTCGGTGATGAATGCTGCCTGCGGACCGTACATGAAGGCGTGCAGGGCAAGGCCGATCACCACGCCGATGGTCAGCATGGCCACGGACTTCCCATGGATCATGAGGAAGAACAGCGGAATGTAGGCAGCCGTGGCGGCAGCGGTGACGCCGTAGACGAGTCGGCGGTTGAAGCGGTCGGTCAGGGCACCGGCGGCCGGGATGAGGAACAGCTGGAACGCGGAACCGATGAGGATGGCCGCCAGGACGTTGCCTGTTGTCATGCCCAGTTCCTTGGTGGCGTACACCGCGACGAAGACGGTGAAAAGTGCGTACAGGACATCAGGGCAAACGCGGGACAGGGCGGCGGAGACCAGCGCCTTGGGCTGGGTGGTGAAGACTTCCTTGATGGGTGCCTTGGGACGTTCACCGTGAGCCTGGATGGCCTTGAACACGGGCGTTTCCTCCAGCTTGAGCCGGATCAGCAGGCCGAACACCACCAGGAGGGCCGAGGCCAGGAAGGCCACACGCCAGCCCCAGGACAGGAAGGCATCGGTGGGGAGCGAGGCCGCGAGGATCGCGAGTACGCCGTTGGCCATCAGGTTGCCGGCGGGCGGGCCGATCTGGGCTGCGGAAGACCAGAATCCACGCTTGTTGGGATCGCCGAATTCGCTGGACAGCAGGACCGCGCCGCCCCATTCGCCACCAACACCGATGCCCTGCGCCAGGCGTAGCAGCACCAGGATGGTGGGTGCGGCAACGCCAATGACCGAGTAGTCGGGAAGCGCGCCGATGAGGACTGTTGCCACGCCGATCAGCACCAGCGTGAAGACCAGCACGAACTTGCGCCCGATCTTGTCGCCCAGCCGTCCGAAGACGACGCCACCGATGGGACGGGCCAGGTAGCCCACGGCGAAGGCTGAGAAGGACAGGAGGAGGCCAACGAATTCGTCGCCCGCCGGGAAGAAGATCTTGGGGAAGACCAGGGCGGAGGCCACGGAATAGATGGCGAAGTCGTAGTACTCCAGCGACGTGCCGGTGAGGCTGGCGATGTATGCCTTGAGGGCGCCGGCCGGTGGCTTCCTTGTCACGGCCTTGGCTGCCTTGTTGGTGCTGGTCATGGTTTTCCTCCGGGGATGAGGGATTCTGTTGGGGTTTGGACGAACGGGGAGATGCTGACACCGGCATCATCCAGGGCGGACTTCACGGCGCCCGCCATGGCCACGGCACCGGGTGAGTCACCGTGCAGGCAGATGCTGTCCGGCTGGACGCTGAGGATGGAGCCATCGATTGCCTGGATGCTGTTTTCAGTAGCCATGCGGAGAACGTGGCGGGCGACTTCCTCCGGATCGTGGAGGACTGCACCGGGCCGGGAACGGGAGACCAGGGTGCCGTCGGGGTTGTAGGAACGGTCCGCGAAAGCTTCGGAGACACTCCGCAGACCTGCCTCGTCAGCCAGCCGCAGCACTTCCGATCCGGGAAGGCCAAGGATTGGCAGTGTGGGATCCACCGATTTCACGGCATCCACCACGGCGCGGGCCTGGGCAGTGTGGCTGACGATCGCGTTGTAGAGGCCACCGTGCGGCTTGACGTACTGGACTGTGCCGCCTGCGGTTGCAGCCAGCGCCTGCAGTGCTCCGATCTGGTAAACGACGTCATCGGCGAGTTCCCTGGGATCGATGTCCAGGAACCGGCGGCCAAAGCCGGCCAGGTCGCGGTATCCCACGTGGGCACCAATAACGACGCCGGCCTGGACCGCCTTGTGGCAGGTGCTGCGGATGACGCTGGGGTCACCGGCGTGGAATCCGCACGCAACGTTGGCGCTCGAGACTGACTGGAACATGGCTGAGTCATCGCCCAGCGTCCACCGGCCGAATGATTCGCCGACGTCGCTGTTCAGGTCAATGCTGGGCATGGTGTGATCCCTGTCTCGTGAGGTGCGTTACATCAAGAATGCACCAAATCGCCGGATTGTTCAACAATCCAGCGATTCCCCTTTTGGCAATCGTGTAAATTTTGATGCATGGCCAGCGCAGACGGGATCGTTAACAGCACGTCGGACGCCTCGGGCTCCAAAGCCCGCATGCGCGTCCGCGTCCCGTCGGTGGCCGAACGGGTGGCAGAGGAAATCCGGTACCAACTGGCAGAGGGATTCCTGGTACCGGGTGCCAAGCTGACCGAAGCCACCATCGCCGAAGACCTTGGCGTCTCCCGCAATACCGTCCGGGAGGCCTTTGCGGAACTGGCCAGTGAACGCCTGCTGGTCAGGCTTCCCAACAGGGGCGTGTTCGTGGCCACCCTGGAGGCCGGGGACATCCACGACGTCTACACCGTGCGCCGCGCCATCGAGGTCAGCTCCATCCGGGCGGGGGGTTCCCCGGACCGCATCGCCGCCGTCAGGGCCGCCGTCGAGGAGGGCAAGCGCGCCTCAGCCGAAGGTGACAACGACGGCCTGGGCAGTGCGAACCAGCATTTTCACGGGGCGATCGTGGCCCTGGCGGAAAGCAGCAGGCTTAACACAATCATGGCCCAGGTACTGGCCGAGATGCGGCTCTACTTCCACAAAGCCACCGTTGACGCGCACTTTTATGCCGACTGGCTGGCCGAGAACGACCAGATCTGCGCGGCGCTGGAAAGCGGCGAACTTGAGAAAGCCGGCGATCTCCTCCTGGCCTATCTCAACCGTTCAGAGGCACAGCAGGCCGCAATCCACGGCGAGTAGGCCACGGCGAGTAGACCTTGGCGGGGCGGAAACGTCAGCGCTTGCCCTTCTTCCGCGAACCGCGGCCGCGGCCTTTATCCGGGTTGGGCGCATACCGCTGGGCGACGGCCGGCTTCTTCGCGCCGGAAGACCCTCGGCGATCAGGCTTGGGCGCCCTCTTCGGCTTCTCCGCCTGCGCCGACGGTTGCCGCGAGCTCTGGGCAGTACGACCCCTGACGATTCCAATGAATTCCTGAATCAGCGGGCTGTCCTTGTCAGCGAGCCACGCAACACCGATTTGTGTCCCCGGTACGCCTGACAGACGCCGGCTCACGGTCTGCTTGTTGTTCAGGTGCCTGGCCACGGGCATCGGCAGGATCACCAGGCCGGCCCCCGAGGCCACTACCTGCAACGCCATGTCCGGGCCGCCCATGTCCGCGACGTCCAGGAAGTTCTCCTCGGCGAGGTCCTCCACTGCCACGTCCTCGAAGACGGAGATCTCGTGTCCCTTGGGAGCCACCACCGCAGGCTGCTCCTCATAAAGGGGAATGAGGTTCAGGCCTTCCCGGTCCACCGGCAACCGCACAAAGCTGACGTCAGCGGAACCGTCACGCAGTACCGACAGTTGAGTGCCGTCGTCGGACATGAACGCATGCAGCGGGACGTCCGGCATCCGTTCCTCCCACCGGCGGATCCACTTGCCGGGCGTTACACCGGCCACATAGGCGAAGCGGAGCTCAGGAGTTTCGGGGGTTTCTTCGGGGGCTGGCACACACTCACAGTACCGGGCCGGATACCCTTGAAGCATGACTCCCAAGAACTCCCAGACCATGAAGCCGGCAACAGCTGCCAAGAAACTCGGCATCTACCTGCCCGCCGCACCGCAGGAGTTCCAGGACTCGCCCGTCACCCGCGACGAATACGCCGAGCTCCAGGCCAACCCGCCGGAGTGGCTCGCCGAACTGCGCCGCAACGGTCCGCACCCGCGTCCGGTAGTGGCACAGAAACTGAACATCTCCATTAGCGGCCTCACCCGCGGCGGCGTGACGGAACCACTCACGACGGCGGAAATCGCCGAGCTGCTGCAGGCTCCCCCACAGTGGCTGGTGGTTGAGCGCGCCACCCATGCCGCCGTCCGCGCCGACGCCTTGCGCGTCAAGGAAGAGCAGCGGAAAAAGGCAGCCACCAAGGAGGCCAAGGAGAACGCGGCCGCCAAGCGCGCAGCTCCCAAGGGAACCAAGCGCAACTCATGATCCATCAAAGCCGGTGGCCGGGACAGCAATGTCCCGGCCACCGGCTTTTAACTAGTCCTGGTGCAGTTGGACGAAGTTGCCGCAACCGTCGTCGAAGACCGCGCTGATGCTGGAGGGATCCTCTGCCGGCTCCCCCTTGAACAAGACTCCGGCGGCGAGCAGGCGCTCATACTCTGCCCGTACGTCCGGAACGCCAAGCACCACAGCCGGCATCCCGGCGTCGTACACGGCGTTCATGTAGTTGGCGCCGATGGGGTTGTCGCTGGGTTCAAGCAGCAGACCTGTTGCGTTGTCATCGGCGCCGGGATTCTTGATGATGAACAGGTTGTACTCCGGCATGGCCATCAGCGTGTCGAAACCGAGCGTACCCGTGTAGAACGCGTGGGCTGCTGCGGGGTCCTTGACGTGGATGCTGCACATTTTCAGTCTCATGGGCTTAGGCTACGCTCCGGCCCCGACAGTGTCCCGCGGGCAGAATCACCTTGAACCGGACAAGACACCGGCGCACGCCGTGGTGAATTGTCCGGTGGGAGGTGTCGCGCAGCCAGCCGCTGCCGCATACTGAAACCACAGCCTTTGCGTCCGGGAGGTGCTCCGATGCTCTTGTGGGGATTGGCCCTGGTCCTCGCCACCGCGGCCACGACGTTTCTCCTGCACCGCAAGCTCACCCACGGCAGAGGCCCGGAACCGGACACCATTTTCTGGGATGTGTTCGCAGGGCTCACCGTCATTGCGCCAGCCATCCTGGTTCCCTCGGTGCAGTGGCCACCGGCGGGACTGGTGATGGTCGCGCTGGCAGGAACGACGGCGGCCGGAACCCTGGCTGCCATCCGGAAAGTCGAGCGCGTGCAGGCTGCAGACCCGTGGCGGCGGGCAGGTTTTGCTGTCGACTCCGCCCGGCATACCGAGATCCTCACCCAATGGCGGCGCTACGAGTTGGACCCTGCACGGACCATTGACTACCCGGGCATGTCCGACGTCCGGATCACGGAAACCGCAGCCCTCGCCAAGGCCATGCGGGAGGCCGAGCGCTGCAAGGTGACTGCGGGCACCGACTACAGGGCCGCCGTCGAGCACCTTGCAGAGGCCCTGCGTGAAGCCGAACGGGCCGCGGGCGTCCCCACCATCCTCCCCTCGCCGAGATGACACTTAATGACAATCCTGGGCCGCAACATTGTCATCAATTGCCACCTCGGCGGGAGAAGTTCCTGAAGAACTCCGGGCGCACCCGATACATCACCAGCATGATCACGACGCCCAACAGGATCACTCCCATGCCCAGAATGAACACCAAACCCACGCCACCGACCGACGAACCCGAACCATACTCCGGGTCCATGGAGTCGATCGCGGTCTTCACGAACATGACCAGCAGGATCACGCCACCCAGCAGGGGTGACAGGAACTTGAAGAAGAACGAGCGGACACCGGCAAAGGCCGCAGCCCTGAAGTACCAGACGCAGGCCAGTGCCGTGATGCCGTAGTAGAAACAGATCATCATGCCCAGGGCCGTGATGGTGTCCCAGAGCGCATTCTCGGAAACGGTACGGGTGACCACGTAGAAGCCCGCCGCAGCAATGGCTGCGGCGATGGTGGCTGTGCTCGGAGACTTGAAGGTGGGGCTGATGCGGCCGAACTTGGGGGAAATGGCGCGGTAGTGACCCATCGCCAACAGCGTCCGGGCGGGTGAGACGAACGTCGACTGCAGGGAGGCCGCGGAACTGCTCAGGATGGCCAGGGACATGAGAATCGCGAAAGGACCCATCACCGGACCGGCCAGTACGGCGAAAATGCTCGACTGGTTCTCCGGGTTGCCCGCCCCCAGGCCCGTGTCCCCAACGCCCGCAAAGGACAACGTCGCCAAGGCCACGGTCATGTAGATGACCACAATCACCAACACGGTCACGGTTGCGGCTCGGCCGGGTGTCTTTTCAGGGTTCTTCGTTTCCTCGTTCATGGTCAACGTGACGTCCCAGCCCCAGTAAATGAAGATCGAGAGGGACACACCCGCGGTGAACGTCGTGAAGGAGTCAACCGCAAACGGGTTGAACCAGTCGGGCGAAATGGCCGTGGCGTCGAAGGCCGTGCCATTGGCAACATGCGCGAACGCCGAAACGGCGAACCAGCCAAGGACCAGTAACTGGAAGGCCACCAGCACGTATTGCACGCCCTTGGTTGTTTCCATGCCCCGATAGGAAATCCAGCAAGCCGCGGCGATGAACACCAGCGTTGTGGCGATGTTCAGGGGGAGGATCTTGCTTAGCTCGGCAAGGGACGGATCGCTGAAGACCTGCCCGAGCATCAGATAGAAGAAGTCCACGGCAACCGCGGCGAGGTTGGACAGCACGATGATCGTCGCCGCGATGAGCCCCCACCCGCCCATCCAGCCAATCCACGGACCAAAGGCGCGCGTTGCCCACGTAAAGGAGGTTCCGGCGTCGGGCATGGCGTTATTGAGTTCGCGGTAGCCGAGCGCCACCAGCAGCATCGGGATGAAGCCCACCAGGAAGATCGCGGGAAGGTGGACACCCACCTCGGAAACGGTGGGGCCAAGCGCGGCGGTCAGCGTGTACGCCGGCGCGATGCAGGAAACCCCGATCACGACGGCGCCGATGAGGCCCACCGATCCGGCTTTCAGGCCCTTCTCACTCAGGGCCGAATCTTTCGACTGGACCGTCTTTGGTGCAGTTGACATGGGTATTGCCTCTCGGGCGACGGCTAGGAGCGCTGTCGCGTGTAGTCGCGGGGAACCACGATCATGGGAACTGGCAGGGCACGCAGGATCCGGTTCGCGGTGGTGCCAAGGAAGGTGGCGCGGTGCTGCGCCAGGCGGCTGGAGCCGATAAGCAGGATTTCGCCGTCTTCCCACTCGAGCCGGTCCACGGCCTCCTCGATCGTGCGGCCTTGCGCGACGACGATTTCGGGTTCAGCGCCTGCGTCACCGGGGGCGGAGCCGGAGTCGGAACCCCCGACGGCGGCAAGACGGTCGGCGGCATGCACCCAGGCGGCGTCGGCGAGCCCGGGCGAGTTACCGCCGTCGAGCGCCAACAGGGAGACTAGCCGCAGCGGAAGATGGCGGTCACGCGCGGACTCCACGGCGACGTCGAGCAGTTCATCCGCACCTGGCCGCGTGCCGAAACCGCAGCTGAGTCGGGTGATGCCCGCTGTCCGATCAAACCCGTGGGGCGCCAAAGCGACCGGGACCGGCGATGAGTGCAGCAGGGAACTGGCCACTGAACCGATGGTGAACCGCTTGAACAGGCCGTTGTTGGTGGCACCGATGACCAGCGCGGCCGCATCGAAGTTCACGGCGGCATCGATGAGTGCCTGAGCTTCCGAGTCTCCACGGCGGATGTGGGCGCGGGCAGTGACGTCGTCGGGAACCAGGGCCAGGCCGTCGTCGAGCCACTGCCGGGCTTGCTCGTTGAGGATCGAGTCGTAGCCGGGCTCGGGCGGGTACACGGCGTTGTACGGGGAGTCCTCGGGGACCACCAGGACCAGGTCCAGGCTGGCGTCCTGGCCGCGGGCCAGCGCGATGGCGAGGTGCACGGCGTCGCGGCCCCTCGCGTTGGCGGTGTAGCCGACCACGTAGCGCATGATTCTCCTTAAACAGTGCTGCCGGCAGCCCGGGGACGGCACTTCCCCCGGACTGCCGGTTGCTTGATTCTGCGGCTAGACCGCGACCGAAGCCAGCTTGTTGGCTTCGACGATCCGAGCGGCGGTCGCCTGGCCCATGCGCACCGCGCCGTCCACGTGCTGGTAGCCTTCGGCGGCGAGGTCGGAGGAGGACCAGTAGATCGGGCCGACGTTCGCGTGCTGGTCCTTGCCGTAGCGGTGCAGGCCGCCGAGGTCGTAACTGGACGCGTATGCGCCGCGGGTCCATTCCTCCGAGCCCCAGTCGGACTCGTAGTAGACCTCGGGGGTCAGGGCCTTGTCGCCGAGGAAGCCGGCGATTGATTCCAGGATGGCCTTCTTACGGTCCTCGGCGCTGAGCTCGAAGACGGCATCTGCCTTTTCGTCGGATACGAAGCCCACCAGGGTTCCGCGGGTGTCGCCGTGGTTGGTGTTGTCGTAAACCTCCTGGACCAGCGCGCCGGCGCTGAAGCCCGTGCCGGACAGTCCGTCTTCGCGCCAGAACGGCGTGTCGTAGACCGCGTGCACCTTGATGACCAGGCCCAGGGACTGGTGCTGGTGCATCTGGTGCTGGCGGCGCGGCAGCGGCGGGTTGAAGGAGACGCGGGAGTACAAGTTCGGCGGGACGGCCATGATCACGTAGCGGGCGTTCACGGTGGCGCCGTCGGAAACGACAGTGACGTTGTTCTCTTCCCAGGTGATGCTGCGGACCGGGCTGTTAAGGACGACGTCGGAACCCAACTCCGCTGCCTGGAGCAGCGAAACCTGCTGCATGCCGCCGATCACGCGCTTGTCCAGGATGAAGTCCTCATCCGTCAGGTGCGTGAAGGAACCGGCCGAGGCAGCCATGAGGATCGCCTGCAGGGCAGAGAAGGCATGGGCGGGTTTGGTGAGCATGCCGCCGGCGATGAAGAGGCCGATGTTGTTGCAGGCTTCCTCGTCATTGGAGTTCTGGCGGAGCCAGTGGTGGAAGGAGATGGTGTCCAGCTCCCGGGCCTTGGGGTGTGCCCAGGGTTCGGTGGGGCCGATCTCCGCGGCGAGCTCATCCAGGATGGCGACGAGCTTGTCCATCTCCGCCTTGGTGGTCTCGTTGACCGGGAAAGTGTCCCCGGTGTACTGGACGCGCTTGCCGTCTGCGCCAATGTAGACGGATTCGCCATCGCGGTAGCGGGAGTACATTTTCAGGCCGAGTTCGTCCAGCAGCTCCATGAGGGCCGTCTGGTCAGGGGAAACCCACTGGCCGCCGATCTCCAGCATGGCGCCGTCGATGGTGTCGGTCCAGGTGCGGCCGCCCACGCGGTCGCGCGCTTCGAGCACTACGACGCTGAGTCCGGCCTTCTTCAATTCGCGTGCCGCCGTCAGCCCTGACGGCCCGGCACCGACGATCACAACGTCGCGATCAAGATTCTGCATGATGTCCTCTCCGTGGCCGTCCGTTGGTGACTGACCAATAAATGAATGTCATTCATTTATCTCCATGGTAGCCCGGGAATCGGCACCTGTGAAGCCCCGATGGAATAATGCAGGGGATACTGGCAGCAGAAAGGCTCCCGATGCCCGCACCCACACCCGAGGCCGCACCCGCGGCTGTTGGCTCAGCCCCCGCCGCCGGCAAGTCCCGCCGTCGTGCCGGTCGCCCGGTTGCGCGGATCCTGGACCAGCACGGAATTACGACGGCGGCACTCGAGTTGATCAGCAGCAAGGGTTACGACGGACTCACCATGGCGGCGCTGGCCCGCTCACTGGGCGTTGCGCCGTCTGCGCTGTATAACCACGTCTCCTCCAAGGACGACGTGCTGGTGCTGCTCGAAGATCACCTCGCGGCCATGGTGGATGTGTCCGCCTTCGGCAAGGAGCCGTGGGAAGCTGCCGTGCGTCGTTGGGCCTGGTCCTACCGCGACGTCTTCTCCGAGCACACTCCCCTGATTCCGATCATCGCCGTGCTCCCCGTTGCCAACGCCCCCAAAACCCTGGCGATGTACGAGGCCGTAACAGCCGGGTTCCGGGATGCCGGATTCCCCGAAGAACGCATCATCTCCGCGATCGTTGCGTTGGAGGCCTTCGTGTTCGGCGCCGCTTACGACGTCACCGCACCGGAGGACATCTTCGACGCCGGCGACCTCGCCGAGGATGTCCCGAACTTCACCTCCGCCGTGGACCGCTTGTCCCTGGCAGGCCACGAGCGCCCCACGGATGCGGCGTTCAGCCTGGGGCTGGAAGCGCTCATCGCGGGATTCGGGGCGATGCGGGCCTGATTTGCCTAGGCTAGGTCCATGACTGAACCGCTGGATGAAGGTCCCTTCTATCACGGTACGAAAGCTGAAGTTCAGGTGGGTGACATCCTCTCGCCGGGCTATCGCTCCAACTACCGGCCCGACGTCGTTATGAACCACATCTACTTCACAGCGTTGCGCGACGGTGCAGGACTGGCGGCGGAGCTCGCCGTCGAGCTTGCCTCCGGCAACGGGACGCCGCACGTCTACCTCGTTGAGCCGACCGGGCCGTTCGAGAACGATCCGAACGTTACGGACAAGAAGTTTCCCGGGAACCCCACGCGCTCGTACCGCAGCACTTCTCCGCTCAGGGTGGTTGAGGAGGTCAACGACTGGGCACGGCTGACACCCGAAGCGCTGGATATGTGGCGGGAGCGCCTGAATGCGCTCCTCGCAGATGACCGCGGGGAGATTATCAACTAGCAGGTGCTTGGATTCATAATGCCAAGTTAGTGCAGTATGCTGCACTCTATGGATCAAAGTGCGGAATCGCTGTCCCGTGCCATCGGCAGGCGGGTGAACCAGGAACGCAAGGGCCGCGGCTGGACACTCGACCAGCTGGCTGAACTGGCAGGCGTCAGCCGCCGGATGCTGGTAAATGTCGAGCAGGGCGGCGTGAATCCAAGCATCGGAACACTGCTGCGCCTCAGCGATGCGCTGGGGGTGGGATTGCCGGCCTTGGTCGAACCTCCGGCATTACGGGCGGTCAAGGTGGTCCGCGCAGGCGAGGGTGCCGTGCTGTGGACCGGGCCCTCGGGAGGCCGCGGCATCCTGGTCGCGGGCACTGAGTCTCCCGACGTCGTCGAGCTTTGGGACTGGACGCTTGCCCCCGGCGAGCGGCATGAAAGTGAGGCGCACTCTGACGGCACCCGCGAGCTGCTGCAGGTACTGGAGGGCTCCCTCACCGTGCTGATCGAATCAGAGGGCCACGAGCTCAACACCGGCGATGCGTTGACGTTCCGAAGCGATGTTCCCCACTCCTATGTGAATCCCTTTGCGTTGCCCACCCGTTTTACGTTGGCAGTCTTTGAACCAGGCGTTGGAGCTGGACATCGCACGGAGAACACCAATGCGTAGCGCCCTGACCCGTACTCTTACGGCAGCTCCGCCCTGGTCGATGGCCGTCGCAGCAATGCTGACCATTCAGCTGGCCAACGCCCTGTCGGTATCAGTCATCGGCCAGGTGGGACCTGCGGGTACCGCTTGGGTGCGCATGTGCTTCGGCGTTGTGTTCCTGTGGATGATCAGCCGGCCGGCCATTCGTTCCATACGCCGACGCGATCTTCCGGCGCTGATAGCCCTTGGAGTGGTCACGGGTTTCATGACCGCTTTCTTCCTTGCCGCCGTCGAGCGCATCCCGCTGGGCACCGCCGTCGCCATTGAATTCCTCGGACCCCTCACGGTAGCCGGCATCATGAGTCATCGCCGGAAGGCGCTGGTGTGGCCATTGCTCGCACTGATCGGAGTGGTTCTGCTGACGGAGCCGTGGCACGGCACCATCGACCTGGTTGGTGTGGGCTTCGCCCTGGCCGCAGGCGCGTGCTGGGGTTTGTATAACGTGCTCACCCAGCATGTGGGCGACCGCTTCTCGGGGATCAGCGGGCTGTCGCTCACCATCCCCGTTGCCGCCTTGGCCACCCTGCCCGTTGGCTTGCCGCAGGTATTGGGTGGGTCGCTTGAATGGTGGGTGCTGCCGGTTGCCGCGGGAATCGCGCTGATTACCCCCGTGATCGCGTTTGGCCTGGAGATGCTTGCCTTGAGACGCATGACCCATACGGCCTTTGGCACTCTGCTGTCGATTGAACCTGCCTTCGGTGTGCTGATCGGGTTGCTGGTGCTCGCGCAGGCGCCGACGCTGATGCAGGTTCTCGGGATCGCCCTGGTTGTAGTGGCGGGGACGGCGGCGCAGCATGGTGGCAGGCGGTCTGCCAAGCCGGTGGTGACGACGGACGTGCCGGCGACGCCGGGCGGCGTGGCGACGCCGCGGGCGGCGTGAGGAACGAAGACGGACGCGTTTGAAAGCTAGTTGAGGCGTTCGAACACCATCGTCGCTTGAATCCGGTCGCCTCCACCAATCATCCCTTTGCTGCCGCTGCTCGCGGTGGTGATGGTGTGCAGGCGATAGCCTTTGGCAGCTTGGTCGTTGATGGCTTTCTCGAGGGACGGCAAATTGCCCGATCCGGCTCCCATCAGCTTTTCTTTCAGGATCACCTGGAGAACGACATACTGCTGCATGAGTGAAATCCCTTCGTTGGTGATCAATTGAACGCAATGCTAATGGATCCGTGGGGTGCCGCACGCGTTGTCGGATTCTACCGGCGGTGGCGATGGGTGAGGAACGTGACAGTGAGACCGTCTCAATGCGGTGAGCGGAAAAGCGTTAGCGAGAAGGCCAGCGCAAGACAGGCCTATCCGTTCAGTCCTTTACGCTGAGCTCACCTATCAGGGCTACAGGGGTGTTTAGTACGGGGCAGGCCCAAAAACCTTGATCATCGATCAGTTGGGCGGCCAGAGGGTGATTGTTGGGATGCCAAGGGCAACAAGGCCAATTACTGTTAGTGGGGCCGTTCTCCTCGATAACCCATTCTTGGACCTGGTCCGCCACTGATACAAGCTGCTCGGCCTGTGGTAGGTCCGCTTTGACCGACACACCCTGACCTGTGGAATCTCGCGTACTGTAAATCATCGCCGAGAGCATCCGCGGGTCGTCGTCCCAGTCGCTCTCTTCGATGCGTGGTTCTTCAAGCCCGGCGGAACTCACATCCCGCAACACCTGACGGATGATCTCTACGATCTCTACTCTCATGAAGGCCTCTCTCACTACCGCTATGTGCCCGCCTCCGCTGCTCGAGCCTCTTCATCTGCTACGTTACCCCTGACCGCGGCCGCTAGTTCGACGTGACTGGGCGACAAGCCTTTGATACAGCCCATGAGCTACGTTGCACCTCCGCTGGTACACGGTCCAGCGGTCAATCAGAATATCAGCTGCAAAATTGGGAACTACCGTTTCTCGGATACTAACGGCGCTTTCCAGATCCGGAATAATTGCCCCTACAATAATGCTAACTGGAGTTACCAGATCTCCTCCTTACTTCGGGGTAAAATATCAAGCAATGTAAGTGAATCAGGCCTTGTTTGGTACAAAGCGGGGGTTCGTCAAGGGAAGAATGCACCCCACACAGTTCCTGCGAACTATTATTTCCACGGCACTATGAGCAATGTAAGAAACTATGAAACGGTTACCTATGGCGATCAGCTCTCATTCCGAGTCCTCATCGCCGGACGAGCTGGTTCGGCAGTGCTCACCATTGGAGGCACGGTGAAGATGGTCCCTTAGATGAGGGAATCCGTCTCAAGGTGACGAGCCATCGGCTAGCCCGGCGCACTCCATTGCCGTCCACATGGCCTATATTCCAGCGCGTGCATGTGGCCCGACACTTACCGCTTCGCGTGCGCGCCGTCCGGGTGGCCATGGTGCCGCCAGAAGTGTGCCATTTACCTCCCAGCGTCAACGCACAAATGCAAAAGCGCCCCGGGAGGTGCGCCCTGGTGTGCTCTGCAGGATGGGCGACGATCGAATCGGACCGCAATAGTAGGGTTCGGGGTGAACCGGACGAGCAGGCTTGTAGTCGAAGGGAGAACCGTGATCTCAGCGCTAAACCAACTCGTCGACTTTATCGATGGCCACCTCACTGAGGAGATCAATGTTGATGACTTGGCGGTCAGTATCGGCATGACGGAGTACCACCTCCGTCGGATGTTCTCATCGCTGGCCGGCATGCCGCTTTCCGAGTACGTCCGCAGGCGCCGAATGACGGTGGCTGCAACGGACGTTCTCGGAACGGGTGACCTGCTGGCTATTGCGGTGCGGTATGGCTACGGCTCCACCGAGGCTTTCAGCCGGGCATTCCGGTCAGTGCACGGCGTCGGTCCGAGCGACGTGCGCCGAAACGGCGGACCCCTTCGCACACAACCGCAGCTCAGGTTCCGCCTGACCGTAGAAGGGAACACCACAATGGACACTCGCATCGCAGACCGGCCGGCATTCAAACTCATCGGTCGTTCGGCACGTGTCCCGCTGATACACAGCGGCCCAAACCCGCACATCCAGGCACACATCGCCTCACTCCCGGTATCAGAGCACGCCCGACTCAAGGAATTGAGCAACACCAACCCCGCTGGCCTGCTCCAGGTGAGTGCCGACGTCGACCCTGACTATACGGAGGGCAGCGAGCTGACCTACCTTCATGGCGTCGCGGTCACCGAAACAACACCGGTGCCCGAAGGGCTCGACACGGTTGAGGTCCCCGCCGGCACGTGGGCGGTGTTCCACGCCGAAGGGGCCTACCCGGAGGTTCTTCAGTCCACGTGGGCCTCCACTGCCACCGATTGGTTCCCCTCCAACCCGTGGCGGCTCCGCCCGGGCCCAGCGATTGTGGCAGTTCTCGATCGCGCGGCCGACTTCCGGACAGCGAGCTGTGAACTCTGGCTACCGGTGGAACGCGGCTGACGGATCAGCCCGCCGGCAGGTCAGTGACCATCCGGCGGGCTCCTCCAAAGAATATCTCTTGTAGGACAAGTATCGAACTTGTATCCTAAGTATCACACCCACTTAGGAGACCCAGTGAGCCCCGTAGATCTCATCCGGCACGTCAAACTGTCCACCGCCCGGCTGCCCCTCAGCGTGCCCATCAGCGACGCCAAAGTCTTCACGGGCCGTCAGAAGCCCATGACCGAGGTCGTGTTCCTGTTCGCAGAGATCACCACTGAACAGGGTCACAGCGGCGTTGGCTTCAGCTATTCCAAGCGGGCCGGAGGCCCCGCCCAGTACGCCCACGCCAAGGAAGTCGCGGAGGGCATCATCGGCGAGGACCCCAACGACATCGGCAGGATCTATACCAAGCTCCTCTGGGCCGGCGCGTCAGTCGGAAGGTCAGGGGTGGCAACACAGGCGCTGGCAGCGATCGACATCGCGCTCTACGACCTCAAGGCCAAGCGTGCCGGTCTTCCCCTGGCCAAGCTCCTTGGCTCGTACCGCGACTCGGTCCAGACGTACAACACCTCCGGCGGCTTCCTCAACGCCACCTTGGACGAAGTCAAGGCAAGGGCTACGCAATCCATTGAAGATGGCATCGGCGGCATCAAGATCAAAGTTGGACTGCCCGATTCCAAGGAAGACCTCCGCCGCGTTGCCGGAATCCGGGAGCACATCGGATGGGACGTCCCGCTCATGGTGGATGCCAACCAACAGTGGGACCGCGCCACCGCCCTGCGGATGGGCCGCCAGCTCGAGGAGTTCAATCTCATCTGGATCGAAGAACCCCTGGACGCTTACGATTTCGAGGGCCACGCGCACCTCGCACAGGTCCTGGACACCCCCATCGCCACGGGTGAGATGCTGGCTTCGGTCGCGGAGCACAAGGGCCTCATCAGCGCGCATGGCTGCGACATCATCCAGCCGGACGCCCCACGGGTCGGCGGCATCACCCAGTTCCTGCGGCTCGCCGCGTTGGCGGATGAAAGAGGCCTTGGCCTGGCCCCGCATTTCGCCATGGAAATCCACCTCCACCTCGCCGCCGCCTACCCCACTGAACCCTGGGTGGAGCACTTCGACTGGCTGGACCCGCTCTTCGAGGAACGGCTGGAAACCAAGAACGGCCGCATGATCGTTCCGGACCGCCCCGGTTTGGGCGTCACCTTGTCCGAACAGGCCCGCGCCTGGACCACCGAGTCCGTGGAGTTCGGCGCGTAACCTTGAACGCATGAGCCGAAACCTGACCGCGGACCTCGCCGCCGACCTTCGCAACCGGATCGTCGACGGCGTCATCCAGCCAGGTGAGAAGCTCCCCAGCGAAAACACCCTCATCAGCGAGTTTGGCGTGAGCCGGACCGTTGTCCGCTCCGCACTCACCCGCCTGCAGGCCGAGGGACTGGTGGAAACCGAACGCGGGCGGGGCAGCTTCGCGCTGACCCCGCCCGCCGACGGCCCCACCCAGGCGCCCGGCACCCGGCAGGTCTCCACCGCTGAAGACCGCCTGAACATGCTGGACTTCCGCATCGGTGTCGAAGCGGAAGCGGCAGCCCTGGCGGCGCAGCACCACTCGGACCGCCAGTTGAAGGCTGTCCACGGTGCCCTGGAACTATTCACCGCCAGCTCCGGCCACCCTGCGCACGCCATGAAGGCCGACTACGAGTTCCACCGCGCAATAGCCGCAGCCTCGGGCAACCCCTTTTACACGGATTGCATCACGGCTTTGGGACAAACGATGATCACCATGCCGCGACCCCGACTGCTCTCCAGCGAAGAACCGGACTCCCCCGACCGTTTCGCCCAAGTGGTCCATGAGCACGCCTCCATCTACGCAGCCATCGCCGAGCGCGACCCAGCCGCTGCCGCTGCCGCCATGCGCCTTCACCTGGCCAACTCAAGACGCCGGTTCAAGGCTTCCGCACGCAGCTAACCTCTAACCCCTCACCTACCCAACTGGGTCGCAGTTAAGCACGTTTTGAGCGCTGAAAACGCGCACAAATGCGACCCAGTTGGGTAGGGGCGGCGGGAGGGCGTCACATGACGAATTACTCCGCCCCCCGCCGACATATTTCGTCGTGCAATGACGCCATTTAACGAAATGGGAATCACCGCGTCGCTCCGTTGAGAACTATTGATCGACATTTCCCTTAACTGGCGCACGGATTCCGAGGACCGATAATTTTTTATGACTGACTCCCAGTCATTTCGCGGCCGGGATATCCATCAAAAAGAATCCGGGCTGCACGCTGCGCCATTCCGTCATGTGTGCGCCCCGGGAGGAGAGATCCCGGCATGACAACCCAGCAGATCACGGAAGCACCGGCCATACAGGCATACCTCCGGAAGCTCACTGAGCTGTCCCCGGAGATCGCTGTCCTCGAACCGGGCGCTGAAACTACCCGGTACAGCCACGACGCAGCCACCGCCAAGGCTGCCAATGCAGCGCAAACGCAAGGTCCCGCCGTCGTGCTTCCAGCATCGGCGGCCGAAGTCCGGCAAGCCGTGAAGCTTGCCGGGGACCTCGGTGTCACCGTGGTTCCGCGGGGTGCCGGCACAGGCCTTTCGGGCGGTGCTGCGGCTACCGGGAACCAGGTGGTTATTTCCACGGAAAAACTCAGCCGCATCATCGAAGTTTCTCCCTTGGACGAAGTGGCAGTCGTAGAGCCCGGCGTCATCAATGCTGATCTGAACAAACACCTCGAGCCCTTCGGCCTTTTCTATGCCCCGGATCCCGCGAGTTTCGACATTTCCTCCATCGGCGGCAATATCGCCACCAACGCGGGCGGGCTGCGCTGCGCCAAGTACGGGGTGACGCGCGAATCGATCCTGTCCCTCGACGTCGTACTCGCCGACGGCAGCCTCATCACGGTCGGCCACCGCTCCATCAAGGGCGTCACCGGTCTTGATCTGACGTCGTTGTTTGTCGGTTCCGAAGGCATCCTGGGTATCGTCACCCAAGCCACGGTGCGCCTCCGTCCCATCCCGGTAGCCCGCAAGACCGTCAGCGCCTTCTTCGACAGCACCGCTGAAGGCACCGGCGGCCTGGCAGCCATCACCCGCTCGCCCGTGCGCCCTGCGGCCATTGAATTCTTTGACACGCCCAGCCTGGCAAACATCGACGCCCACTCCGGCACAGCCCTCCGCAGCCGGGGCGCCGCCTTGATCCTGATCGAGCTCGACGGCTACGGCATCGGCGACCAGGCCGCGGACCTCGCCACCGCCCTCAGTGCGGTGGGTGGCCGGGTCACCGTGGAAGCGGACGACGACGGCGTGCGGCTTTGGGAGCTGCGCCGCAGCGGCCGCGGACTCCCGCAGGACAAGTGGTACATCGGTGAGGACATCGCGGTACCCAAGTCGCGCCTGGCCGAGGTTTACGCCGCATTTCCGGCTTTGGAAGCCCGGTTTGGCGTCACCATCTCGGCCGTCTCACACGCCGGCGACGGCAACCTCCACCCCCTGATCACCCTGGACAAAACGCCCGACGACGGTCCCACCCCGCCTGCCCCGTTGCAGGAAGCTGCCACTGAACTGGTGAAGGTTGCCCTGTCCCTGGGCGGCACCGTCACCGGTGAGCACGGCGTGGGAACCATCAAGAAGGAATGGGCTGCCTTGGAACTCTCCGAGCGCAGCCGTGCATTGCAGCACGCCATCAAAGCAGCCGTGGACCCCGCCCACCTGCTTAACCCCGGCAAAGCCATCTAGGCCCGGCAACGCAATCCCAACAGCATCAAGGAGACCCCTCATGAACATCATTGGCACCCCCGAATTCCGCAGGCGCGCGTTCCTCGCAGGCCTCGGCGCCCTGTCCACCTCGGCATTGGTCACCGCTTGCGGCGGGCCTACCGCCAGCACCGGCTCTACCGGAGGAAGCCCGGTAGAGGGCGGAAACATCACCTTCCTGATCCAGGGCTACGACACCGGCTGGGTTCCCAGCAAGACCGCGATCTCAAGCTACGAGGGCAACCTTTGGGGCCAAATCACCGACAAGCTGGTGTACGTCAACGAGAAGGGCGAGCTCAGCCCGTGGGTTGCCGAGAAGTGGGAAGAGCTCAACGGTGCCAAGGACTTCGTCCTGCACTTGAAGGAGGGCGTGACCTTCTCCGACGGAAGCCCGCTGGACGCGGCCGCCGTGGTGGCCAACCTCAATGCCTGGGCCAAGGGCGATGCAGAGCGCGGTATCAGCAAGGTTGGACTGTTCCCCTCCACCAACTTCGTCTCTGCGGAGGCCGTGGATCCCAGGACGGTCAAGGTTGCTTTCTCCTCGCCGGCCCTGGGCTTCATCGCCACCCTGGCGTACCACGGCTGCATCCTGCTTTCTCCGAGGACCTTGGCATTGCCGGTTGAAGCGCAAGCAGATCTCAGCCAGGAAATTGGCAGCGGTCCCTTTGTGGTCAAGTCCTGGAAGCAGGGCGACAGTTACGTCCTGGAGAAGCGCAAGGACTACAACTGGGGCCCGGCGGCACTCGGACACACGGGTCCGGCCCGCTTGGACACCATCACGTACAAGGTCATCAAGGACACCTCGGTCCGTACATCCACCGTGGTGTCCGGCCAGGCGGACGTGGCCTTCAACGTGGAACCCCAGGAAATCGAGTCCCTGAAGGCCCAGGGTTTTACCGTTGGCACACCCCGCTACCTTGGCTTCGTCGACGGCTTCCAAGTCAACACCGCGGCATTCCCCACCAACGAGCTCGCCGTCCGCCAAGCCATCCAGCACGGCATCGACCGTGAAGAAATCCGCAAGACCGTCTACACCGACGACTGGAACGCTGCCACCACCTTCATCCAGGGCAACGTCCCCGAAGCGGGCGAGTTCAGCGACTCCTTCGCGTTCGATCCCGGGAAGGCCAACAAGGTGCTGGACGACGCCGGCTGGGTCAAGGGCTCCGATGGCTACCGCACCAAGGACGGCAAGACCCTCGAGTTCACCCTGACACCGAACCCCTACGTCCCCTCCACCAAGGCCGAGGACGAGCTCATCGCCCAACAGCTGAAGAAGGTCGGCATCAAGGTCAACCTCAAGGTGGTCGATGTTGCCGGCTACGCAGCTGTCCAGGCCAGCAAGCCGCCGCTGTTCCAGACCTCCCGCAGCTTCGTCGACGTCGGAACGGTCGCCGGTGTCCTGACCAGCCAGAACAAGGGCGAGGACTGGTTCAGCGTCGGAACCAGCGACCAAAAGCTGAACGACCTCTCGACGGCGATCGCCACCGCCTCGGACCGCGCTTCCCGTGAAAAGGTTGCCGACGAACTGCAGAAGTACGTGCTGGAGCAGGGCTATTTCGTTCCCCTTAACCAGCTGGTCCAGCGCCTCTACCTCATCAGCCCCAAGGTCCAGGACGTCCACTACAACGGCCTTGCCTACGCCAACTTCTACACCGCCTGGATAGCAAAGTGACCTCCGGGTACAAGCGTTTCGCTGTGGTCAGGGCGGGACAGGCGGCAATCGTCATCCTGCTCGCTTACGTAGTGACGTTCCTGGTGATCAGCGTGCTCCCGGGCGACGCCATCACCAACACGCTGCGTGACCCGCAGCGCGGCCTCAGTGAAGAAGACATCCAAAGGATTGTGTCGTACTACGGCCTGGACGAACCTGTGATCGTCCAGCTGTTGCTCTCCCTTGGCCGCTTCCTCACCGGTGAGCTGGGCTTCTCCCTGCAGTCCAACCTGCCCGTAGCACAGCTGGTGGGTGACGCGCTGCCGTCAACGCTGACGCTGGCTTCCACGGCACTCGTCATCGCCGTTGTCTTCGCGGTGGGGATCGCCTACGGTGCGCAGTACCTCCCAAGCCGGGCAGCCGCCGTCGTGCGTTCCATCCCATCGCTGTTCCTGTCGGTGCCCAACTTCGTGATCGGCCTGGTGCTGATCGAGCTGTTCGCGTTCCGGCTGCATACCTTCACTACTACCGACCCCAACAGCGCCGTGGCGACGTTGTTCGCTGCCATCACGTTGGCTATTCCGGTGTCCGCACCCTTGGCCGAAGTGCTGATCGCCAGCCTGGATCATGAATCCCGGCAGGAATACGCGCTGGTGGCACGGTCACGGGGGCTGACTGAGGCGAGGCTGTTCGCGAAGCACCTGGTGAAGCCTTCAGCCCTGCCGTCGGTGGCCATGATCGCCCTCATCGTTGGCGAGCTGCTGGGTGGATCGGTCATCACCGAGACCATCTTCGGACGCGACGGAATCGGCACGGTCGTCCAGAGCGCCGTGACGGGTGAGGACCAGCCCGTCCTGCAGGCCGTGGTCTCCCTCTCCGCAGTGGTGTTCGTCGGCGTGAACCTCCTGGCCGACCTCGCCTCGCCGCTGCTCGACCCCCGCGTCAAACTCCAGGAAAAGGTGGGCGCATGACTGCCATCCTCAGCAACCCCGAACTCGCCGGACCGGTGGCTCCACCCAAGCGGCTCTTCGCGGGCCTGCCGCCCGTCACAGTGCTCCTGTCTTTCACCGTGGTGCTCATCGTGATCCTCTGGTCGCTCGCTCCCGGGCTTTTCACGCACTACAGCCCGGTTACCGGCGATACCGCCAGCAAACTGGCCGCGCCCAGCGCCGCACACTGGTTCGGAACCGACTACCTCGGCCGCGACCAATACGCCCGGGTGGTCTACGGAACGGCATCCTCGGTCACAAGCGCCCTGGTGGCCGTACTCATCGGCCTGGTGGCAGGCAGCATCATCGGCCTTGCCAGCGGGTTCCGCGGCGGCTGGCTGGATGCTGTGCTGGGCCGGTTCGTCGATGTCCTGCTGGCCATCCCGGGATTCCTCCTGGCCGTGGTGATCGTCAGCTCCCTGGGTTTCCAGACCATCAACGCTGCCATCGCTACCGGAGTGTCCGCCGTCGCCGTCTTCGCCCGGCTGATGCGCGCGGAAGTGATCCGCGTCCGCAGCGCCAGCTATGTGGAAGCGTCCTACCTGGAAGGCGGCAACCGCCGCCACGCCCTGCTTGGACACATCCTGCCCAACGCCTACCGCTCGGTGCTGGTGCTGGCAGTGCTCCAGTTCGGCACGTCCATCCTCGTCATCGCCTCGCTGGCGTTCCTCGGCTACGGCGACCCGCCACCGTCCTCCGATTGGGGACTGCTGGTGGCCTCCGGCAAGACCTACGTCACGGCTCCATGGCTCGTGTACGCGCCGGCACTGGTCATCGTCATCACCGTGTTGTCCGTGAACCGCATCAGCCGCTGGCTGCGAAAGGCGAAGTGACATGAGCTCCCTTTTAACAGTGCAAGGTTTGTCGATCGCGTACGGCCGTACCGCCGTCGTTCATGACGTGTCGTTCTCCCTCGCCAAGGGTGAGAGCCTCGCGCTCATCGGTGAGTCGGGTTCCGGCAAGTCGACCATCGCCAAGGCCGTCCTCCGGCTGCTTCCGCACGACTCAACCGCCACAGGTGCAGTGGAGCTGAACGGCAGGGACGTCCTGGCCCTCCCGGAGAGGCAGTTCCGCCCGCTCCGGGGAAGGGAGCTTGGGTTTATCCCGCAGGATCCCGCCTCCGCCTTGAATCCCGTGCGGACCATCGGCGCGCAGGCTCAGGAGGCCGCCGCGCTGCTGGGCGAAACCGATCCGCAAAAGCGGCGACGGAAAATCCTGGACGTCCTGGAGCAGGTGGGGCTCCCGGATCCTGCCCGGGTTTACGACTCCTATCCGCATCAGCTCTCGGGCGGAATGCTGCAGCGCGTACTGATTGCACTGACGGTGCTGCCACGTCCATCCCTGATCGTGGCCGATGAGCCCACGTCGGCGCTTGATGTCACGGTGCAGAAGCTGATCCTGGACATGCTGACCGAGCTTCGCAGCGAGTTGGACATCAGTCTGCTCCTCATCACCCACGACCTCGCCATCGCGGCCGAGCGCACCGACTCCCTGGTGGTGCTGAAGGACGGTTCGGTCCAGGAAAGCGGGGCGTCCCGGGACATCTTTGCGTGGCCAAGGACCGAGTACGCCCGGAACCTCCAGGCCGACGTTCCCGCGCTGCACCCGGACAGGTACCGGAACCAGCGCTCCACCCGTGAAGGAACGTACGACGGCGGCTTCCGGACTGCGGCGGACAGCACGCCGTCGGCGGGCGAACGGCAGATTGACGTCCGGGCCGTGACCAAGCGCTTCACTGCGGGCGGCAAGGAAGTGGTGGCCCTTGATGGTGTTTCCTTCTCCGTGGAACGGGGACGCACGCACGCGCTGGTGGGCGAATCGGGTTCCGGAAAGACCACCGCTGTCCGGCTGCTGTTGGGGCTGGAACAACCGGATGGCGGAGATATCACGGTAGCCGGCCAGTCGACATCGGGCAGGTCGCGGTCGGAAGTCCGCGGGATCCGGCGCCATCTCCAGCTCGTCTACCAGAACCCGTTCACGTCCCTGGACCCCAGCTGGCGGGTGGGCCGGATCATCCGGGAGCCCCTGGACCAATTCGGCGTCGGCACCAAAGCCGAACGGGCACAGCGTGTCCGGGAAGCATTGGACGCAGTAGGCCTGCCGGAGTCCGTCGCATCCCGCACGCCCGCACACCTGTCGGGTGGCCAGCGGCAGCGCGTGGCCATTGCCCGCGCGCTCGTGGTGCGTCCCGACGTCGTGGTCTTGGACGAACCGACGTCCGCCCTCGACGTGAGCGTCCAAGCCGGAATCCTGGAACTGCTCTCCAAACTGCAACGGGAACTGGGCCTGACGTACCTGTTCGTCTCCCACGACCTCGCACTGGTGCGCCAGGTGGCAGACACCGTCTCCGTGCTGCGCCGTGGCCATGTTGTGGAGGACGGCCCTGTGGAGGACATCTTCCTGCGGCCGCAACATCCCTACACCCAGGCGCTCCTGGACGCCATTCCCTTGGCAACGCCTGTATCCGAAACCAAACAACCAGCGAAGGCAACCGCATGACCGTGAACCTGACAAGCACCCGCCGGCCTGCACTGATCGAGGCCTTCACCGCACCGAAGGGATTCGGTGACGCCACCCTGCGTGACAAGCGGGCTGACGCGATTGAACTCCTCGGCGGCATACCGGACCCCGGCGTCCTGCCGACCCAGGAACTCGCCCAAGCCACGGCCCGGGTTTTGGCCAGGCCGGGCGTACCCGCGCTCCAGTATTCGCGCACTGAAGGCATCTCTCCGCTGCGCGAGTGGATCGCCGAACGCGAGGGAGTCTCCGTTGACCGGATCCTGATCACCAACGGCGGCTTCCATGGACTGTCGCTGGCCATTCAGGCTGTAGTTGAGCGCGGCGACCTGGTGGCCGTGGACAACCCGATCTTCCCGTTGTTCCTCCGCGGCCTGCAGCTCTCCGATGCCCAGACACTGCCCGTGTTCGTTGGCCCGCGTGGCCTGGACGTTGACCATCTCAGCGACCTGTTGCGTTCGGGAGCCCGTCCGTCCGCGCTCTATACAGTGCCGGACTTCCACAACCCCTCGCAGGGCACGCTTCCGGGCGAGGCGCGTGCGGAGCTGGTGCGGCTGGCGGAGCACTACGGATTCGTCATCCTGGCGGACAACCCCTACCGTGAACTGCGTTTTTCCGGCGAACAGGAAAGTGTGGAGGAGTTCAACACCTCGGACCACGTGCTGCACATTAATACGTTCACCAAAACACTGGGGCCGGGCCTGCGGCTTGGCTGGACTGTGGCACCGGAGCACCTGGCCCGTGATCTGGTGGCGCTCCGCAGCCGCCAGGACTCGCACAGTTCCACTTTGGTGCAGGCGATCATCGGCGAACTGGTCACGTCCGATCCCGGAGTCTTCGATAGAACGCTGGAGAGCGCACGCGCGCTGTACCGCAGCCGTGCGGAGACTCTGGTAGAAGCGCTGCACAGGGAAGCCCCGGGAGCTTTCGAGACTGTCCTTCCGGAGGGTGGCCTGTTCCTGTGGCCGCGGCTGGCCGATGACTCTGTGGACGCGGATCAGTTGGCCGCCGATGCCACTGCCGAAGGCGTGGAGTACCAGCGCGGCTCGTTCTTCCCCTCAGGACCAGGAACGGACGCCGACCGCCACCTCCGCCTTGCCTATGGAGATGTATCCGGGGACAAGCTGGAAGAGGCCGCTGCCCGCCTGGGACGGGCCCTGAAGCGCCAATCCCTCTAACCCCTCACCCAACTGGGTCGCATTTGTGCGCGTTTTGGGCCCTCTAAACGCGCACAAATGCGACCTAGTTGGGGGCGAGGGGAAACAAAAGAGCCCCGATCCGTAGATCGGGGCTCTTTTCATTGCGTGCGCGAGGGGGGATTTGAACCCCCACACCCTTTCGGATACTGGCACCTGAAGCCAGCGCGTCTGCCGTTCCGCCACTCGCGCGCAACTTCTTTTTCAGGCGATCCACCGGAAACCGGCTTCGCTTCCTTCAAAAGCAGCGAGATCAAGCATAACGGACACCCCGGGCAAAACACCAATCGAGCAAAACAGGGCATCATGGCAAGGTCTTTGAAGGAAGCTTCACAGACGAAACTTCGCCTGAACAGCGCGGAAATTTCACCCCGCAGGAAGGCCGTATGGACGGGGCGCGAGCGAACTTTTCCGGGTCGCAAGGCGTTGTGGATTAAGGCCATTCCCAGTCACGCCCAGTAGTATCGGGAAGTGGAAGGGCCGTTCGGCGCTCATTTCGCTGTGTGCGCAGAAGGGTGAACGGACGGACTATCGGACAGGCACTGACCGTGCCGCGGCAAGGAAAGGAGAAGGACCATGGGTTTGCTGGATAAAGTCGAGCGCGGCATCGAAAAAGCTGTCCGCAACGTCTTCTCCACAGGGTCGCGGGCACGGGTCGAGCCGGTGGAGATCGCGAGCAACCTGCGCCGGGAACTGGACAACAAGTCCATCACCATCGCGGCCGGGCGTACCTTGGCTCCCAATGTCTTCGACGTCCTGCTCAGTGACGAAGACTTTGCCCGGGCCCAGGAATGGGGAACCCCGCTGGCCGAGGAACTGTGCGACGTCGTGATCCAGCACGTCCGCAGCCAGGGCTACACCCTCCAGGGGCCGGTCCGGATCTCCTTCCGCCGCAACGAAGAAGAGCGCGCCGGGCATTTCGAGATCACCTCGCGGACGGAGAAAACCTCCGACGGCGGCGCTCCCGCCCCCCAGGCGCCGCGGCCGAACGTTCCGGCAGCCCCCTCCAGGCAGCCCACCCGCCTCCAGCCCGTGCTGGACATCGGCGGACAGCGATACTCGCTCAATGCCCAGTCGATCGTGCTGGGCCGCTCTTCAGAAGCCGACATCCTGGTCGATGACACCGGAGTGTCCCGCAAGCACCTTGAAGTCCGCACCCAGAACGGCACCACCTGGGCTGTGGACCTGGGTTCCACCAACGGCAGCTATGTCAACGGGCATAAAGTCGACGGCAGCGTGGAACTCACTGACGGCTCAACCATCACGATGGGACGTACCAAGATCATTTTCCGCCTCCTCCCCCAGAACCCGGGTGGCCACGCGTGAACGACATCAGCGAACTGACCATTACCGCTCTTCGCTTCGGCTTCCTCCTCCTGCTGTGGATCCTCATTTTCAGCATCGTTTCCACCATGCGGCGGGACTTCCAGATCGGCCGCAAGGCTGCCACGGGTGCGCCCACGGCGCGTGAAGTGCGCAAGCACCCGGAACTCGCTGCATCGCCGCCGCCTGCCATCCAGCATGCCCGCAACCTGGTGGTGACCGAAGGGCCGCTCAAGGGCACCACGGTACCGCTTGCTGCGAGCCCGATCCTGCTGGGCCGGGCCCAGGAGGCCACCCTGGTCCTCGAGGATGATTACGCTTCCGGACGCCACGCCCGGCTGTTCCCGCAGGGCAGCCGCTGGTTCATTGAGGACCTCGGCTCCACCAACGGCACCTACCTCGCCGATCAGCAGCTCACCCGGGCGCTTCCGGTCGAGCTTGGCGTCCCCGTGAGGATCGGCAAGACGGTCATCGAATTGAGGCCGTAGTCCATGGCTGCACCCCAGACCACCGAAGGCAAGGAGAAGCCGGCGGAGCGCCCCCTCATCATGCGCTACGCCGCGCGTTCCGACGTCGGCAGGATCCGCTCCAAGAATGACGACTCCGCATACGTGGGCCGCCACCTTGCCGTGGTTGCCGATGGCATGGGCGGTCACGCAGGCGGCGATGTCGCCTCCGCTTCCACGGTGCTGGACATGATCCATCTGGATCACGACGACTATCCGGACGGAGCTGACACCGTCCTGGCGGACGAGATCCAGACCGCCAATTCGCTGCTTTCCGAGCTGGTGCACCAGAATCCCAAGCTGTCGGGCATGGGAACCACAGTCACTGCCCTGCTCCTTGAGGGCCGCAAGCTCCATTTCGCCCACATCGGCGATTCCCGCGCCTACCGACTGCGGAACAAGACGTTTGAGCAGGTCAGCATCGACCACACGTTCGTCCAACGCCTGATTGACGAGGGCCGGCTGCGTCCGGAGGAAGCCGAGACACACCCCCACAAGAATGTGCTGATGCGCGTTCTGGGTGACGTGGACGCCAGCCCGGAGCTGGACCTGGACATCCTGGATGTCGAACCCGGCGAACGTTGGCTCCTGTGCTCGGATGGACTGAACTACGTGGCCGGCCATGTGGTGGAGCGTACGGTCCGTGAAACCAAGGACCTGCGTGAATGCGTTGAGACCCTGGTGGACCTCACGCTGGAGGCCGGCGCGCCGGACAACGTCACCGTGGTCATGCTGGAAATCGCCGAGGAAACCGACGACGACGTCACTACCGCCGCCGTCGACGTCGTACCGCCCGCAGCGCTTGCCGCGGCGGACGGACCTGCGGCCTCCAAGGATGCGGCCAAGGGCAAAAAGGTAACGGAAGGCCCCTCCGCCACCAAGTCCGCCGAGGAAACCCCGGCTGCTTCCACTGCTGCTTCCCGGGAAAAGTCCGGCGAAGAAACCCCTGAAGACGCCAAGCCCCACGACGCCACCGAGGCCAAGGACGCCGCAGAGGAAGCAGAGCCCCCTGCAACCACTGACCCCAACCTCGGCGAGCACCTTTCCGCGGAGGTTCTCCGCGAAGAACTCGCCAGCAGGCCGCACGAACTCGTCGGCGCCGCTGCGACTGCTGCCGAGACGGGCTCCATCCCCACCGTGGCCGGGCGAACAGTGGCCCGCCGCGCGGCGACCGTCCTGACGCACAAAGCCGAACAGGACAGGCTAGACCTCGAAGAGCCACCGCGCCGCCGCGTGCGCTGGCTTATGCCCGCCGTCGCAGCCTTTGTGGTCCTTGGAGTGGTGGTCGGGTTGTGGCTCGGCTACGCCTGGACACAAACCCGCTATTACGTGGGCGAGTTCGACCAGCGGGTGGCCATCTTCAACGGCATCTCGCAGCGGCTGGGTCCCATCCAGCTGTCGCGCCTGGAATCGGTGACCGAACTGCGTGTCGACTCCCTTCCGGAGTACGGCCAGCAAAGCGTCCGGCAGACGGTCCCGGCAGGAGACCTGGACGACGCCCAAAGGATCGTGGAGAACCTCAAGAACTTCGGCAGCACGTCCGGCGCCTGCCCCACGACGAGCGGCACCCCCACGGCACCGGCTGCATCACCCGGCGCGGGAAGCCCCGCAACCGCGGGAGCCAGCCCAAGCCCGGGAGCACCGGCTACGGGCACCCCCACGCCGAGCCCGGCACCTGCCACCAGCGTGGCAGTTCCCAGTACAGCTGCGATCGCCAGTTCACCTGGAGAGCCAACGCCCTCCCCCGTCCCGACTCCCTGTGAGGTGGCACCGTGATTCAAACAGATACCGCCACCAAGCCACGCCGCAATGTAGAGCTCGTCCTGATCGTGCTCGCTTTGGCCGTGGGAATCGGCGCGAGCGCCCTGGTGAGCATCAACTCGGACAGCGGCCTGGACCGGGACTTCTGGTTCCAGTCGAGCCTGCTTGCCGTGGCCGCCTTCGCCTTCCACGTCGTACTCCGGCTCCGCGCCAAGTATGCCGATCCGGTAATTCTTCCCATTGTGGTGGCGCTCAACGGACTCGGCCTGGCCCTCATCCACCGCATGGATGGGCCGGCGGACGATACCGGCAACAACCAGCTGCGGTGGACCCTCATCGCCATGGCTGTGTCCATCGCAGTCATCTGGTTCCTCAAGGACCACCGGATCCTGCGCCGTTTCACCTACATTTCGCTTGCAGCCAGCGCCTTCCTGCTGATCCTTCCCTTGGTGCCCGGCATATCCGCCGGTGAAATCCTGGGTGCCCGGGTGTGGATCAGGGTGGGCCCCATGACGTTCCAACCCGGTGAAATCTCCAAGATCACCCTCGCCATATTCTTCGCCGGGTATCTTTCGTCCAACAGGGACCTGATCCTCCTTGCCGGCCGGAAGATCGGGCCCATGCAGTTCCCGCGGTTCAAGGACCTTGGCCCCATGATCACGGCCTGGCTGGTCAGCATCGGCGTCCTGGTGTTCCAGCGCGACCTCGGTTCGTCCATCCTGTTCTTCGGCCTCTTCATCGTGATGATCTATGTGGCCACGAGCCGTATCTCCTGGGTGGTCATCGGCCTGACCCTGATCCTGGGCGGCGGATTCATTGCCTCTCGGATCTTCTCGCATGTGGCCTTCCGCATCGACAGCTGGATCAATGCCTTCACCCCGGAGGTCTTCGGCAGGTCTCCCGGCGGCAGTGGCCAGATCGTGCAGGGCCTGTTCGGCATGGCCGACGGCGGCCTGGTGGGTACCGGCCTTGGCCAGGGCCGGCCGGATCTGGTTCCCTTTGCCAACAGCGACATGATCGTTGCGCTCATCGGCGAAGAGTTGGGCCTTATCGGGCTTTTCGCCGTCGTGATGCTCTACCTGCTGCTCTTCACCCGCGGTTTCCGTGCCGCGCTGGGTACGCGGGATGCTTTCGGCAAGCTGCTGGCGTGCGGCCTGTCCTTCGCGATCGCCCTGCAGTGCTTCGTGGTCATCGGTGGCGTAACGCGCCTCATTCCGCTGACCGGCCTCACCACGCCGTTCCTAGCCGCCGGAGGGTCCTCCCTGCTGGCCAACTGGATCATTGTCGGATTGCTCCTGATGATTTCCAACACGGCCCGGGGTCCTGTGGACACTACACCCATGGTGAACAAACCCCCGGCCACCAGCAGCAACCCGGCTGCCCGCAAGCCGGCCAATCCCCCCACATCAGGCGCACTTACCGAGGCGGTGAAGCAACAATGAACCAGGCCATCAGAAGTTCGTGGATGGCAGCCGTGGCCATGTTTGCTTTGATCTTCGGCGCCATCAGCTACGTCCAGGTCATTGGCGCGGACGACCTCAACGCCAATCCGTGGAACCAGCGCGCCATCCTGGCATCGTTCTGCAACGACCGTGGATCCATCATTGTCGGGGGCAAACCGGTCGCGGAGTCCGTGACCGGCACCGAATCCTGCGCGTTCCAGCGCAAGTACACGCAGCCGGAGCTGTACGCAGGCGTCACCGGGTACTTCTCCCGTGGCTTCGGATCCACGGGCCTTGAGCAATCCATGAGCGATACTCTGGCGGGAAATTCCGACCAGTTGTTCCTGGACCGTGTGAGCCAGATGTTCCTGGGCAACGAGCCCAAGGGCGCATCGGTGGAGCTGACGCTGGACCCCGAGGTCCAAAAGCTTGCCTACGACCTCATTCCGGACGGCCAGCGCGGCTCCATCGTGGTCACCAACCCCAAGACCGGCGCCATCTTGGCCATGGTCTCCAAGCCTTCCTATGATCCCAACCTGATCGCAACGCACGACACCGCCGCGGCAGAGGCCAATTACGCCGAGCTCAACCAGGTGCCGGGCATCAACCTGAACCAGAACGTCAGCGGCCCCACGGGCAACCTGCTGTCCCCGGGCTCGGTCTTCAAGCTGATCGACACCGCCGCGGCATTGAACTCCGGCAAGTACAACAAGGACAGCGAGCTTCCCAACCCCAGCAGCCTGCCCTTGCCCGGCTCGAGCGCAAGCCTGCCCAACTATGCGGGCGGCAACTGCAACGTGCGGGAGACGGCGTCGTTCTCCTTCGCGCTGGAGCAGTCCTGCAATACGCCGTTTGCCAGCATCGCCCTGGACCTCGGACAGGATGCGATCCGCGAGCAGGCCGAGAAGTTCGGTTTCGGCCAGAACTTCGGCGACCAGCTGAAACTGCAGATGGCCCCCAGCATCTTCCCGACCGACCTGGACCAGGCCCAGCTCGCCCAGTCCTCCGTGGGCCAGCGCGACGTCAAGGCGACGCCGCTGCAGATCAACATGATGACTGCCGCGATCGCCAACAACGGCGTCCAGATGAAGCCGTACCTGGTCAAGACCGTACGGGCTCCCGATCTGCGCGTCATCACCGAGACCAGGTCCGAACGGCTCCGCACCAGCACCACCGAGCCGATCGCCAACCAGATCACCGAGTGGATGACCAGCGCTGTAGACAACGGCATCGCCAATGGAGCTTCCGTTTCCGGGGTCAAGGTGGCCGGCAAGACCGGTACCGCTGAACTGGGCGATTCAGGTTTGAACAACTCATGGTTCACCGGGTTTGCCCCGGCGAACGATCCGCAAGTGGCCGTCACCATCGTCATGGAGGGTGTGGACGTGGTCACCGGTTCCAAGCTAACCAGTCCGAACGCAAAGAAGATTTTTGAGGCGGTGTTGAATAAGTGAGGCCTACTTCGGGAATCACACTCGGCGGCAGGTTCCAGTTGACCAGTCGCATTGCGATTGGCGGCATGGGTGAAGTCTGGAAGGCCAAGGACCAGATCCTGGGCCGGATTGTTGCCATCAAGGTGCTCAAGGAGGAATACACCGGTGACCCGGGCTTCCTGCAGCGGTTCCGCGCCGAGGCCCGCCACACCGCCCTGCTCAACCACGTGGGCATTGCCAACGTCTTCGATTACGGCGAGGAAGCCGGTTCCGCATACCTGGTGATGGAGCTCGTTCCGGGACACCCGCTGAGCGCCATTCTTGAAAAGGAACAGGTGCTGTCCCCGGACATGACCCTGTCCATCATTTCCCAGACGGCACGGGCTTTGGCCGTGGCCCACGCGCAGGGGCTGGTTCACCGCGACATCAAGCCGGGCAACCTGCTGATCACGCCGGACAACCGCGTCAAGGTCACCGACTTCGGCATCGCCCGCCTTGCCGACCAGGTGCCGCTGACCCAGACCGGCCAGGTCATGGGCACTGCGCAGTACCTTGCCCCTGAGCAGGCGACAGGCCAAACAGCTACGGGCTCTTCGGACATCTACTCCCTGGGCGTCATTGGCTACGAGTGCCTCACCGGGCACCGACCGTTCTCGGGTGAGTCACAGATCGCCATCGCCTTGGCACAGGTCAACGATGCTCCGCCGCCGCTTCCGGAGACGCTGCCTACGCCCGTGCGCGCTCTGTTGATGTCCATGCTGGCCAAGGATCCCAAGAACCGCCCGGCCAACGCCATCAAGCTGGCCGAGGCCGCCGAGGCCATCCGCAACGGTGACATCGCCACGGCACACGCGGCCGTTCCCGGCATGCTCCTGTTCGAAGGCGCCACAGGACCCATCACTGCCCCTACCGGCGTAGTCACGTCACCCATCGCCAAAGAGCAGACCACGACGGCGACCTCCGCACTTCCGGTGGTTGGTGCCGGTGCGGCAGGGGCTGCTGTTGGGGCCGCCGCTGCAGCTTCGGCGGACAACCCCCTGGCGCGTGCGAATGCGCTGGAGGCTGAGCGCCAGCTGAATGATGACGCCACCAAATACGAGGAAACCACCTACGACGACCCCGAGCCCGAGCGCAAGAAGCGCAGCCCGTGGACGTGGCCGCTGGTGGCCCTCATTCTCCTGGTCCTGTTTGCCTTGGTCGGCTTCCTGATTTCACAGTCAGGTTTCTTCTCACCAAGCCCTGGTCCAAGCGAAACAACGTCGTCCAGCCCCAGCCGGACGTCGAGCCCCGCGTCCTCGTCGGCCGCACCCACGCCTACGCAGACCTCGCAGGCGCCCTCACCTTCGCCAACGCAGAGTACTCCCCAGAAGATCAACGTCATTCCGGAGCAGTACCTGGGACAGCCCTTCGAGACCGTCAGTGCCGAACTCCGGGGCCTCGGTTTCGGTGTAGATGGCCGGGAAGAGTTCAGTGACACGGCTGCTGTTGGCCTGGTGACCGGCCTGAACCCCACCGGTCCGCTCGATCCGGGCACCACCATCACGGTCACGTACTCCAAGGGCCCGGAGAAACCGGCCACAGTCACCGTTCCGACGATCGGCGTCGGGGCCACGGAGGACCAGGTCCGGGCGGCGATCGAAGGTGCCGGCCTGAAATGGATTCCGGGTGATCCCGTCAATGGTGCAGTCGGCCAGCAGCCGGGCACGTTCGTCCGCTCTTCGCCGGCCGCCGGGACCGAGGTTCCTGAGGGCTCCAACGTCACCTACTACCTCTCCAGGTCAGTAGTGCCCACCAGCCCGTCTACGTCCAGCGGCAGCCCCACCAGCCGTCCGGGCAACTAAGCAGCCCGCCATGTCAACACCCAGGCCTGGTTCCCCACATCGTGAGGGGCCCGCACACCGCGAAGGTCCCGCGCACAGGGAGGAGAACCCTTCTGTGTCTTCACAGCGCATCCTCAATGGCCGCTACGGACTCGGCGACCTGATCGGTCGTGGCGGAATGGCCGATGTCTACCGCGGCACGGACACGCTGCTGGGCCGGACCATCGCGGTCAAGGTCCTGCGTGCAGACCTCGCCCGCGATCCCCAGTTCCAGGCCCGCTTCAAACGCGAGGCCCAGGCTGTTGCTGCCCTGAACCACGCCTCGATCGTGGCTATTTTCGATACCGGCGAGTTCTCCGTGGACGGCGGCCCCGCCGAGGATGTGCGCGTTCCGTACATCGTGATGGAGTTTGTGGCAGGCCGGACGCTGCGGGACATGATCAAGGCCAAGGAACTGGGCGTGGAGGATTCCATCCGCTACACGCTGGGTGTCCTCTCCGCGCTGGAATACAGCCATCGGGCCGGCATCGTCCACCGCGACATCAAGCCGGCCAACGTCATGGTGTGCGAGGACAGCGGTGACGTCAAAGTCATGGACTTCGGCATTGCCCGTGCCATGGCCGACTCCGCAGCAACCATGACCCAGACCCAGGCCGTGGTGGGCACGGCCCAGTATCTTTCACCGGAGCAGGCCCGCGGTGAGACCGTGGATAACCGCAGCGACCTCTACTCGGCGGGCTGCCTGCTCTACGAACTCCTGACCAGCCGTCCGCCGTTTGTTGGGGACAGCCCGGTGTCCGTGGCGTACCAGCATGTCCGTGAGATGCCGGAACCCGCCAGCACGCACAACCCGGATGTCACCGAAGCCCTGGATTCCGTCCTCGCCAAGGCCCTCCAGAAGAACCGTGAGGACCGTTTCCAGGATGCAGCTGCTTTCCGCCGCGCTCTCCGGGCGGCAAGCAATGGAATTGCCGTACCCGTCGTACCGTCGGGTGAAGCAGCCACGGATCCTCAGGACCACGTAGCTGCGGAGGATCCGCCGACCCAGCTGCTCAGCGCCACTGCCGTGGGTTTCCTCGACGTTGACCCCGTGGACGACGACAAAACCACTGATGTGTACAACGATGCCCAGTACGCGGCCGGACGCTTCAACCCGCCTGCTGACGAGGCCCTTCCGCTGGGCCTCCCACCGGAACGCGAGAGGACCGCACGGCAGAAGTCCCGCCGTCGTGCCTGGACTGCCACCCTGGTGATTTTCACTGTCCTGGTGTTGGCAGGCGCTGGTTTCTGGATCTACAACGTGGTGAACACGCAGCCACCCGCCCCCGCCAAGGTTGCCGTTCCCACGGTCGCCAACATGACCGAATCCGAAGCCCTCCAGGAGCTGTACTCGGCCAAGCTGGTCCCGAAAACCTCACGGGTTTCCAGTGAATCGGTCGCCAAGGACATGGCCATAGGCACGTCCCCGACCGCTGGCGCCATGCTGGAGGAGAATTCGGAGATCATCCTCAACATCTCCAGCGGACCGACCTCCCTCACCATTCCCGCAGACATCGTGGGCCGGACCGAGCCCGATGCCAGGGACTACCTGAAGAGGCTCGGCTTCACCGGTGTCATGGAAACCGTGCGTACCCACAGCCCCACCGTGCTGATGGGCCAGATCGTCGGGACGTCCCCGGCTCCCGGCGGAGCGATTGCGCCGGATGCCAAGATCCTGCTGCAACTTTCGTCGGGCAAGGTCCTGATGCCGCAGCTGATCGGTATGACCCAGCAGGAGGCCGAGGCGCGCCTGAAGGAAAACGGCCTGGTCATGAACGTCGTGGAGCAGGAAAACTCGCAGGTGGCCGCCGGAAAGGTAACCGCCCAAAGCGATCCTGCGGACACGGAAGTCGATCAGGGCAAGACCATCACGGTTACTGTCGCCAAGGCCCCTGCCCCGGACCCCACGCCGACGCCGAAGCCAACGGAGACGTCGAGCTCCAAGCCCACGCCCACCAAGAAGGACTGAACCGGCCCCCTGAACGCTAGTGCTGGATCAGAGGGCTGAGCTTCGCGGCACGCTCTGCGGCGCCGTGCATCCCGAGCGACTCGAGCCAGTTGCCCAGCATCTGGTAGCCGCCTTCGGTCAGCACGGATTCAGGGTGGAACTGCACTCCGCAGAGCGGTGCGGTCTTGTGCTGCAAGCCCATGACCACACCATTGGTGGTTTCGGCGGTGATTTCCAAGACGTCCGGGATGGAGTCGCGCACGGCGGCCAGTGAGTGGTAGCGCGTAGCTGTCACCGGGGACGGCAGTCCGTAGAAAACGCTCTTGCCTTCGTGGCTGACCGGAGAAGTCTTGCCGTGCATCAGCTCCGGCGCGTGGGTCACCACGCCACCGTAAGCTTCCGCGAGGGCCTGATGGCCCAGGCAGACCCCGAACATGGGCTTGCTGGCTTCACCACACCATTTGATGAGGTCGATGCACACGCCGGCTTCAGCGGGCGTTCCGGGGCCGGGGGAGACCAGGACGCCGTCACGGGCCGCGGCGAGTTCCTTGGCTTCGGCCAGGGTGACGTCGTCGTTGCGGACCACGGTTGTTTCGGCGCCCAGCTCCTGGAGGTAGCCCACCAGGGTGTAGACGAAGCTGTCGTAGTTATCCACGACCAGGATTTTTGTAGTGCTCATGGCTGCTGTACTGCACCAATCGTTGAGTCGGTCAAGGTGGTGAACTGGGAGAACCAGGGGAAGAGGAACTGAACCATCAGGACCAGGGCCACGGCCACCAGCACCACTGATGTCAGTATCCGCACCCACAAGGGGCCCGGCAAATTGCGAAAGATCCAGGCGTACATCCGTTACCCCTTTCCTTGGGCTTGGGCTACTTGGGCGGCTATTTCCGACGGCGGTCCCGCTGAGGAAGGTTGCCAGCTGTCCAGCACGGAATAGGCGATGATTCTTTCCTGCGCGCCAAAGCGGGGATTGCAGCTGGTCATGGTCAGGATGCTCTCCTCGGGCGCGGCCCCTGGCTGCGTGGGGACGGGCAGGAGAACATCAGCACGGTTGGGCAGCACGATCTGGTTGTTCCGGAAAACGTAGGTGTAATAGCCGTCGGGTGTCTGGACGTAGATCCTGTCGCCCGGGACCAGGGTGTGGATGCTGTCCAGGACTGCGCCGTGGGTCTGGCGGTGTCCTGCTACCGCGAAGTTGCCTTTGGCCCCTGGCATGGAGGTGCCTGCGTAGTGGCCGATTCCGAGGGTGTCCAGGACATCTGCTCCGGTTCCCTCAATGATGGGCCGGGTGTACGTGGCGCCGAAGCGCGGGATGTACATGATGCCGATCGTTTGTCCGTTGGAGGGAGCGGTGCCCACTACGGGTGGTCCGTAGTCCGTGCCCGGGACAGCCGGTTCAACCGGGCCTGTCAGCTCCTGGGCGAAGCTCTTGATCGCCTCTGACTGCTTGGCATCGGCTTCCACATTGGTCCACCACAATTCCCAGCCCACAAACAGCAGCAGGACGATCCCCCCGGTAATCAGGAGCTCGCCGAATATCTGGCTGATTTTGCGGAGGACATCGGAGACACGGAGGCGCGTGGTCGGCTGCCGGCGCCTCTGCCCGGGGGCAGGCGGACGGCTGGCATCGGCCGTCGTCTGCTGGTGCGCCACGGGGGGTCTCCTTGATCGGTGCGGGCGGCACAGGATGACCCGGAGTTGCGGCTAGACTTGACAGCTAGTAACAACCCGGAACGCCGCGTGGCCGTTGACCGCTGGAATTTTCCTTCCTGCAGGATACCAAGGCCGGCGCATCGGGGGTCCACACCGCCAGCCAAGGAGGCTCCGTGCCCGAGTCCAAGCCCCGCAAGCGGCCTGCCCGTCAGGCCGAGCAGACTTCCGCAGCGCAGCAGTACAAGCCGAACCCCGTGTGGTACAAGGCCGTCATGTTCGGACTGATGATCCTGGGGCTGCTGTGGATCATCACGTTCTACATCACCGAGGGCCGCTTTCCCGTCCAGGACTGGGGTTCCTGGAACATCGTGGCCGGCTTCGGCATCGCGATCGTCGGGTTCCTCATGACCACGCGCTGGCGCTCCTAGGAACCGCACCTCACATTAAGGTGCCCGTGAGCGTCTACAGGGTATGACCACCAGGCACACCACCATGGATTCCCCGTTGGGGCAGTTGACGCTGACTGCCCACGGGGACTTCCTCACGGGCGTCTTCTACGAAGGCCACTGGCACCTGCCCCCACCGGACTACTTTGGTGCTGCAGCACCCGCCGATGACCCCGTTTTCGCGCAAACTGCGGCAGAGCTCAAGGAGTATCTTGAAGGCCGCCGCACCGCGTTCGACATTGGATTCAAGACAGCGGGCAATGCCTTCCAGCAAAGGGTGTGGGAGCGGCTCCACCTCATCCCGTTCGGCGAAACCATTACCTATGGGGAACTTGCCGCGGAGTTGGGCGACCCCCACCTGGCCCAGGCAGTGGGTTCAGCAGTGGGCCGCAATCCGGTCAGCATCATCGTTCCATGCCACCGCGTGGTGGGCAGAAACGGGCAGCTGACCGGTTACGCCGGGGGCCTGCGGAACAAGCGTTTCCTCCTGGACCTCGAAGAACCGGCTGCCGCCAAAGAGGGCAAACTCTTCTGATGGCACGCGCGCCGGGGCACCCCAAGCTGCCGTTTGAAGTGATCGTCCAGGAACACGGGGCGTCCGTACTCAGGGTTTGCCGCGCCGTGGTGGGTGCCCAGGAGGCCGACGACGCCTGGTCGGACACTTTCCTCTCTGCCCTGCAGGCGTATTCCAAGCTCCCCCCGGACGCCAACATCGAGGCGTGGCTCGTCACCATCGCGCACCGCAAGTGCGTGGACATCCTCCGGGCCCGTTCCAGGCGGGCTGCGCCCGTCGACCAGCCGCCGGAGCGGCCTTCCGTGCTGGGCATCCCGGGCGGGGGCTACGCGGAACTGCTCGACGCCGTGGGGCAGCTGCCGCCCAAGCAGCGGCAGGCGATTGCCTACCACTTCCTGGCCGGAGTTCCCTACAAGGACATTGCGCTGCTGCTGGGTGGAACACCGGAAGCAGCAAGACGTGCAGCGTCCGACGGCATCAAAGCCCTCCGTGGAACCCTGCAGCGTCCCTTATACACACCGCATGAGCCTGCACCCCCCACCTCCCTCACCGCGAAAGGAGCGCCACGATGACCCTGCCATCATCTTCTCCGGAGTCCCTCCACCAGGACGGAACAGCCGTGGAACACACAGACAGCGCCGGGGCGGCCATGCTGCTCGAACCACTGGACCATCGACTGGAGCCGGCACTTGCCGGGCTTCATGAGCGGCTTGCCCAGGCAGCGCTTGAGACCGGCGACCTAAAGATCGCCTATACCGTGGTCGCCTCCCCGGTGGGCAACCTGTTGGTGGCGGCAACGCAACAGGGAATAGTCCGCGTAGCCTTCGAGAACGAAGATCACCAGGCGGTGCTGGAGAAATTGGCCGCAACAGTCAGCCCCAACATCCTTCACGTACCGTCGCAGCTTGCGGAACCTGCCCGGCAGTTGACCGAGTACTTCCGCGGAACACGCAGGACCTTTGATCTTCCGCTGGACTTCCGGTTGTCGCGGGGCTTCCGTTTGAACGTCCTCCACCACCTTCCGGAGATTGCCTATGGCCGGACCGAGAGCTACGCGGAAGTGGCTCGTGCAGCAGGGAGCCCGAATGCCGTCCGCGCGGTGGGGACAGCCTGTGCCACCAACCCGATCCCCGTCATCGTCCCGTGCCACAGGGTGGTCAGGACGGACGGCAGCTACGGTGGCTACCTCGGGGGAACCGAGGCCAAACGGACCCTCCTCGCGTTGGAGGCGGCCGCATGAGTGAAGACGCGTTGTTCCCACGGGAGCTGGTGGCACCTGCCGATGTCTCACCCTCCGGACCCCGGGAGATAGCTCCCGGGGCAGTCCATGTGCCTGGGTGGCTGACCTTGGAACAACAACAGTGGATTGTGGCCCGCTTCGAGGAGTGGAGCCAGGGACCAGTACCTTTGCGTGCCGCAACCCTGCCAGGAGGCCGCCGGATGTCCGTGCGGACAGTGTGCCTGGGCTGGCATTGGCAGCCGTACCGCTACACGCGGGAAGCAACCGACGTCAATGGCCTGCCCGTCCTGGACTTCCCGGACTGGATGGTGCGGCTGGGAAGGAAGGCGCTGGAAGCCGCGTCTTCCGGGGCAGACCCCTCCCTGTCAGGACTGTCAGCAAAATACACGCCTGATGCCGCGCTGGTGAACTTCTACTCCGACGGCGCAGCCATGGGCATGCACCAGGACAAGGACGAACTGTCTGATGCCCCCGTAGTGTCCTTGAGCATCGGAGACGAGTGTGTTTTCCGCTTTGGGAATACGCTGACCCGGACCAAGCCTTACACCGACGTGCACCTTCGCTCCGGTGATCTTTTCGTCTTCGGTGGACCGTCCCGGTTCGCCTACCACGGGATTCCCAAGGTCCTTCCCGGAACAGCACCGGACGGATGCGGTCTTTCCGGGGGACGGATCAACATCACCATGAGAGTGACCGGCCTGTCCTGAAAGCGTCATCAGAAAATGTCAGGGCCGCGGTGCACAATATCCGCAGGAGCAATGGAGGAGAACTGCGTGACCCCTGGAGAAAACGGCATCATCGTCGGTCCTGACGGCCTGGCGCGTCCACTGTGGGCAGCCGCTGACCCCTTGATGCAGTCGTACTACGACCACGAGTGGGGCATGCCGGTCCGGGACGAGCAGGGGATGTACGAGCGCATCAGTTTGGAGGCATTCCAGGCTGGACTGTCCTGGGCCACCATCCTCCGCAAACGCGATGCTTTCAGGAAAGCTTTCCTGGACTTCCACCCTGAGAGTGTGGCCGCCTTCAACCAGGCCGACGTTGAACGCCTCATGCTGGACGCCGGGATCGTCCGCAACCGCTTGAAGATCAACGCTGCCATCACCAATGCCAAAGCCACCATTGCCCTGCGCGAAGAGGGCGGCCTGGTGGATTTCGTGTGGTCCTTCCAGCCCGCTTCAACTCCCGTCCCCCGGACCGTGGCTGACATTCCCACCACGTCACCGGAATCCATTGCCTTGTCCAAGGCGCTGCGCAAGAAGGGGTTTGCTTTCGTGGGACCCACCACCATGTTTGCCCTCATGGAGGCAGTGGGGATCGTGGATACCCACTTGCTGGACAGCCACAGGCGCGGTTCATCCGGAGTGTGGGCCTGAAGCCCTCGGCAGCACAACGCCGCGTGCATGGAGGCCCGGCCCTGTCCACAAAAGTGCGTAACTTTATCCACAGGTGGGGATAAAGTTTGTGGACATCCACGCATCTCAGCACATCTCCCGCGTCCTGACGGTGTCCGGCCACCAAAAGTACCCTGCTGAGAGTTTTACCCAGTGTGCACATCGCTGTGGATAGTGGCCGTGACTTCACGGAAAGTTCACGGTCACAGCATTGCCGGCGTCACCCACTCTGGTTCCTCCCCGCAGAGGATGATCCGCCGCTCCGCCCGGAGCGCCAAAGCGTCTCCGTGAGACTTACCCACTTAACAACATGCCAGTACCCACAAGTTATCCACAGGTGGGGAAAACCTGTGGCATTTCACCGGACAGAGCCCGCCGTTGTTGGGATCCGGGGTCATCGTCACGCCTGAATTACAGTCCTGTAAGTTATTAACAGTGTTGATAAACCTGTTGAAACCCGGGCTGAGCGTGCGGAATTAACAGTGTTTTCCACAGATGGTGGTCCTGAACCTCACTTGTCCACATTTCCAGCCCCGTAGGGGACAAAGTTATCCACAGATGTGGACTAATTCATGCCTTGGAGGGGATATCTGTCCCCACAGACCACCTCTGACACCGGGGTCACCTTTAACTACATCTATGTAAGTTACTCACAGTGTGGAAAACTCCTGTGGATAAACGCTAAAGAGACGAAGGGCGGCAGGGACAGTGACAGCCGCCGAAAGAAGGAGTGGAGTGGGCATGGAGAAGGCAGAACTGAAAAATTCCGTTCCCTCCTACACTGCGCCCCGCGGAAAGTTCTCACTCGTCACAGTGCCGCGGCTGCAGTACCTGATGATTGACGGGCACGGTGATCCCAACAGCTCACAGGGGTATCAGGATGCCCTCAAGACGATCTACCCCGTGGCGTACGCACTCAAGTTCTTCAGCAAGAAGGAACTGGACAGGGATTACGGTGTGATGCCGCTGGAGGGTCTCTGGTGGGCGGACGATATGGAGAGTTTCACCAGCGCACGCGACAAATCACGGTGGTCATGGACAGCCCTGAACCTGGTCCCGGACTGGATCGGCCAAGACCATCTGGAACGGATCCTTGAGGTGGTTGCGGCCAAAGGGGAAGCGCCATCCTTGGATGCGTTACGACTGGAGCCCTTGGAGGAGGGGCTCTGCGTCCAGACCTTGCACATTGGCCCTTACGATGCCGAGGGGCCGGTGCTGGAGAGTATGCACAACGGGTTCATCCCGGAAAACTCACTCACGATGACCGGCAAACACCATGAGATCTACTTGAGCGACGCCCGCCGCACGGCGCCGGAGAAGCTCAAAACGATCCTCCGCCAGCCCGTGATACCAGCAGCGGGCCAACTGCCCCGGAACCCCGTCGTCCCTGGGGAATAGGCGCTACGCAGCCAGCCTGAATCCGGCAACTACGGCCAGTAGCCCGGCGACCAGGACCAGCCCACCCGCTTGCAGGAGCGCTTGGTTCTTGCCGCGCGGCGCGTACGCAATGGCGGCAGCAGCAAGGCCACCGGTGATGAGCCCACCCAGGTGTGCCTGCCAGGCGATGCTGGGGACAAAGAAGCCGATCGCACCGTTGATCGCGATCAGGACCCACAGCTGCTTGGTTTCTCCGCCGCGGTGCCTCTGCACCACCAACATGGCGCCGAACAGGCCGAAGATGGCGCCGGAGGCCCCCACGACTCCCACGATCGGACGGTCGGGTGTCAGGAGCAGGAAACCTATGGAACCACCGATCGCGGACATCAGGTACACAGCGAGGAAGCGGATCCTCCCGAGCAACGGCTCAAGGGCTTGGCCGAAGATCCACAGGGTGTACATGTTCAGGACGATATGGAGCAGGAAGCCCTGCGAATGCAGGAATGCCGCGGTGAGCATGCGCCAGGGCTGGCTCTCCGCGAAGATGTTGGCGAACGCGAAGTTCTGGAAGATGACGTCTCCCGGCAGCACCCACTGGAGGATGAAGACCAGCAGGCACAACCCGATGATCGTGTACGTCACCAAAGGACGCCCCATGGCCAAGGCGCCGCCGTATGCGGACTTGTAGGCCGGCGTCGTACGTTTTTGCTCGTTGACGCAGTCAACGCATTGGAACCCGACGGCGGCCGCCCGCTGGCATTCGGGGCACGCGGGGCGCCCGCAGCGTTGGCACCTCACATAGGAGGGCCGGTCCGGGTGCCTCGGGCACACCGGGATATCAGCGGACGGCTCTGCCGACGGGATTCCGTAGCTCATGGGTGCAGGTTAGAGCTGTTCGATGTCGATGCTGTTGATGACGACGTCCTCAACAGGGCGGTCGCCCATACCGGTGCGGACGGCCTCGATCGCGTCCACAACCTTGCGGGATTCCTCGTCCGTGACTTCACCGAAGATGCTGTGCTTGCCGAACAGCCAGTCGGTGTTGACAGTGGTGATGAAGAACTGTGAACCGTTGGTTCCCTTGCCCATCTGGATGCCCGCGTTGGCCATGGCCAGCTTGTAGGGGGCGTTGAAGGTCAGCTCGGGGTGGATTTCGTCGTCGAACTTGTAGCCCGGTCCGCCAACACCACGGCCCAGGGGATCGCCGCCCTGGATCATGAAGTCCTTGATGATCCGGTGGAAGATGGTGCCGTTGTACAGCGGCGTGCCGGTCTTGTCTTCACCGGTTTCCGGGTGCGTCCAGGACTTTTCACCGGTGGCGAGGCCGACGAAGTTGGCCACGGTCTTGGGGGCGTGGTTACCGAAGAGGTCAACCTTGATGTCGCCCAGGCTCGTGTGGATTGTTGCTTTTGCGGTTGCAATGGTCATGGAGCCATTCTTTCATGCAGGGTCAACGCCGGTGGGGCCCGCAAGCCGGTTCCGCGCTGGGTGAAATCCGGGAAGAATCGCGCAGATGAATAGCCGGTGTTCCCCAAGCCACGTAGGCTAGCAACAAACGAGCATGTGTATCGGGAGGTAGTTGTGAAGAAATCAGACCGTATTGCCCGCGACATTGAACACTCCGTGGTGGTTGGTGTGGATAACGCCCGCGACTGGGCGGCGCCCCGCGTTGAAGCTGCCGTCAACTGGGCTGTTCCCCGCATCCAGCACGGCATTGACACCGCTTCCCCCAAGATCCAGGAGGGCCTGAAGAGCGCAGCCCACAACTTGGCGGACGGCGTTGCGACCGTAACCCCGCGGATCCAGGATGGGTTGGCCCACCTCGCGCCGAAGATCCATGACGCTGTGGAGGATGCGACTCCCAGGATCCAGGAAGCACTGAACAAGGCCACCCCGGCCATCGGCCTTGCACGGGACAAAGTTGTGGTGGAGTACCTGCCCAAGCTGTCCGAACAGCTTGGCCAGGCCTCGGTGGCAGTCCATCACGTCCTGGAGAACGCTCCGGCGCAGGTGGACGCCGTTGCCCAGAAACTTGCAGACTCGGGTGTTGTCCACAGTGTGCAGGAACAGGCCCAGGCAACTGGCAAGCACATCAAGGTCGTTGCGGACGAGGCCGGTAACGCTGTCTCCGCGCAGCTCGGCAAGCAGCAGAAGCCCCGGAAGCGTGGACTGCTGATCGTCACCGTCATCGCTGCTGCCGTGGCCGCCGGGGTAGCAGCCTGGAAGGCTGCGAAGCCGGTTGAAGATCCCTGGAAGACACCGTCGCCCGTGACCCCCACACCGTCAACCACTCCCGTGGCATCGGACACGGCTGCGTCGGATGCCACGGCATCGGCAACCGCCGCCACCGCGGCAGCATCCACTGGTCCGGAGAAGCACACTGCTGACCTGACGCCGGAGGAAGCTGCAGCCGAGGCCGAGCAGGCCACCAAGGACGCCTTCGCCAACGTGGAGGGCACCGTCGCCACCGACGCCAAGACGGCTGTCAAGAACATCGCCGCAAGCCTGGACAAGGACAAGGGCGCCGAATCCAAGGACTCCGGTCTCTAGGAACGCGCGGCAATCACTGCCGGACAAAACACTGAAGGGATCCCGGAAGGGGTCCCTTCAGTGTTTGCCGGGGCGTCATCCGGCGCTCAGCCTGACGCGGTGTGGCTGGTGTTAGATTTGAAGTGATGTCTGCCGATAGACCCCTCGCGGGTGCCCTCAAGGATGCTCCGGAACCGCCCGGCGTATCAATCGTCATCCCGGCGTATAACGAGGAAAGCGTGATCCGCCAGTGCCTCATCGCGGCCATCTACCAGTCTGTTCCGGCCAATGAGATCATCGTGGTGGATAACCTGTCCACGGACCGGACGGCGCGGATCGTGCGTCAGATGCAGCAGGAGTACCCGGAAAGCCCCATCATCCTGCTCAAGCAGGACACGGTGCAGGGCCTCATCCCTACCCGCAACTTCGGACTGAACAGCGCCACCTCTGACATCGTGGGCCGCATCGATGCCGACTCGGTGCTGGAGCCCGACTGGGTGGAGCAGGTGCAGAAAGCCTTCATGGACCGGCATGTGCAGGCTGCCACCGGCCCGGTGGTCTATTACGACATGCCCATGCGCCGCTTCGGGCTTAAGGCGGACGACAAAATGCGGCAGCTCATGCTGCGCCTGGCCAAGCACCAGTACCACTTCCTGTTCGGCTCCAACATGGCCCTCCGGCGCACCGCCTGGGAAACCATCCGGGACGAAGCCTGCCTGGATGAGAAGGATGAGATGCATGAAGACATCGACCTCTCACTGCACCTGGCTGAACACGACCTCCACATCCAGTACTGTCCGCAGATGGTCTCCGGCATGTCAGCGCGCCGCCTCGAAGATTCACCGCGGGATTACCGCTACTACGTGACGCGGTTCGACCGCACGTACAAGGCACACAACGTCAAGAAGATGGCCCTGAAGGCACCCATGGTGGTGTTCTTCTCCGTGTATTTCCCGGCCAAGCTGTTGCGCGCAATCCACACGGCCAACGCTGCCCAGGGCGCCCGACGCGTCGGGCTGTAATTACGGAACAGCCCGACGGCGGCACGTCAGTCAGCGCCAAGTTCCGCCTCGCGCCGGTGTGCTTCCGCCCGGTCCCGGCGCTGGCCGGCCACCACCACCGTTAGTCCTGCGAGGATCAGCCCCAGGCCCGCGTAAATCCCGGCGGGTAGGGCCTCGGCCAGGAAAACCGCCGCAAGGACGGCAGCGCCGGGGATCTCCAGCAGGATGATCATGGAGACGACCAGCGGGCTCATGGTTGCCAGCAGATGGTTGAACGCCGTATGTCCCACCAGTTGCGCGCAGACGGTGATGGCAAGGATCCCAAGCCAGCCTCCGGCGTCGAACCCTGTCAGTTGCTGGCCGCCCACCAACGCCATGACCGCCACCAAGGCCGCGCACATTCCGTAACACAGGGCGGTGTACGTCCCGATACCCATGCTCTGCCGCGCCTTTCCGCCGGCCAGCGTGTACAGGCCCGCCAAAGCTCCGCCGGCCAAGGCCAGGATGTCGCCCAGCAGCGCTTCCGGGGACGAGCCCATGTCGAATCCCGTAATAGCCACGACACCGGCGAAGGCGATGCCGAGGCCCGCCAGCACAGGCCAGCGGTGACGGGTGCCGCGGAACAGTTGGAAGACGGCAATCCATGCCGACTGCAGACAGACAAGTGCCGTGGCGGCCGCGACCGACGTCAGCTGGAGCGCCGTGATGAAGCAGGCAAAGTGGAATGCCAGTGCCACGGCCGCAACAACGGACCAGCCCAGCTCGCGGCGCGTGATCTGCGCAAACTGCCTTGGCTCCTTGATGGCCACCGGCGCCGCCATGATGACGGCCGCAAGAGCGTTCCGCCAGAACGCGATGGCCAGTGCCGTCACGGAGGTAGCGCCGAGGGTACCTGCGATCAGGGGCCCGGACGACGCAACGCCCAGCACACCCAGCGCGGCAATGAGGAGGTTCACGCAACAACTCTAGTTTGGCGCGACGCTCGTCCCGCCCCTATCCAGCACCATCGGGGTGTGATTGTCTTGACACATCGTTCCAGTGAGCCGGAGACGGCATACCCAAGGGGATACCCGATTTGAACGCAGCACCTGCCGGCGCTGGCACCAGGCGGAGGCGATCCCTGCTGATCGTTGCCGCGGCTTTCGCGATGGCATTGGTGGTTGTGGTGGCGTGGATCACAGTTGCCCGTGATGGCGGGGATCCCCGGGGGGAGGACCGGAAAGGCATACCGGCCGTCCATCCGATGCCCCAGGATGTCAGGTCCGGAAACGGCACTGTTCCCTTGAACGGGCGGGTCTACATTGTGGCCGCGCCGGGAACGGACCCGGCGTCAATCAGCGTCATCCAGGACCTTGTGGCAGATGCCGGGGGTATGTCCGAACCCGGGGCCGCCACCGGGAGTCCGGAGGAGGGTTCCTCGGAAGTCCACCTCGGGACTGATGAGGCTGCGGGCACGCTGCTGAAGGACGTGGCGGGAGGGAACCCCGAAACCGTGCAGGACGCCCTGGAGCGCCCGGAAGGTTACGCGATCGCCACCGGAGAGCGGGAGGGGATCCCGACGGCGGTACTCGCCGCGCGCGACGGTGACGGGCTGTTCCATGCCGTGCAGACCCTCCGCCAGCTCGTGAAGGACGGTGCGGTGGCCAGCGTACGGATCAGCGACTGGCCGCTGATGGAAACCCGCGGCGTGATCGAGGGGTTCTACGGCACTCCCTGGTCGCACCAGGCACGCCTTGATGTCATAGCGTTCGCGGGCCGCCAAAAGATGAACACTTACATCTATTCACCCAAGGACGATCCCTTGCTGCGGGACAAATGGCGGGAGTTGTACACGGACGAAGAGCTGGCGGAGCTGCAGGAGCTCATCACCACGGCCACCGCCAACCATGTCCGCTTCAGCTACGCCCTGTCGCCCGGAATCGACATTTGCTATTCGCGTCCCTCCGATCTTGAGGACGCGCTGGCCAAACTTGAGTCCTTGTATTCGCTGGGGGTCAGGTCCTTTGTCATTCCGCTGGATGACATTGCCACCCGCGTGCAGTGTGCGGGGGACCTGGAGGAATTCGGCGCGGGACAGGCCAACCTGGCCAGGGCCCAGGCCCGGTTCCTTAACCGCGTGAATGAACAATTCATTGCGGCCAAGGAGGGCCTCCAGCCACTGGAGACGGTCCCCACCTTCTATAACGGCTCGGCAAGCAATGCCTACAAGGAACTGCTGGGCGAATCGCTTGATCCCTCGATCGTGGTGCAGTGGACCGGCGAGGACGTCGTCTCCCACCGCATCACCGGACAGTCCGCTCGGGACGCCAGCCGCACCTACGGGACTGCCGGCACACCCCGTGCCCTGGTGGTCTGGGACAACTACCCGGTCAACGACTTTTCCCAGGACCACCTCTTCATGGCTCCCGTCGTTGGCCGTGATGCCACATTGCACCAAACCGTCCGCGGGATGGTCACCAACCCCATGATCCAGCCGTATCTGTCCCTCCCGGCAGTCTTCACGTATGCGGACTTCACCTGGAACGGACCGGCCTACGATCCCAAGGATTCCATGGACGCTGCCTTGGACCTCCTGGCCGGGCCGGACCCTGAGGTGCGCTCGGCAGTCCGCGCCTTCGCTGACCTGAACCAGGAGTGGCAGGATGATCCGCTGACACCGTCAGCTCCACAGCTGCGTGCTGATATTGAGCGGTTCTGGTCGGATTACGACGCCGGCAGGTCACCTTCAGGGGATCTCCTCGCCAGGGCGCGGCTACTGCAGCGGCTGCCCGAGCTGCTGCAACGGATGGCGGTCCCCGGGTTCGCATCCGATGCCTCGCACTGGAGTACCGCGGCCGCTGAGTATGGCCGCGGTGTGGAAGACGCCCTCGAGATGCTGGAGGCCTCCGCACGGAACGATTCAGCAGGAGTGGCTGAGGGCCGGCGGAACGTAGAGCGGGCACTGACGGCTGCCGGCGCAAGAACCCAGCCCACCCTGGAACTGGGCGTGGTCACCCCGATCCTGGGAGACAGCGAACTGAAGACTTTCCTCGAACGGGCACTCGAAACCCTCCCACCCAACTAGGTCGCAGTTAAGCGCGTTTTGAGCCCTTCGTATCATGCGGTGATCGCAACGCCTGATTATTGAAGGGTGTCGATTGCCATGGTGAAGT